>CBFIFN010000187.1:0-1019 GCA_965661885.1 uncultured Burkholderiales bacterium | reverse complement strand
ACGCGTATGCCGCTCCTTGAAAGGTCGCGAGCGATAGGCAGCGTCATACCCGCTAAACCACCTTTTGATGCTGAATACGCTGCCTGACCAATCTGTCCATCGAAAGCCGCCACTGAGGCTGTATTGATGACTACTCCTCTTTCACCTTCAATATTGGGTTCCTGCTTAGACATCGCATCAGCTGCGATTCTTAACATGTTAAATGAGCCAATAAGGTTGATGCTGATTACGCGCGTAAACGTTTCAAGTCGATGTGGTCCATTTTTTCCAATAGTTTTTTCTCCGATAGCAATTCCTGCGCAATTGACCAACCCCTGCAGGCCCCCAAAAGTCGTTTTTGCTAAATCAACAGTGGCATGGGCATGGTCTTCTTTCGTGACGTCGCATTCTATGAAGTTTGCTGAATCACCAAGCTTCGTCGCGAGGTCACTACCCGCCTGGGTATTCATGTCTGCAATGATTACGTTTCCACCTTGTGCGACGATCATTTCGGCAGTTGCTGCGCCAAGTCCAGAGGCCCCACCGGTCACAATCACAGTATTGTTGTTAATTTCCATAATGTCTCGTTCTCTATAAGTAATGTTAATGATGACGAATCGTTGGGAAAGTATAACTTTTCTGGGACTAGAAGTCCCCCCAAAGGGTTTGGATACCTGCAATTAAGCTTATCCCAGCAGTTTCCGTGCGAAGAGTTCTAGGTCCTAGTCGAACATCTGAAAAGTCACACAATATCGCTGATGCGACTTCTTGCTTGGTAAATCCTCCCTCTGGCCCAACTGCGATAACTACCCTTTTTGGTGGACGCGTTATGATTTCAAGCGTTTTGGATCCTCTTGGACAGAGGATAAGTTTCGCTTCCGTGAGCTCGGACGCTGATGGTTCAGAAATTAAGCTGTCAAGTGATTGGAATGTTTCGATTTTAGGAATGCGGGTTCTTCCACTCTGCTCGCAAGCGGCAATAGCAACTTTATTCCAGTGGGCCTTTTTTTTGTTTAACTGGTCCTTATTCACTTTGAATG
>CBFIFN010000186.1:0-1148 GCA_965661885.1 uncultured Burkholderiales bacterium | reverse complement strand
AGATTGGTCAGGCAGCGTATTCGGCATCAAAAGGTGGTTTAGCGGGTATGACGCTGCCTATCGCTCGCGACCTTTCAAGGAGCGGCATACGCGTCATGACAATAGCTCCCGGAATTTTTGAAACGGCGATGCTCATGGGTATGCCAAAAGATGTCCAAGACTCCCTAGGGCAACAAGTTCCGTTCCCATCCAGGCTTGGTCGGCCACACGAGTATGCTGGACTCGTCCAAAGTATTTTTAACAATGTGATGCTAAACGGGGAGACCATCAGACTCGACGGCTCCATCAGGATGACTCCGAAATAACAATAATTGAAATAGCATGAACCCTTCAAACGAATTCGTTTCTTGGTTTAGGTCTGCGGCGCCCTATATAAGGACGTTTAGCGGCCAAACATTCGTTATTGCATTCGATGGCCACATGGTCGAGGAAGGTAACTTTACAGACCTCACGCATGATATAAATTTACTTGTTAGCGTCGGGGTCAAAGTCGTCCTAGTGCATGGAGTGAGACCTCAAATAGAGCGCGCCGTCAAACAGCAGAAGCTCAGATCGAATTTCTGTGAAGGCATCAGAATCACAGACGTAGAAACACTCTCTGTCGTTAAAGAGGCGAATGGTCGACTACGCCTAGAGATCGAAGCGCTTCTATCCATGGGGCTTCCTAATACTCCCCTCGTAGGCAGCCCAATCAGGGTTACCTCCGGAAACTTTGTTATCGCTCGACCGCGAGGAATCATTAATGGAGTGGATATGCTCTACTCTGGAGAAGTTAGAAAGGTTAGAGCTGACGCTATAAATAGACGATTAAACGACGGAGAATTAGTTCTAGTCGCGCCCTTAGGTTACTCAGCTACCGGTGAGATTTTTAATCTCACACATGAAGAAGTTGCAACTGATGTCGCAATTTCCATAGGCGCCAATAAGCTGGTCTACCTGGGTGAGCAATCGGGTCTGAAAGACAAAAAAGGTGCACTAATTAAGGAGCTCACGACGTCGTTCATTAAAGAACAATTAATTAATTCCATTAATGAGCCAACCCAAAAAAGGATTTGGAGAAATTTAATTAAAGCCTCTGAAAACGGGGTAGATCGAATTCACCTTGTGGATAGAAAAATAAACGGTGGCATACTACTTGAGCTGTTTAC
>CBFIFN010000185.1:0-1354 GCA_965661885.1 uncultured Burkholderiales bacterium | reverse complement strand
GCTCACCGTGGTTCAAGGGCATGAGCACCCCATGCTACGAAGTCCTGATATTTATGCTGAAAACCTTCATTGGATTTCTGGAAGCCAACCACGCAGTTCATGGGTTTTCGGCGCAAAATCTAGATATCGCCAAAAAGATGCAGCTTGCACCATTAAAGATACGAACGAGTTAATCTGCCACGTGCAGTTCGCCGAACCTCAGTGGGCTGTTACACCAGGGCAATCAGTGGTTCTCTACGAATCGAATGTTTGCTTGGGTGGCGGCATTATTAGGTAATGTATGCCCAAATCATGATCTTTTTGCCGCTCTAAGATCGATAATGTGCCAAAACTCCAACTTGAGCCGTGTTAGACTTGGTCTTAAATTCATCACCTTTCAGCGATATTAATCATGCCTGAATTCTCATCTTCCTTGACTGCAATTAGTCCGATCGACGGCCGTTACTGCACAAAGACTCAACCTCTTACACAGTTCTTTAGCGAATATGCCCTAGTAAAACATCGAGTGATCGTAGAAATTGCTTGGCTCAAGTCTTTGTCAATGGCCGATGGATTAAAAGAAGTTAAAAAACTTTCATTGGGCTCCGTCGAGAAGCTCGATGCAATCATAGCGAACTTCTCCATTCAAGACTCAGCAGCAGTAAAAGAAATCGAGAAGACCACTAACCATGACGTCAAGGCTGTCGAATATTGGTTACGTCAAACACTTAAAAGCAAGAAGGGTATTGCCCCAGTTACCCCTTTTATTCACTTTGCCTGTACCTCAGAGGATATAAACAATGTCTCCTATGCGTTGATGATGAAGGGCGCGCTGGATAACGTTATTTTACCCAAGCTCGATTCCATCATCTCGAGCCTAAATGAACTTACATCTAGATATGTGAACGAGCCAATGCTAGCTCGAACACATGGCCAGCCAGCAAGCCCAACCACAATGGGAAAAGAAATAGCAAATGTGGTTTACCGTCTCACACAACAAAAAAACTCATTAGCCAAATTGAATCTACAGGCGAAAATGAATGGTGCAGTTGGAAACTTCAACGCCCATCTCAGCGCTTATCCGAATTATGATTGGGAAGCGCACTCACGAAAACTCCTACAGAGCTTAGGCTTAGAAATGATCCCCTACACAACCCAAATCGAACCACACGATGGGATAGCCGAAGTATTTGACTGCTTAATGCGAATTAACACCATTTTGTTAGATCTCAATCGTGATTTATGGGGATATGTTTCTATCGGCTATTTCAAACAAAAAACTAAAGAAGGCGAAGTAGGCTCATCTACTATGCCTCACAAAGTGAACCCTATCGACTTCGAAAATTCAGAGGGAAACCTTGGTTTGGCGAATGCT
>CBFIFN010000184.1:0-1369 GCA_965661885.1 uncultured Burkholderiales bacterium | reverse complement strand
ACCCTTGACCTCTTTTTTAGCACTAAAAGTTATAGTTAAATATCCATTTATGACGCTAAAAATCATCGCCCAGATTCATCTAAATGCATTAACCTTGTGGTTAAAAAAAATACCATTAACACTTTCGGAAAGAAACAAATGAAAACTGCATACGATGCGGTCTGGGCTAGGCTTGTTTTTAAATTCCTTGAACGCCTCGAATATGGAATTATCGAAATTTCTGACACGCATGGTTTCTGTCGGCGATTCGGTTCAATTTCTTCATCTACCTCTAAAACCGGAATAGAACCAGGAAAGATACTAATAAATGACTGGCAAATTTTCCGTCGAATTATTCTTTACGGAGACATCGCTTTTGGCGAAACCTATATGGAATCGTTATGGGAAACGCCGGATTTGAATCATCTGCTGTGGATCATCGGAAAAAACAGGAAATCTCTGAACGCAGCCATCAGAGGTAATAGATTCACGAACGCTTTCAATCGAATTCGACATCTTTTAAATAAAAATACCAAAAAACAAGCGAGGCACAACATTGAAGCACACTACGACCTCGGTAATAATTTTTACGAGTTGTGGCTCGATCCGTCCATGACCTATTCGAGTGCTATTCAACGAAGAGAAGATGGCACGAAAGCGACCGATCTTGAAGAGGCACAGCACTTGAAAATCCGCCGAGTGCTATCACAGTTAGGTCCGTTGGGTGAACTGTCAAAAACCTTAGAAATTGGCTGCGGTTGGGGTGAACTGTCAAAAAAACGTCTAGAAAATTTTCCTGGGGAACACGTCGGCATTACCCTCTCACATGAGCAAAAAGAATGGACAGGGAAAATTCTGAATACACATCAGTTAAGTAAAAGAAATAACACATTACTAAAAGACTACAGGGATATATCAGGACAATATGATGGCATCATCTCTATTGAAATGATTGAGGCCGTTGGAAAAGAATACTGGGATGCTTTTTTTGCAATGATCAAGAAATCCCTGAAACCAAATGGTCGAGCTGTTATCCAAGCTATCACGATAAACGAAGCGCTGGTCTCCAACTACGAAGCGGGTGTGGATTTTATTCAAAAGTATATTTTCCCTGGTGGAATGCTCATGACGAAATCTCAATTTATCAACCTCGCAGACAAGCATAAATTCGATGTAGTTAATGATTTTGCATTTGGTAACGACTACGCCTGGACTCTTCATCAATGGTTTAAAAATTTTCATGCTAACTGGAATGGAATAGAATCCTTGGGCTTTAATCTCCGGTTTAAAAAAATGTGGGCTTTTTATCTGTCCTATTGTAGATCAGGGTTCCTCAATGGAGACATTGATGTCGTCCAATATACACTTGCTCACACCACAGTAAAAAATT
>CBFIFN010000183.1:0-1448 GCA_965661885.1 uncultured Burkholderiales bacterium | reverse complement strand
CCCGCCCTTAAAGTTTGTCCTTTTAAGTAAACTTTCGTACTGGTTTGACATAGCGTAAGCCTGAACTTGTTGCATAAAATCCATTGTGACGACAACAATAATTAGCAAACTAGTCCCACCAAAATAAAACGGCACATTAAAATTAACGATCATTAGCTCAGGTATCAAACAGACAATAGTTATATATATTGCGCCCACTAAAGTCAGTCGCGTAACAATCTTCTCGATGTATTTAGTAGTTTGGTCGCCAGGCCGAATCCCTGGAACAAACGCACCGCTCTTCTTGAGGTTATCGGCCGTCTCGCGAGGATTAAAAACTAGTGCGGTATAAAAAAAGCAAAAGAAAATAATGGCCATCGCATAGACCACCATGTACAGAACCTGCCCCGGATGCAGCAATCCACCGATATCTCTGAGCCAATACAAGTTTTCATTAGTGCCTAGAAATTCTGCGAGCGTTGCTGGAAACAATATGATACTTGACGCAAAAATTGGCGGAATAACACCAGCCATATTTAGCTTCAGCGGAAGGTGGGAACTTTGACCACCATACAGTTTATTGCCAACTTGCCTCTTGGCGTAGTTAACCAGGATCTTTCTCTGCCCTCGCTCAACAAACACTACAACACCCGTAATCACAATAACCCCGATGAAAATCAGCATCACGAGTGGAATAGAGAATGACCCAGTACGAACTAGCTCGAGAGTTCCGCCAACGGCGCTTGGTAACCCTGCTGCAATACCCGCGAAAATGATCAATGAAATTCCGTTACCGATCCCTCTTTCAGTAATCTGTTCGCCCAGCCACATCAGAAACATTGTTCCCGTAACAAGTGTAACTACAGTGGTAAATCTGAACGCCAACCCTGGGTCCAGCACAAGATTCGCTTGTGATTCAAGAGCTACGGATATTCCTATAGCTTGAAACGTAGCCAACCCGACTGTTCCGTAACGTGTATATTTCGTAATCTTTTTACGACCTGACTCACCTTCTTTTTTTAACTGCTCGAAAGTCGGGACAACGACCGTCATAAGCTGCATGATAATAGAGGCAGAAATGTATGGCATGATCCCCAAAGCGAAAATCGTAAACCGCTGTAAGGCTCCGCCGGAGAACATGTTGAACATTCCTAAAATGCCGCCTTGCTGGGCCTTGAATAGCTCCTCTAACTGAACAGGATCAATCCCAGGAACTGGAACATGTGCGCCTAAACGGTAAACAACGAGGGCAAGCAATAAAAAAAGCAACCGCGCTTTCAAATCGCCATACTTGCTTGCTGCTTTGTTAGCTCCTACAGCCAAGCCCCTACTCCTCAATCTTTCCGCCGGCCGACTCAATTGCTAGCCGCGCACCCTTGGTAACACGTATCCCTTTGAGGTTCGGCTTTTTGCCATCCGCTAGCTCCCCGCTGAGAAAGACTTTGGCAGCAGTCACAAAGTTGGGTACG
>CBFIFN010000182.1:0-1478 GCA_965661885.1 uncultured Burkholderiales bacterium | reverse complement strand
TAGAGTCACCCCACGTTCTTATGTGATATCGAATATCGTTTATTTCTAAAAATTGACTTTTTGATACTTTTTCCACAGTTTTGTCTCAATCGTTAATTATTATTCATAATGGTGAACCCAATCATTGCAGCGTTAACTGATTTACATCGTACAATAATGCTATGACCATTTCTCAATTTGTCCATTTAAGAACACACAGTGAATATTCAATTTCGCAAGGTATGGTTCGCATTCCTGAACTGTGTGATTTCGCCGCGGAGGATGGTATGCCTTCGGTAGCGCTTACTGATTTGGACAATTTATTTGGAATTGTTAAGTTCTACAGCGCGGCTCGTAAGCGCGGACTTAAGCCAATAATTGGCTGCGATATTTCGATGCTTACGCCAACCAGTAAAACTCCGTTTCGCTTATTGATATTAGTCCAAAGTACAGAGGGATATTTAAAGCTTAGTCGGTGGCTGACGCGCGCTTATGTGAGTGATGAGCGTGTGAGGCAGGCAATTGTCCACAGCGAATGGATTGAGGAGGAGGGTTCAGAGGGGCTAATAGCTCTTTCTGGCTTCAAGGAGGGCGATATAGAACGCTCTTTGATCGATGGTGATTTACCAAGCGCGAAACACAAGCTTAAGTATTGGCAATCTTTGTTCCCGAAGCGTTTTTATCTCGAGATACAAAGGTCGGATAAGTCGCTTAGGAACTCTTTGGAGGCTGATGTGTTGAGGCTAGCGGAGCAAGAGGAAGTGCCAGTCGTCGCTACGCACCCCGTTGAGTTTTTGAAGTCGACCGAGTTTATGGCACATGAAGCACGTTTCTGCATCGCAGAAGGATATTTACTTGCTGATCAAAATAGACCAAAACCCTTCCATGAGAGTCAGTATTTTCAATCGCAAGCCCAGATGTTGGAGCTCTTCTCAGATTTGCCGGGGGCTTTAAAAAATTCTGCAGAGATTGCAAAGCGTTGCTCCTTAGAATTTGATCTGGGCAACCCACAGTTGCCGAATTTTCCTACTCCATCAGGAATGTCTTTGGAACAGTTTTTAGAGCAGCAATCGTCGGACGGATTGGAAAGTAGGTTTAAGCAGCTTGATCGCACAGAGGACGAGGACGTCACCACCAAGCAGGTGTATCGCGATAGGTTGAAATTTGAGATCGATACAATCGTAGATATGGGGTTTGCAGGATATTTTTTAATCGTAGCCGACTTCATCAATTGGGCGAAAAATAACGATGTCCCAGTGGGACCTGGACGGGGTTCTGGCGCAGGGTCCTTAGTGGCATTTTCCCTGGGTATTACCGATTTAGATCCGATTGAATATAACTTACTTTTTGAACGTTTCCTTAATCCGGAGAGAGTTTCAATGCCGGATTTTGATATCGATTTTTGCCAAGACGGGAGAGATCGTGTTATCGACTATGTGCGAGAAAAATATGGTTCGGAATCTGTTTCACAAATTGTGACATTTGGGACGATGGCAGCT
>CBFIFN010000181.1:0-1506 GCA_965661885.1 uncultured Burkholderiales bacterium | reverse complement strand
CGAAATTGCGGTGCAGATGGCAAACGGTATCTATGTCGACAACCCAGATCGAGGTTTTGCTCAAATCGAAATTGATCAGCTTCTGCAGCAGATCGACTTGATTGCTGAGAATGCCAATTTTAACGGTGTTGCACTTCTTGACGGGACTATGCAAAACGTCGGTATCCAAACTGGACCAACTGCCAATGAGCGCCCTAGCATCTTTTTTAAAGACAACAGCTCATCAGGCCTTGGCGTTGACACTGTTGACGTCAGCACCCAAGCTAATGCAAAAACTGCGATGGTGGTGCTTGAGGCAGCGCTAACTTCCATATCAGACGAATTATCCCGAGCTGGCGCATACGAAAATCGTTTTAATCATACAATTTCGGTGCTGGAACAAACCACTAAAGCGACAAAGATTGCCCGCGGCCGCATTATGGATGCCGACATAGCAGAAGAGTCAACAAAGTTATCCAAAGCACAAGTGTTGTCACAAGCCAACACCGCAATGCTGGCTCAGGCCAATCAATCTATGAGCAGATTATTATCGCTCTTTAATTAATTCAAAAATCAAAATTTTTTACACCAACGTGCGAATCTAGACACATTTTGGAGAGGGATGAACTACGCCAAAAAAAATTTATAAGCCATTGTTTTTTATAATATTTTTTTCTTTTTTTCACTAAATATTTTTGACCTGTGTCGTTAAAAATAAAGTCCGAGAGGACCGGCTATTCACTAAGTAAGGAGACTTAAAAATGACTGCCATTAATACAAATGTTGGGGCTTTGAATGCCCGCCTTTACACACTTAACGCCAACCGCGCTCAAGAGACAGCTATGGAACGCCTGTCATCAGGCAGCCGAGTTAACAGTGCAGCCGATGATGCCGCTGGCCTGGCCGTTGCTGGTAAGATGGAGTCGCAACTTCGCGGCATCAATATGGCCATCCGTAACAACCAAGATGGCGTCGGCCTCATTCAAACTGCAGAGTCAGGTCTGAACGAAATCCGTAACATGACCTTGCGTATTCGTGAACTGGCTGTGCAGATGGCCAACGGTATCTATGAAGATACACCAGACCGTGCAAACGCCCAGTTGGAGGTATCAGCTCTCCTCGAGCAGGTCGATCTGATTGCAGAAAACACCAAGTTTAACGACGTAGCACTTCTTGACGGTACTTTTTCAGCTGTTTCAATCCAAGCTGGTAATACAACTGCTGAAACGATTTCCTTAACTTTTGCAGATTTGGGACAATCTGGCCTTTCGATCAATGGTGCTTCAATTGCAACGCAAGCAAGCGCGACAACTGTGATTGGGACCATGGATGCTGCATTGCAAACCATTTCTCAGGAGCAAGCTACAATGGGTTCATTGCAAAACCGCCTGAATTACTCAATCTCTAATTTGAGCAGAGCCAGTGTAATGACAGAGCAGGCTTTGGGCCGCATCATGGATGCTGACTTTGCTGCAGAGTCAACCGCCTTATCGAAATCTCAGATTTTGAACCAAGCAGCGACATCAA
>CBFIFN010000180.1:0-1566 GCA_965661885.1 uncultured Burkholderiales bacterium | reverse complement strand
ACTACGAAAATCACCATCCTTTAAGGCCCTCGCGGCCCAGTACATACCACTTTGAGAATATTGATTCTCAGGAAAAGCATTATTAAGCAGACCGAATAACTCAATGGCTTCATCATACCGTTCGCTGTCATAGGCATTTTTCGCATAGCTATAAAAAGATTTAACGTCCTTTTCTTCATCTGGTAAGTCTGGCGCATTGGTCGTAGATGTCGCCTTACGCACTGTATTTCGCTCAGGTCGAATGAGGCTAACAGGTTCCTCAGACAGATCTCCTGCCAAAGCCTCCAGGCTTTTTCGAATATCAGCGTCTAACGAGTTCAATTTGGCCGCAACCAGATCGAGGTCTATTTTGAGGCCATCAGTGACTGAAGCTAAAGATGATGACCCATCACCAACGCGGATTTGAGCTTCGATTCGAGAAACCTTTTGCATCAGATCACGAACCAGTTGTTGAGCCTTCTCTAAATCAACAAGCCTTCTCTTTACAAGATCCAACTCACCTCTGAGTGCCCGAATCTCTTCGTCCATTTTTTGACGCTGATAAAAATCGGTCACTTTTGCTTTCGGTTCAGATATAACCGACTCTATCCCCTCCTGCCCGAGTGTTAAAGGGACGAAGGATGCGCTCAGTGCTGTGAAAATAAAGATCCAAAAAAATGCCAGCAATTGGCTCCTAACCATTTGAATCATCAGTTTGGGTCATGCGAAATATCCCATCAAAATAACGGTCTAGCTTTCATCAATATAAACAAGATCACTCCGCCTATTTTTAGCCCGACTTTCCTCATTTATTCCAAAAAACGAGGGTCGCTCCGCGCCGTAACTCATCACATCAATCTGGTCCGACCTCGCCCCCTCTAGGATCAGCGCTTGCTTTAATTGCTCAGCCCGACTTTGCCCAAGCGCTAAATTATATTCTCGACTACCCCGATCATCACAATTCCCCTCAATCCTTATCCTAACCTGCGGGTTTCTCGATAAGAAGTCTCCATGTGCTTGCACAATAGGGCGGTACTCCGGCTGAATCAACGAGCTATCAAAATTATAGAAAACACTCCTTTGAGACAATAACGAATTTTTCTCTGCCAATTGCCTCTCAATCTCCGCCTCTCGCGCCAGTTCAGCCTCGATCGCGGCGTTTTCCTTATCGATCTTGGAACGCTCTTCTAAAAGTCTTTGTTCTTCACGCTCAAATTCGCGTTTCAATTCATCTTGCTGAGCTTTGAGATCACCCACATTTTGGTTATCACCAGTCTCAATGGATTCAACACTCTGCTCAAAGGACCGTCTGTTGGACGGATCAAACAAATCTCTCTGTTCAATATCAGCATTCGTTTTGGTTTTGCTCGAGCAACCAGCGCAAACTGCAACCAATCCAGCCAATAGTAAGATCTTCGTGGTCATAAAATTTCCCAATTAATCTTTGATAAAAGGCCCCCAAGAGGGCTCACGAATATCAACTCCCTTCGGTCCCAAATAACGGAGCTTGGCTCGGCCGTTTTTAGACACGAATCGTAATATACCACGCCCATTTGCCTCAGACGCGTAAACAATGACCTTTCCATT
>CBFIFN010000179.1:0-1622 GCA_965661885.1 uncultured Burkholderiales bacterium | reverse complement strand
AAATTATTTAGCAAAAGATATGCTCTCTCAGCTGAATATTGCTCGAGGTAACTTGCCGGAGGCTGAAGCAGATCTGAGAAGGATCGTTGCTGATCCGACTATTCCAGAGCAGGAAAAGGCTCAAGCGGCGCAGCTCATTGAGCAATTGGAAGACTTGAGATCACCGCACACACTCACAAAAATTGCTGGTTATACGTGGGGTCGTGCAGACAATCCGCTCAGTATTTCTGAGTCTGGCAATTCATTGGTTGCGGCTTTCCCGGGCGTTTTGTTTGACGCCGGGGATGAGGTGACGGAATACTACGAACAAAGTCTCGTCGGTCTAAATTATCAATACGCACTTCCGTATCAGGATCCTCAGGCGTTTACAGCGGGGTTGACGCTAATCAATAAAAAGTTTCAAACGCAAGATGCACTCAGGATGAAAATTGCGCTTCTGAGTCTTGGTTATAATTGGATCGCTACAGGTGATTCCGTTTCGTTCACCCTGACAGACGTTGACTTAGGTAGGGAGAGTTTGTCAAAGTCCTTTAAATTAGGTGGCATTAAAACATTCATTCGCAGTCAAACAGCCACATTATCGGGCTCCGTAGACGTCACGCACAACGCGTTTCAGACGGTAGCCACTCAAGATAAGAATGGAGAGGCATATGGGGCTGGCCTTAAGGGGTCTTATGCCGCGTTAGGTGGTAAATTAATCCTCTTACCGAATCTTTCTTACATCCGAACTGAAGCGAAAACAGATCAAGATACGACGGATGTTTTCAGTTACTCGATGGGCGCCTCGGCGCCTCTTGGAAGTCAGTGGACGGGAAGTCTAACTTTGAAGGAAACTGAGACGGATCGCGATGGCCCCGATACCACCGTCTCGGATATAACTCGTTTGGACGACGCTTTCAATTGGACGGTTGCATTTAACTGGCGTAAGCCAGGACCACCAAATAAAAAAATACCAACAATCGCAGTGACATATTCTGAAACCGAGGTGGATTCAAACATTATCAACTTCGACACGATCACACGAGACGCGAATATTGGATTGACATGGGTCTTTTAATGCATCAACAACGAACTGCGATACAAAATGTAAGAAAGTTTTTCTTTTTATTATTCCTCTCGTTCGTATTTGCCGGAGGCGCGATCGCGGCAGAAAAAATTGGTGCAATTGCGGCAATCGTCGGTAAAGTGTCTATTGAGCGCGATGGAAAAAACATCAAGGTAAAACCGGGTTCTGCGGTCTACGAAAATGATCTGATTCTCACGGGTAGCTCGAGCCGGGCTCAGGTACTTTTGATGGACCAAACGGCGATTAATATTGGCCAGAAGGCCGAGTTAGTTCTCGACAAGTTTGTGTTCAATAGCGATGAAGACGAGGTCGCAATCAAAGTCACGAAAGGCACCTTCAGATTCATATCGGGTAAGGTTGCAACTAAGACCCCAGAAAAAGTAAACGTTGAAACGCCGGTTGCAACCATTGGCGTTCGGGGAACTGAGTTCGTCGGTCAAATCGACGCTGCAAATTCTACTGTTGCGCTTTTAAATGGGCGTATTGAGGTGGCTAACGACATCTCAACTCAGTTTGTGACAAACCCTGGTTTTGGAGTAACGATTGACACGGCTGG
>CBFIFN010000178.1:0-1623 GCA_965661885.1 uncultured Burkholderiales bacterium | reverse complement strand
CCAGCTCAGGTGTTACCCGACTATTTTAAAACGCTAAAAGTTGAGTGGGAAGTATTAGAAGAAGATACCTATTCATTGGTAACCGATATGGTACCGGAGGGAAAAACCTATTGTGGCTGGTGCTCTAGATTTCGTCGGGGGATATTTTACAGTTATGCAAAGCGTAAAGGATTTACCAAAATAGCTCTGGGTCACCACCGAGACGACATGATTGAGACATTGTTCCTCAATATGTTCCATGGCGGCAAAATGAAGACCATGCCGCCTAAGCTGTTGAGTGATGATGGCGCCAATATAGTAATAAGACCGCTTGCTTATTGTAAGGAAGCCGATATTGCTGCTTACGCGGAGTTGGCCAAGATGCCTATTATTCCATGTAACCTATGTGGTTCGCAGGACAATCTGCAGCGAAAAAGGGTTAAGGAAATGCTCGCTGAGTGGCAGATAAGTCATCCAGGTCGGGCTGAAAGCATTTTCCGTTCAATGACGGATATTGTGCCTTCGCACATGTTGGACTCACGTCATCACGATTTTGAAAATTTGGAAACAGTAGAATCGACAGAGTATCTGGACGTTATTAATTTGCAGAATTGATCTAGTGTTTTGAGCGAAACTGGTGAATTTCCTCAACGAATATTTTCAACGCTTCTTTCAGGTCTGCCAAGTGATCAATTGCTTTTATATCGTTTGCGAGCAGACATTTTTCCATTTCCCGAGAGAAACCAAGTAGATCTGTAGCGCCAAAACTACCTGCGACACTTGCTAGATTGTGAGCCAGTCTTACCGCCTGCTCTTGTTGATCTTTGTTATTGATGAAGTCTTCAAGCTCCTGCCCTGCATTGCTATAAAACTTTAAAAATTCTCCCAGTAGACTGCTAAGGAATTCTGGATCGTCGTTGTGATTCTCGAGCGCGACAGCAAAGCGATCGGGCTCGTCGGTTTCGTTAGCCCAGTCTCTTTGGTCCGGGATGAATCGGGTTGTCGTGCTTGGGTGTAATGACGGGGCATTGGGCTCAATGCTAGTCTGCATAGCGATGGAGCTCTCTCCGAAAAGTATCTTGCTGTTGATATCAGCGAGCAGATTGATGAGCGCATCGAAGTTAATTGGTTTTGTTAGGTAGTGGTTAAATCCATTTTCCAGTGCCTCGTCCAGTTGCGATTGCAACACACCGGCTGATAGAGCAATCACCGGGAGAGATCGGTACTCCTCTTGCGCTCGAATCCTCTTTGTTGCTTCGAGACCGCCCATAACTGGCATCATCATATCCATAAGCACGAGATCAAACTTACCGGGTTTAAGGAACGACAACGCTTCTTCGCCGTTGTTTGCGAGCACCACCTTTGCACCTGCATTCCTTAATACCTCACTAGCAAGCCGTTGATTAATGACATTGTCTTCCACCATCAAAATCGACATCCCTTCAATGAGACCAGCGCGTGAACTGGAATTAGCTGTCGAGGTGATAAGAAAGGGCTTAACGCTTTCATCAGTCGCCGAAGACTCAATGATTCCGATGGGAATAGAAAAAGAGAAGGTTGATCCTTGCCCTACTGTGCTTTCAACTTTGATTTCGCCATTCATCATATCGACAAGCTGTTTTGAAATAGCGAGTCCGAGGCCTG
>CBFIFN010000177.1:0-1625 GCA_965661885.1 uncultured Burkholderiales bacterium | reverse complement strand
TTGACCATCAAGCACAAATTCATTGACGACCGCATCAACAGCTGGAGGCATTTGCGCCCCCTCGGCTCCGGCCCTCGGTGTTGTCTGATTTGAATGCGGCCTTTTCACATTTAGCCGCTGAAGATTAAAATTCACTTTAGCGTCGCGGCCACCGTAATTACTAAGTACGATTTTTCCAGAAATATCATCGCTATCGATGGATAGTAGTCCGCTGGGCTTTAAAAATTGCCCCTCAAGCTGGACCTCCTCGTAAACACTACCGAACATAGTAATGCGTCCAATATCCGAACTTAACCGTATCGGAAAGACCGATGGTTGGCTCACATAATCGATTTTCGTTTCCTCAAGAAACAGTCGCCATCCGTCGACATCAAAATGACTAATATCACCGCCGATCAACAGAACGTCCTCGTCAGCATCGAGAGGTGCGTTGACAGCTCCACGAACGAATTTGCCTTTCGACAACGTTAAATGAGCAATGTGAGCGCTCTCGTCTTTTAAAACAATTTCCTGCAAACCCAACTTTGTCTCTACATATTCAATAGATAGCTTTTGCACCTGACTCCCCAATGTCGCGAGAGGGCTCGGCAAACGCGAAACAATGCCAGATAAGTTCACGTCTGCATCAACGAATAAGCGATCTGATAGAGTGCTGACAGTTCCGACAGAGGATATTTGACCCGAAAGATATTTGCGATCTATTGGGATAGCGAGATACTCTGAGAGCGCATCAATGGTTATTGAGGATTGGAAATCTATGACACCTAAGCCCGCTTCACTCTCCCTGGATGACAAGTTCATTTGCCCTCCAAGCACCATAGCACTAGCGTTTAGAATCTGAACCTTCTTGTTTTCAAACTGCAGGATTGCCTTAACATCCTCAAGGCTGGGGCTATTACCATTAACAACTAAGTGTTTACTATCCACTTTCAATATGCCAGAGACGCTCATTTTGCGTCGATCTAAAAGGGGAATACGCAAGGCAAGGTCAAGCTCGCCCATACCCATCCCTTTCACCTCGGCCATCACACCTTTCGTCATTTTATTTATAGGACTTTTTTTAACGTATTGAACCATTTCAGAGACTGTCGCTTTCGTCCTTCCACCCCATTGAAAATAGACTTCAGGGGTACCTAAGCGACCAATCGATAGATCGCTGTCAGAGATATCAACGCCGAAAATCTCAGCGGTTCCTGGCGAAAACGATATTGCATTTTTGGTTAATTTAAAAGAGCCACTCACCCTATCTATTTTGGGCCATTCACCACCAACTTCAAAAACCCCACCCTCCACGTCAGCTTCCAATTCAAACTGACTGCTTTCACTTTTGAAAAAAGAAGGAGATATCGGTCCTTTAGCGTTAATAACTAAGTTGTTTGCCGAACCAGATAAAACACGCTTATTAATCCATGCCTTAGTTTTTATTAACTTCTTTGGCATATAAAATGATAGACGACTCGCATCGACATTTTCAATTTGGACTTGAAATTCAAGCATCTTTTCGCCTGGCCCACGCGGAAACGTTAAGTAGGCAGCGGCAGCACCGTCAAGATCTTCATTAGAGAAATGTATATCACTCACTTTAATCTGCCAATCGGTCGCTGTTTTAGTGCCTGAAGCGCTTG
>CBFIFN010000176.1:0-1681 GCA_965661885.1 uncultured Burkholderiales bacterium | reverse complement strand
CTTAAGGATAACTATGTATCTTTAAAAAGTTACTTTAATGATCGACCAGTTCAAACAAGCTTTGTATATGTGGCAGTTTATATTGTAGTCACAGCTCTCTCTCTGCCTGGGGCCGTAATCTTGACGCTTGCCGGCGGAGCCATCTTTGGTTTGTGGTGGGGCACGATTCTAGTATCTTTTTCCTCCACATTAGGAGCCACAGCAGCTTTTCTTTTAACCCGGTATTTTTTCCGGAACTATATAAAGTCGCGTTTTGGAGATAAGCTAACGACTATCAACGAAGGAATCAAAAAAGATGGTGCGTTTTACTTATTTACACTCAGGCTAGTTCCAGTCTTTCCGTTTTTTGTAATCAACGTTTTGATGGCTCTTACAGCGTTAAAAACGCGTACTTTTTATTGGGTCAGTCAATTAGGCATGCTACTTGGGACAGTCATATATGTGAATGCTGGGACTCAACTAGCTACGCTGAATTCAACCGGCGATATCCTGTCAATTGACTTAATTATTTCTCTTTGTGTTGTTGGGCTACTACCGATCACCGCTAAACTTTTAATCAGACTAATTAGACGAAAAAGAGTTTACGCAACGTGGACTAAACCGAAACAGTTCGACTATAACCTTATTGTCATTGGCGGAGGCGCTGCGGGTCTTGTGTCCTCATATATCGGCGCTGCTGTAAACGCTCGTGTTGCACTGATTGAAAAACATAAAATGGGTGGTGATTGCCTGAATACCGGTTGCGTTCCTTCAAAAGCATTAATTAAAACAGCTCAGTTCTTAGAGCAAGCTAGACAATCAAAAAAATTAGGTCTCGACAAGGCTGAGGTCCAGTATGAGTACTCAGACGTGATAAAGCGCCTCCAGAGAATAATAAAAAAAATAGAGCCTCATGACTCTCAGGAACGGTACACGAAACTCGGAGTAGAGTGCATGGAAGGAGCTGCGAATATCACATCTCCCTGGACAGTCACAGTAGACGGCACTAACGGTCAAAAAGAAATTAGCGCCCGATCAATCATCGTGGCTGCCGGTGCTAGTCCGATCGTTCCCCATTTGCCAAATATTGATCAAATTCAATATGTCACATCCGACACTATTTGGGATATGAAAAATCTACCAAAAGAATTAATTGTTATTGGCGGAGGAGCCATCGGTTGCGAATTGGCACAGGCCTACAAAAGACTTGGCTCAGAGGTTATTCTGATTGAATCGGAGAACCGAATTCTGCTAAAAGAAGACCCAGAGGTCACAGAAATAATCGAAAATCAGCTCTCAGATGAGGGAGTTACAGTGTTAACGAGACATCGAGCAAAAGGATTCATAAAAGAAAAAGATACACAAACCTTAGTTTGCGATAGTCCGAACGGTGAGGTTCGTCTGAACTTCGATCTCATTCTTTTTGCTATTGGGAGACGAGCTAATATTGCCGGGTATGGATTAGAGACGATTAATGCCGTCTCAGCTGAAGATGTCATTTTACCTACCAATGATTTCCTAGAAACCAGATATCCCAACATTTATGCCTGCGGCGATGTCACAGGAAGAATGCAATTCACCCATGCGGCAGCTCACCAGGCATGGCATGCGGTGGTCAATTCACTGTTTGGAAGTTTCAAAAGATTCCCAATTGATTTTTCGGTGGTACCTTGGGCTACGTTTACACACCCAGAAATCGCAC
>CBFIFN010000175.1:0-1711 GCA_965661885.1 uncultured Burkholderiales bacterium | reverse complement strand
TGAGCACTATTTAGATGCGATAAAGTCTATCTCCGCGGTAAAGTTGGCAGAGATTGGAGGCAACAGTTCTGTCCTCACAGAGAGGCTGATTAGTGCTATTGATTGGGCGCCTCAGGTTCAGATTCACGCGCTGATGGAATTCAGCAATTCAACCGCAGAGTCTGCGTTTGACTCCGCGGTTGTTGATGCGGGCAAACGCACGACAGTTAATTTTCAGCTCAATAAGTATGAGGGCTCAGAAACAGAAAAGCTTGATGCGATGATTGAGGCTGCTGAATTTGATGCATTTTATGTATCTAGCGCGAGCTCTACTGACTCATTACTCGCGGTCTTAATGTGTTGCCATGAGAGTTTGAGATCAGGAGGCGTTATTGCATTAAACCAGTCTATTGGTGCTGACTCTCAATTTGAAAATGCGATATCCAGCTTTTATGACATGTACAAAGCTGACTACAAAGCCTTTGCCAACGTTGAAAATCATATTTTTGTAAAGTCTTAGCGTTGCTGGGGTTGAGTTGCAAACCTTGCCGACCCTTTATTTTTATTAGTTTAACGATTCAGGGGCTATATTCCTACGCTGCAGTGGGAAGTACCGAGGATAGATCCTTAGCCAATAACCGCGCCGCAGAGACGCGAATTTGCCGCTCTAATGACACTGAAATTTGTGACCTGGGCTGGCACAGCTGCACGAAATTGGCAGAGACTAACCGTAGCGAAAGAAATCTTGTTTTTATGCTTCGCGCCAAGACCTTAATTAACAAAAATATCGGATTTTTGGGCCACGTAGAAAGTATCGATGAATTGTTTTGCGCGGAGATCGGTAGTTGTGAGGCAGTTTTTGCACAGCGCTATAGCAGTGATGAATATCCCAGCTGCAATGGCGTATAAGTTTAAAAATTTACCCTTAAGTTTCGGATCGAGCGCTTTCCTGTCGCTCTAGTTTTTCAATTTGCCGATTGGTAACGTGGGCAAGAATAACGTCAGCTTCCCTCTCTTGTCCCTTCTCAAATCGAACTCTTAGCCAATTTCCGGGGTTTTCTGAATCCGCCGATACTCTGCATTCCATAATCGTTGCACGGAGAATTACTTCACAATTGGTTGTTTCTAGATACATATCGATTTCTATTACCGAATATTCTTCGGCACTTTTCTCTGAGAAGAATCCCATACCTGAGCTGCTCAGTGTGACGTCTGTCTCCGATCGCTTCTCTCTCGTTTTTTGATCTTCCTCACCAGGCCTTTGGTCAGTCTTAAGAAGACCTTGAATTATTGAAATTTTTTGATTGTAAAGGTCGAGAAGTTGATTAATTGGTGGCGATAAGGGCTCTAAGCTGATTGTGAGCGCAGCAATTTGCTTTTCAATATCGTGGATCGCTGCCACATCCACCATTCCGCCGGAATCAGCATACCGCCAGCATAAATCGACTTTGTCTTGTATATGATAAAAATCTCTGGTCTTACGATCCATAAAAGCGCCTAGTAATTTCGGCCGCGGGGCCACATACGACACCCCATGATACTGGAAAGAGTAGGGTAATTTGGAGTCGACAGAAATCTTTTTGGCTCAATTCTTAGGATTACGACAATGTAATATTGTAGTTATAAATTGCTTAAGAGCATCGATACTGTGATATTGACTCATGTAACCAGGCTTGAGGAGTCAACATGCTCCGAACTAATGCAGTCAGGGAATGCATGTGTAGGTCCTATA
>CBFIFN010000174.1:0-1764 GCA_965661885.1 uncultured Burkholderiales bacterium | reverse complement strand
AAATGATAAATAAGGCTAGGATGATTGATTGGGAATTAGGAATATTTTAAGACTAGCAAACATCATACAGAGTGATGGTCGTATTTTGCGTGGTGAATTAGGTGGCTCAAGAGGGTTATGAAACTTTGAAAATCATGGCTAAATTCGCGTTGGTTGATAGTGTTAATGTTTCGCAACAGCTGTCAAACTTATTGGTTACGGGCTGACCGGATTAAATCTAGCTCCCTATAATATATACATGTTTTTTACTGGTATTTTTTTATGGTTTGCCGTTGGGTTTAAGTGGAAAGATAAAGCAATTATGGTTGTCCATTTTGGTGCTTTTATATCATTGTTTATTGGGTATTTGAGTGCTTGACAGCGCGCTGAAACTATTGTCACGTTTTGTCATCTGCTACATCGAGCACTTAAATCTAATGCGATGAACAATCGCATAAGAATAAGATCATATGCCGCGACTTTGGGGATTGATGGAGCTGCGGGGCGCTCAACGAACATAATCACATTCATAGAAGTTATTCGATGCCAAATGGGGGGCTGTATGCGAGAGGACCAGACTTTAGAAACCTATATGCCGCCGCCACATCCGAAGGGTGTTGAGCTGTCAGGGCAATGGGTCCGACTGGAGCCGTTGGATGTTGGCAAGCATTCTGAAGATCTATTTCACGCAAACAATTTGGATCGTGACGGCTCAAACTGGACGTATCTGCCCTATGGGCCTTTTTCCACTTTAGAGGCCTATCAAACCTGGCTGACTGAGGCGGCCTCAACGCCAGATCCAAATTTTTTCGCGGTCATTAAACGTGACAGCAATAAAGCCGTCGGTTTGGTGAGTTATCTGCGCATCAAACCACAGGATGGGTCTATTGAAGTTGGTCACATCAACTATTCTCCGGTGCTGCAAAAAACCCGCGAAGGCACGGAAGCGATGTTTCTCTTGATGAAATGGGCGTTTGAGAGTGGGTATCGGCGGTATGAATGGAAATGCAACGCGTTAAATACAAAGAGCCGCAATGCCGCGCAAAGGCTCGGCTTATCTTACGAAGGTGTCTTTCGACAAATGTCGATCAGTAAGGGGCGCAATCGCAACACTGCTTGGTTTGCGGCTATTGATAAAGAATGGCCCGCTCTCAAGACCAGTTTCGAAACCTATCTCGCAGGCGATAATTTTGATGCTAACGGGCGGGCCAAGCAATCACTGTCCGGCTTAACCAAGCCGCTGCTGTATAAGCACGACACATTCGAATTTGGATTTGCGCAACTTTAGGGACCTAAATTTTGACAATAATTCCAGCATCGACCGTCACTCAATTTCAATCTACGGAACCAAATCAATGATCAAATTTTCTGATTTTCAAAATTTACACAGGCACGCATAAGGATATTTAATCGGCCCATACAAATATTACAGCCAACTTAAAGATTTATTTCAGGTGAGATGTTTTATATTATGAATGATTTATATTTATTCTAGGGAGCGTATTTTATGAAAACTTATGACAAGCTGAAATTTGAGATGGACCGTTTGGAAGCGCAGATGGAAGAAGCAAAGAAACGCGAACGCGCCGAAGCGCTCAAAAAGGTCAAGCAGCTGTGTAAAGAATTCGGCTTCACTGCTGGGATGTTGCAGGGCGTTTTGGCGAAAGGTCACAATCGATCTCCAAAAACCTTCGGCGTTTATTGGCTAGAAAGCTTTATCCGCCCTATGCCTGTTTGATGTTATAGAACGGCGCAGGTTCGTTTTGAGGCTTGCGTAGGGCTGAT
>CBFIFN010000173.1:0-1874 GCA_965661885.1 uncultured Burkholderiales bacterium | reverse complement strand
ATCCAAATGCAAACACGGCTTCAGGTTGCTGACAACACCGGTGCGCGCTCTGTGATGTGTATTAAGGTTCTCGGCGGTTCGAAGAGGCGGTACGCGGGTGTGGGGGATGTCATTAAGGTGGCCATAAAAGACGCGGCTCCTCGTGGCAGAGTCAAAAAGGGCGAGGTTTACAATGCTGTTGTGGTTAGAACTGCTACAGGGGTAAGAAGGCAAGATGGCTCGAAAATTAAATTTGATTCCAATGCTGCTGTGCTTCTAAATGCTAAATTAGAACCTATCGGCACCCGAATTTTCGGGCCTGTAACCAGAGAATTAAGGACGGAGAAATTCATGAAAATCGTTTCTCTTGCTCCTGAAGTTTTGTAAATAAGGACGCTCGATGAAAAAAATTCGCAAAGGTGACCAAGTCATTGTGACTTCGGGTAAGGACAAAGGTAAACAGGGTACAGTTCTCAGGATGATGGCAAATTCAACAGTCGTTGTTGAGGGCATTAACCTTGTTAAAAAGCATCAAAAAGGTAACCCGATGAGTGGTGACGCTGGTGGCATTATTACGAAGGAGATGCCAATCCAGAGTTCGAACCTCGCTGTATTCAATACGGCTACACAAAAAGGCGACCGCGTAGGAATTAAAACGTTGGCTGATGGGTCGCGTGCACGAATTTTTCGCTCTAACGGCGAAATGGTAGATTCTTGAGAGGTTATGAATGAGTAATGACGCAAATCAAGTTGGTCAGGAAAGTGTGAGTGGAGCTCGCTTGGCCGATATATACAAGGCGGACGTTGTGCCAGGTCTTCTAAAAGAATACGGCTACAAGTCAGTTATGGAGGTCCCTCGGATTTTAAAGATTGTTCTTAATATGGGGGTCGGTGAGGCGATTGCAGATAAGAAAGTTCTTGATCATGCCGTCAGTGACATGACCTTGATCGCTGGGCAAAAACCAATCGTAACAAAGGCCAAAAAATCCATAGCCGGGTTTAAGATCCGTGACGGCTACCCGATAGGATGCAAGGTTACCCTGCGAGGAGCAAAAATGTACGAATTTCTTGATCGGTTAATTTCTGTGGCAATTCCGCGGATTAGGGATTTCCGTGGGATCTCGGCGAAGTCGTTCGACGGTCGTGGAAATTTTAATATGGGTGTTCGTGAGCAGATTATTTTCCCGGAGGTCGAGTATGACAAAATCGACGTGTTACGCGGAATGAACGTGACTATTACCACAACTGCGAAGACTGATGGTGAAGCCCGATCTTTACTATCCGCTTTTCGTTTTCCGTTTAGGAATTGAGGATCTAATGGCTAAAAAATCGATTATTTATAGAGACATCAAGCGGCGGGATACCGTCGCTAGATTCGCTGAAAAACGAGCAGCAATTGATGTCGTACTGAAGAGTTCACAGTCTTCGGAAGAAGAAAAGTTCGTCGCGCGTCAGGCGTTGCAAAAATTGCCTCGTAATTCTAGTCCGGTCCGACTGCGTAATCGCTGCGCACTTACTGGCCGGCCAAGAGGCGTCTACAGTAAGTTTGGTCTTGCACGCGGGAAGCTACGTGAGATAGCAATGCGTGGTGAAGTTCCTGGAATTATTAAAGCGAGTTGGTAGGAGAGTACGATTATGAGTATGAGTGATCCAATCGCTGATATGTTGACAAGAATTAGAAACGCCCAAATGGCGGAGAAGATGAGTGTCAACATGCCGTACAGCAATGTTAAAAAAGCAATCGCGCAAGTCTTAATTGACGAGGGGTACATCGAAGGAATGGCCGTAGTTGGTGACGATAAAAAGAAGCCAGAATTAGAGCTCACTCTCAAATATTATTCTGGTCGACCTGTTATCGAAAAAATTGAGCGGGTTAGTCGGCCAGGGCTCAGGAT
>CBFIFN010000172.1:0-1876 GCA_965661885.1 uncultured Burkholderiales bacterium | reverse complement strand
CTTCAGTGGTTAAGGATTATTTCTACCAGAGTCGTCCCGATGTCCAGTCGTTTTCTAATGGTGATAAGTTTGATTTAGGTGGCGTCAGTATTGAAATTATTCATACGCCCGGGCATACACGCGGTCATTCCTGCTTACTCATCGATTGGGAAAACAACGACGAGCGACTCTGTGTGCTCGGTGATATAGATCTAACGTCTTTTGGTCCCTACTACGGTGATGGCTGGTCAAGTTTGGTAGATTTTGAGCAAAGCCTTGAATTGCTGAAAAGCGTAGAAGCTCATTGGTGGTTAACTTTCCATCACAAGGGTTTGATCGAAGGACGTCGAGAATTCCTGACTATGCTTGAGAAATACAGGAAGATGATAGACTCTCGGGAGAGCAGGCTTCTGGCATATCTGTCAGAGCCCAGAAGTCTTGATCAAATAGTCGAGCACCAGTTTATTTATCGACCGGGCACAGGGGGCGTCATGGTTGATCAAATTGAAAGGCGTAGCATGAGGATGCATCTTGAACGGCTGTTACAATCGCAGGAAGTTTTGGTTGATGCAGCGCACCGATGGCAAGCCCGATAAACAACCAGAGATGAGAGTATTTAATGACATCCAGTAGGATGTCATTTTGCGAGTCACAGCGACTTCACTATTTGATACGAGTCATGCCTCGAAGCTGGTAAAAGATACGATGACTTTTGATATGCCTTTGGAATTTAAAGAGCCCTGATATGAAACTCTTGATTCTGCTAAACAGGGATTTGGCAAGCACCGTTGCGCTCAACTATCTATTGCCAGAGATTGCCCATCACGAGATTGCTATTTTAGTATCGGAACGCGTTGGCAATAACAAAAAGCGAAAGCCGCAGGCGCTTGTGGACTTAAGCGTTTTAGAGCAGGGCATCCTCAATGATCTTATCTCTAACCAGCAACAGGGTGAATTGTTAACCATTGATGGTCTTGCTAAAAAGTATCACTATCCGGTTCGGGTAGAAAACCGAATTAATCAAGCTAGCAGTATTGAGCAACTTGCAAAGTTTGCCCCTGATCTTATCGTATCTGTCAGATACGGTGTCATTTTGAAAGCTGAGGTGATCGGCACTCCTGCCTATGGGGTCATTAATCTGCATTCGGGAACGTTACCTGCTTACCGAGGCGTGATGGCAACATTCTGGGCGATGTTAAAAGGAGAAAGATCGATTGGAACAACGTTGCATTATATTGATGATGCAACGATCGACACGGGTAGAATAATTGGCCACACGCACATGCCAGTGGATGATCGTGAATCGTACCTAGATCATGTCCTAAAGATTTATGCCGATGGTTGTGATCTTATCATCGATACGATCAATATCTTCGAAAGAGGTGATGTGCCTGAGACAAAAGATCAGCAAAGTGGAGGTGAGTATTTCACCTTTCCTGACGAAAGCGACCTCAAAGATTTCGCTAACAAGGGGTTTAAACTCTTTGACCTTGAGGCTGCATTGTCCATGTATAAGAGATTCAAGAATTAGTATTGGTTACTCGTCATCATGGGGATTAAATTTGTCCGTTAGCCATTGGCTGACACCGAGAAAATGGATAGATGTACACTGTCGAACATTCGCGTCGAGCTACGAAAAAGACTATTATTTGCGCAAAAAAAACTTGGCTGGTTTGAACATATTTACGATGCCGTTCGTTGTGAGGAAATACTCGTTATGTCCGTGACAAGAATAAAAGTTGGTTTTCCTCTGGGTGATAAGCTGAGATCAAAATGTTGAGAGAGCCGATACTCTGGTTCATTGTGGTAGGCGCCTTTTTGTTTGCCGCTGAAAGCTATTTCACAACGGAAAGGGAAGTCTTGGTCGTTGATGACGGAGTCCGCAACCGCCTTGCTA
>CBFIFN010000171.1:0-1906 GCA_965661885.1 uncultured Burkholderiales bacterium | reverse complement strand
GTAAACTCGTAATTCAAAGAATGGTTTCATACTGCTCCTTTTGAGTTATACATTTTTACTCGTTAATGGCGAACAGTACCTCATTTCTTCTAAAAAGGGGTAGCGTCCATGGCGGATTGTAAAATGCATAAACTGCAGATCCTTTTGTGCGCATGTTGTTTTCGCTTATGAACTCTTTAAGTGTGCTCTCGTGGCGCATCACATTTTTTGAGGTATTTGAACCAGAAAACGTGATGCTAATAAACTTTTGTGCTGCTTTTTCAACAAGTTTTATCTCTAAGTTGTTGGGTTTTGGTAGCGTTTCCAATGTATATTCGGTGGGTATGTTGAAACCGGTTGTCCAGTTAGTCCCGCTAGCAATCTGTTCCACTGGAGCAGTCATCGCGATTTGAGTTTTATCGCTATTGCTTTCCGCATTTTTTACATCTTCAGGTGGGGTGTTATTTCCGAAAATAAAGTCAGCAAGGATTTTAAATCCGGTGCTTATCGCTTCTTCCCTTGAGCCCGAGGTTGTAACGTTGGCAACCAGTCTCGGAGCATATTGTCGTATTTCAATGGCGGCGTGCTTCTCTAATACCTGGTATGTTGGTCGTTCCACATTACTCATAATTGGCCCAGCGGCTAACCCTCCTAATAAAATTATGGCTACAAAGGTCAATGCGACAGTTCTTTTTTTAACGGACATGTTTGGTTGATATTGTCCTGTAACCAAATAGTGCGAGCATGAGCCACCCCGCCATGATTGTGATACCACCGATGGGGGTGATATTTACTAGAGCTGGTAATTTGAACGTGACAGAAACGTAGATACTAAAACTAAACAGCACGGTCCCCAATATGAACAGCTTACCGCTCCAGCGTGCTAGAGCGAATTTCGTTGTGTGGGCGTCAGCGAGTTCGAATAAACCGATAGCGACCACTACAACAGCGTGCACTTGATTATATCGGACGGCAGTCATGAGAAATCTAAAGTGTTCCCCCGTTATGGTTTCACGGAGAGCGTGTTCAGCATATGCACCAAACGCAACTGAAGTGAACCCGAGTAATGCTCCGAGAATTAGAATCATATTAAATCCCTATTTTAATTTTTTTCACGCTTCTGAGCGATTTTTAAAAAGTCGTTATCAAATACTTTAATCAATTTAGTAGATCTTTTGGATTACGTTAAGTTCGATGCGCCCCTTTGATGACCAAGCATGCATATCCCTTATCGAGGTGATTATTAGCTTTGACATCATATTTGCGTGAATTAATTTTAAGAAACATGTTGTGTTTTATATATTTATGAGCAATGATGACTTGGTGCGTGATCTTTAAATCTAGATTGATTCACGACATAAAGCTATAAAAGCGAAACAAAGTACCAGTGTAATTTTTGTGAAATTGAATTAATTCATATAACAAAAGGAGAACTACACATGAAAAAAGTATTATTCGCAATTGCTTCAATTCTGTTTATCTCGGGCGCGGCTTACGCCGATATTTCAAAGACAGGTGTCATACAGTTTCATACGGGTTGGGGGTGTGACTACTTTATGACTCCAGGGGCTAACGAAACCGCAGTCGGTGGTGTGAGTTGCCAGGGATTTACTTTTTCCTCTGATGGCTCAGGCTTATTGCATGAGGGAATCGCTGGATGTTACGGGGCATTTGATGTTAACGGTGATATCGTTGGTAAGTGCTCATGGAGCGACTCAGACGGAGATCACATTTATACCAATTTCGATGGTAATGCGGGTGTCAATGAGGGCACTAATTACATAAGTGGTGGAACTGGAAAATATACAGGTATCACTGGTCAAGGTCCGTGGGTATGTAAGGGCGGTCCAGGAATCGAGTCTATGTGCAATCAGAGCCTGACATACAGAATGAATTAAATAATTTTGTTTTGGATGTTATTCGATGC
>CBFIFN010000170.1:0-1916 GCA_965661885.1 uncultured Burkholderiales bacterium | reverse complement strand
CCATTGCATCAGCAATTATCTGGCCAATCTCCGCATCCGAAGTTGCCGAAATTGATCCCACCTGTGCAATTTCCTTACTGGTAGTGCAAGGCTTTGAGTTCTTCTTAAGCTGATCAACCACCGCCGAAACAGCTTTGTCTATTCCCCTTTTGAGGTCCATTGGGTTCATTCCAGCTGCAACTGACTTCATTCCCTCAGCAACAACAGACTGGGCAAGTACAGTTGCCGTGGTGGTTCCGTCACCGGCGACATCAGATGTTTTCGATGCCACCTCTTTTACCATTTGGGCTCCCATATTTTCGAACTTGTCTTTTAGTTCGATTTCCTTCGCTACGGACACGCCGTCTTTAGTGATCGTTGGCGCGCCGAATGAGCGCTCGAGAACAACGTTTCGGCCCTTTGGCCCCAACGTAACTTTAACTGCGTCCGCTAGCACGTTCACTCCAGCAACAATTTTTGCTCGAGCGGCGTCGCGAAACTTAACTTCTTTAGCTGCCATGATTTAGCTCCTTAAAACTTTTAATAATTCTGTGTGGATTAGGCGAGGAATTACTCAAGTACGCCCATAATGTCTTCTTCGCGCATGACAAGTAGCTCGTCGCCGTCAACCTTTACAGTTTGGCCAGAGTACTTACCGAATATAACCTTATCGCCAGGCTTAACGTCTAACGCTTTGCTGTTTCCGTCATCCAGGACTTTTCCGGTACCAATTGCAACTACCTCTCCAGTATCTGGCTTTTCAGTAGCTGAATCTGGTATAACAATACCTGAGGCAGTTGTGCGCTCTTCCTCGAGTCGCTTGACGATCACTCGATCGTGCAGGGGACGAATTTTCATGATGATGTCTCCTAAAAACTTATATATATGGTGAATGTGCTTCCAATTGCTTTACTTGAAACAATGGACCCAACCTTCTGCCGAGCAATGTACTGGCACTCGACTTTGAAGAGTGCTAAGGATATGGGACCAATAATCAAGTTTTCAAGTGGTCAACAACAATTTTTAACAGAAATCATCGCCGTGAATAGATGTAAGTGTGCACTTACTATTGTAAATTATCCAATTAATAAGGGTATTTTTATTTTTCAAACTGGATTTTAAATACTAGCCAATAATTATTAACTATGCCTCGATTGCTAATCTTTTTAATACTTTTTATTTCACAAGCTTCGTTCGGAAACGAACTTACACTACCCAACACCCTTAAAAATCGGTTAAACCACCTAGTCAAAAACTATCCCTCCGGCTTCGCAGTAGAGATCCGAGACATGCAGAGCAATCAAATAATGTTCTCAGGAAACCGGGAAGTATCTCTCAATCCAGCCTCGGTAATGAAATTGTTGACCACGAAAGTTGCGATTGACCTACTTGGCATAGGTTTTCGGTGGAATACAGACGTACTGACGAAAGGGATAGTCAAAAATAACACTCTGGACGGCGATTTATACTTTCGCGGCTCCGGAGATCCAACGTTGGACCTCGTACGATTTAAGGCCCTACTAAAATCTATTCACGATTTTGGGGTTCACTCAATTAAGGGTAATGTCTTCATCGACCGTTCAAACTTCCCTGATAATTCACATGACCCCGGGCATTTTGATAACGAGCCGCTAAGACCTTATAACGCAGGCGCTGATGCACTTCCAATAAACGCAAATGTATTCAACATTCACTTTGTTCCTAGACCGGGAACGCAAGCCGTGGACTTAATCAGTTCACCGCTCAATGCGCCAGTCGTCAACCAGCTTCAAGTAGTGACCGGCACCTGCGCTAAGTGGCCTAAAAACCCACTCATCGAGGATGGGCAAATTTACTTCCGGGGCGCCTATCCACTCTCGTGCGGAGTAAAACAACGCCAATATAGCCTTCTCTCTCCTTCATTGTTTTTTGAAAACGCGTTTCGAACCGAATGGACG
>CBFIFN010000169.1:0-1925 GCA_965661885.1 uncultured Burkholderiales bacterium | reverse complement strand
GATCCTCAATTGGAACGATCGAACAACTTGCGTTCTCTTCGGAGATGGTGCTGGTGCTGTAGTGGTTTCTGGTGCGGAAAAGCCAGGTATATTAAAAACGAGTTTGCATGCCAAGGGGACATTAAGTAAACATTTATGTGTTCCTGGTTGGGTCAATAGAGGCGAAATTTCTGGGTCTCCCCTTTTGCAAATGGACGGAGGTGTCGTATTTAAGTTTGCAGTGAAGGTGTTTGAGGAGACCGCAAATGAATTACTCGACGCCACAGGTAAAACAATAAACGATCTTGATTGGTTTATTCCACACCAGGCAAATATACGAATCATGGAATCAACGGCAAAAAAATTGAAGTTACCACTGAGTAAGTTAGTCGCAACCGTCGATCATCACGGGAATACGTCGGCTGCATCCATTCCTTTGGCACTTGACGAAGCAGTCAGAGACGGTCGAGTGAACGAGGGAGACTTAATACTCGCAGCCGGGGTTGGCGGAGGATTTACTTGGGGTGGAGCACTTCTAGAATTCTAAGTGTTTAAAAAAGGATAATTTACCGTGACCACTGCATTTTTATTTCCTGGGCAAGGATCTCAATCTCTAGGGATGATGGATACTTTCGCTGGTATCCCCACAGTTAAAAAGACGTTTGAAGAAGCTTCTTCGATTATGGAGAAGGATATGTGGAAACTGATGACAGCAGGGCCTGAAGATCAACTCTCGGTTACGACAAACACTCAACCACTGATGTTGATTGCAGATGTCGCGATGTATCGTGTTTGGCTTGAATTTGGAGGAACGCCTCCGTCGGTCTTAGCGGGGCACAGTTTAGGGGAGTACGCGGCGTTTGTAGCCGCTGGAGCTCTGGGATTCTCAGACGCGGTCTCTCTTGTGAAGGAGCGGTCGCAATTAATGCAAGACGCAGTCCCATCTGGCGTGGGTGCTATGGCTGCAATTCTTGGCTTAAATAATTGTGATATTGGACTTGCTTGCACAGCAGTAAGTGCAAACGGTGGGGTCGTTGAGCCTGCGAACTTTAATGCACCAGGGCAAGTTGTAATAGCTGGTGAAAAAGCCGCGGTTGAATCAGCAATCGAAGAGGCAAAAAAAATGGGGGCTAAAAGGGCGATGTTACTTGCCATGAAGACACCGTCTCACTGTAGCCTCATCAAACCGGCAGCTGAATTATTTTTGCCAATTTTGAAAGAGACAGAAATAAATACTCCAAGTTTGACGGTGATTCATAATGAAAACGTTACAGAGGCTGGCAATCCTGATGAAATACGTAAGCGACTATATCGGCAACTGTTCCAACCCGTTCGTTGGGTTGAAACTATTCAACATATCACCTCCAAAGGCGTAAGTGTTGGAGTTGAATGCGGACCTGGAAAGGTGTTAACCGGTCTTAGTAAGCGAATTGACAAAAGTTTTCAAATGATTTCGTGGTCATCGCCCGAAGACATTCAAACGACGATCGATCAACTCTCGGGAGAATAAATGACAAATATCAATCTAGAAGGCGAGGTCGTTCTCGTGACAGGCGCATCAAGAGGGATCGGATCGGCTATAGCTCAAACACTCGGTCAATCAAGAGCGACGATAGCCGGCACGGCAACCACCGAAGAGGGGGCCGACCGGATCACCAAATTGTTCAAACAAGAGGGGATCCAGGGGGCGGGTTATAAATTAAACGTCTCGAGCTTGGAGGAATGTCAGCAGACCCTATCCGAGATCGAGAGACTCCACGGGGCAGTCAGTGTTCTTGTGAACAATGCTGGCATCACCCGTGACAACCTGCTGATGAGAATGAAGGAGGAGGAGTGGGACGACATGATGAATACGAACTTAAAATCCGTCTACCGACTATCAAAGCTCGTTTGTAGAAATATGATGAAGGCGCGATCTGGAAAAATCATTAACTTGACTTCTGTTG
>CBFIFN010000168.1:0-2023 GCA_965661885.1 uncultured Burkholderiales bacterium | reverse complement strand
CTAGTGCGGACCTTCGCGCTACTCATAGTATTTTCTTGGTTTACGGCAACTAGCGCCACACTTGGCGACACTGCTCTAGCAGCAAATGCAGTACTTCTTCATTTTCTAACAATGTCGGCATACTTCCTAGATGGAATAGCACTAGCTACAGAAAAATTTGTTGGGGAGTCTATAGGCAGTCGTTCTAGAACAACCTTCGTTTCAGTAGCTAAATTATCGACAAGCTGGGCAGTCGGTGTTGCCGCAGTGCTATCGTTTTTGCTGATGATTTTCGGTCCAACTATTATCGATTTCATCACAGTGACTCCTGCCGTAAGAGAGGTCGCCAAAGATTATGTGAATTGGGCCGCACTAGCGCCCCTAATTGGAGTGTGGTGCTTTCAACTTGACGGTATTTTTATTGGGGCAACGGCAACCTCTGCAATGAGAAACAGCATGCTTCTGTCGACATTTTTATTTTTTATTACGTGGATATTCCTTGAGAGATTTGGAAACTTAGGATTATGGATCTCGCTACTCAGTCATTTTGTTTACCGAGCAATAACGCTATACCTAAGGTTACCTAATGTCATTCGATCCATAGACTTATAGGCAACGCTCTGACGTTGTTTACTTAATCATCAATCTATATCCACTTGGGTCCTCTCTCCATCTAATCTCGCGATTATCGTAGCGCAAACGGCATCTCCCCAGATATTCACGCTAGTGCGACACATATCTAAGACTCGATCAAAAACCATAAGTACACCAATAGCTTCCACGGGCAGACCAATTACGCCTAAGATAATCGCAATAGCCACCAAGGACGCAGACGGGACACCAGCGACACCTATTGAAGTTAAGAGCGCCACAACGACTATTGTAAATTGGACGCCAAGGGTTAAATCTAACCCATAGGCCTGCGCAATAAACATCGCCGCAGCGCACTCGTACAATGCTGTTCCGTTCATATTCACTGTCGCTCCCAATGGAAGCACAAAACTGGAAACGTTGTTTGAAACGCCTACGTTCTTCTCCAGGCTTTTCATCGAGACAGGTAACGTTGCGGACGAGGAAGCAGTGGAGAAAGCCGTCAGAATGGCTGGGGACATTGCACGAAACGTGACCCATGGCTTAACGCGCGCCATGGTCCTTAACAGCAGGGGCAGGATAACCAAGGCGTGAATGAGTAAAGCACCCAGAACCGTAATGGAAAAAACAGCCAGAGGCCGAGCTGCATCAAAACCCGTTTTGGCAATAACGCCTGCGACAAGAGCAAAGACACCTATTGGCGCAAATTTCATGATCCACTCAGTCATGCTCATCATGACGCCGAAAGAGGCCTCCCAAAAGCGCCCAAAAGATTGTCGTAAGTCACCTGGGAGCTTAGTACTAAAAAAACCAAACAAAATAGAGAAGAAAATAATACCCAACATTTGTCCTTCAGCAGCGGCCTGAATGATATTAGGCGGGACCATCCTAAGAAAGATTTTAGCCACATCACCCGAGCCCTTATTTTCGATCTTATCTTGGATAGCAGAGGAATCATGGCTTTCGAAGGCCAAAATCTCTCCTACCGCTCTTCCGTCTGAATATCCAGGTGATACGAAGTTAATTAACGCTAGGCCTACAAGAATTGCAAAGAGCGTCGTCGCGGCATAAAACAGCAACGTACGAGTCCCAATCCTCGCCAGTCGCGCTCCGGAATTTCCCATTCCGGCCATCCCCACAATGATGGATGACGCGATCAAGGGAACGATGATCATTTTCAGCGCATTTAAAAATAACTGCCCTACATATTGAAAAATAGCATTGACGTCGAGACCGAGTATTGTGACGACACCTTCAGCCGACGCATTTTTCACGATTGAGCCTACGAACCCGGCAAGCACTATCGAAATAATAATTTGCCAATGTAACGCTATTTTTTTCATTTTTTTCTCCGCCTAGTTATTGCGTCAATTGCTTACTCGATTTGCGATAGAAAATCGCTAACTAATGTTCCAGAAGCTTTTATGACATGCTCCTCTGCCGGAAATGTTCC
>CBFIFN010000167.1:0-2056 GCA_965661885.1 uncultured Burkholderiales bacterium | reverse complement strand
AATCGAAGAGGATGAATATCTATTTGAATTGTGTGACTATGACATCGGATTACTGGAAGAAGCACTGTACACAGATAATAGACTGTATCATTTATTTTGTTGGTTAGAAGAATTCGACAACACTCTTAAGCTACACGTAAACGAAAGATATCTCGAAGATCCAAGAAGAGGTACATGTAGCATAAACCTTATTTAACGCCCATGAGTATTACGTGCATTCTTGAAGCACAGCTAAACACTAATCCCATCGTTCCCTGCCGCGTTTCATTTTGTCCATCCACTCCACCCCTAAATCACCAATTCCCCAGCAATACATAGAAATCGACTTTTTACTGAAGTGAAATTTTATTCCTAGTTTAGACCAACTAACACATCTACTATGAATTATTATTTTAAAGTACTCCGACAGTATGTTGATTTCAAAGGTCGCGCCCGCCGCGCTGAATATTGGAATTTCACCTTAATCAGCACATTAATTTCCTTTGCCCTCTTGTTTATCGATGTCTACGTTTTCGGAACAAATCCTATGGCAGGCCAATCAGGTGTAATAGGCAATCTCTACAGCCTTGCTATACTTCTTCCATCATTAGGCGTTTTGGTACGTCGTCTGCACGATGTAGGTAAAAGTGGATGGTTCTTCCTTATTATCCTAATCCCAGTGATTGGCTTTATCTGGTTGCTTATTCTATTATTTAGAGACAGTCAACAAGGTGAAAACAAATGGGGACCATCGCCTAAAGAGGCCGTCTGATACCCAAACGTTTTATCATAAAAAAAGCCCTCCGTTTGGAGGGCTTTTTTCTTACCGGCCGTTTCCCACTCACTATTTCAATAATTCCTTTATCCCGCCTAGAGAACTCAATACTCCAGTGGCTTCATAAGGAAGGAACACCGTCTTGTTATCCGTCCCCTGACCGAGAGATTCTAAGGTTTTTAAATACTCTTTCGCCACGAGGTCCTGGATAGGATCTTTACCCTCACCACCCACAGCGACTTTAATTAATTCAATAGCCTCTGCTTCAGCTTTTGCTGTAGTAATGCGAGCTTCAGCAACACCCTCTGCTTCTAAAATTGCAGATTGGCGTTCACCTTGTGCACGTGCAATATCACTCTCGCGCTGACCTTCTGCATTAAGAATAGCCGCACGCTTCAAACCTTCCGCCTCAAGAACAGCAGCACGACGGTCACGCTCTGCACGCATTTGTTTCTCCATCGCTGCCTGAATATCCGCAGGCGGATTGATGTCCTGTAGTTCAACACGATTCACCTTTACGCCCCACTTATTAGTGGCATCGTCAAGAATGGAGCGGAGCTTCGTGTTTATAGTATCTCTTGAAGACAAACTTTCATCCAGCTCGAGCTCACCGATCACGTTACGCAGTGTAGTTTGTGTCAATTTTTCAATAGCATCTGGCAAATTTGAAATCTCATAGACCGCCTTCACTGGGTCCATGACCTGGAAGTAAAGCACAGCATTAATCTGAACCACTACGTTATCCTTAGTAATCACATTTTGCTTGGGAAAATCGTAAACCGTCTCACGAAGGTCGATACGATTCAGTTCCTTAAAGTTGACCAATTTTCTTCCATCAACCCCCTCCATTACGTAACGCCACATGATCGAACGCGGACGGTCGACAAACGGCCAGATGATATTAATTCCACTACTCAGGGTTCTACTGTACTTCCCTAATCTTTCGATGATCACTACCTCCGACTGCTGAACAATCTTTAAACCCGCAGCGCCAAAGATTACGACTAACAGGGCTAGGGTTGAGAATATGATTATAAATCCACTCATTTTAATATGTTGTTTAAGTATTAGATTTTATTTCGATACAGGAGTAACCTGTAGTACAATACTATCTCTAGAAACTACGTGTACTAACGTGCCTACAGCTAAATCTTCTTTGCATTCTACCTTCCAGTCATCACCTCCTATGAGCGCGCGACCAGCCCCTGTGGCATTGTCTACAGCCTCAGTAACACGACCTTTTTGCCCAACGATAGAGTCCGCATTCGTCTTTACTTTATCCTTTAAAAAGCGATCTACCAC
>CBFIFN010000166.1:0-2161 GCA_965661885.1 uncultured Burkholderiales bacterium | reverse complement strand
CTACCCTCACCTTTGATATTGAGACTATTCCTGATGTCGCCGTTATTCGTATATTAAAAAATATCGACGATAAGGTCAGTGATGCGGCAGTCGCCGACATGGCTTTTAGAGAGCGATTAGAGAAAATCGGTTCTGATTTTTTGCCACTTCATTTGCACCGAATTGTAGCTATTTCATGCGTTTTTAGAAGTAACGAAGGGATCCGAGTTTGGTCGCTGGGTGGTGTGGGCGATACGGAAGCGGAGCTAGTTAAACGTTTTTTTGATGGAATAGATAAATTTACACCGCAAATTATTTCTTGGAATGGTGGGGGATTTGATTTACCAGTGCTCCACTACAGAGGTTTGCTAAGTGGCGTGAGCGCTCAACGATATTGGGATATGGGTGAGGATGACCGCGATTTTAAATGGAATAACTATATAGGTCGTTATCATGCAAGACACCTCGATTTAATGGATTTGCTGGCTCGTTTTCAACCTCGAGCGAATGCGCCGCTTGATGAAATTGCTCAGTTGTTAGGTTTCCCTGGCAAAGTCGGTATGTCAGGGGGACATGTGTGGGAAAAGTATCAAGACGGCGGTCTGGTCGACATTAGAAACTATTGCGAGACTGATGCAGTAAATACCTACTTAGTGTACGTGCGATTTCAGCTAATGCGCGGTGCTATCACGACTGATATTTATGAAGAAGAAATCAATTATGTAAAAAATCATATTCAGTCATTGCCAGGTGAGCACTGGATTCAATTTTTGCAGGCGTGGACTTAACTAATGGATAAAGAAAATGGAAGTTTTGATTGAATCGGTTGACCATGAAGCACGCGGTGTTGCCCGAAGTGAAAATAAAGTTATTTTTGTTGAGAACGCCTTACCGCAAGAGATTGTTCATGTCGAAATTAAACGGCGCAAACCATCCTACGAAACCGGTGTCTCTTCGTCTATAAAAAACCCCTCTCCTTCTCGGATCGAACCAAGATGTGCAAGCTTTGGTGTTTGTGGCGGCTGCAGCTTTCAACATGTCGATTCACGTACACAACTTGCGATCAAGCAAAGAGTTCTTGAGGATGCGTTTATGAGAATCGGTAAAGTAAGACCAGAGCAGATGTTATCGCCGATTAGCGGGCCAAGTTTCGAGTATCGGACGCGCGCGCGATTATCGAGTCGCTATGTGCATAAAAAACAAAAAGTGTTAGTTGGTTTCAGAGAAAAAGGTAAGAGTTACGTCGTTGACATGATGTCTTGCGAAGTACTGCCTAGCCATATGTCGTCACTCTTGCCGGAGTTGAGAGTGCTCCTTGATTCCTTTTCTATAAGAGAGCGAGTACCGCAAATCGAAGTTGCCTGTGGTGAGAAAATTACGGTTTTAGCATTTAGAGTTTTAGAGGACCTGAGCAAAGCTGACTTGCTAGCGCTGAGTCAATTTGGAGAAAAACATCAAATAGTAATTTTTATACAACGTGGTGGCCCCGCTACTTTGAGTCAGATTTTTCCTGAGCAACCTGCCGCCCTTACATACAGCCTTCCTGATATGGGTCTGACCTTTGAGTTTGGATTATCAGAGTTTACCCAAGTGAATACCGAAGTAAATTCAGTGATGGTGCGTCGAGCCATTAGCTTACTTGAGCTTGAAGTGGGTGATCGCGTTGCAGATATGTTTTGTGGGTTAGGTAACTTTTCATTAGCAATAGCGAGACGAGGTGGACGCGTTTTTGGTATTGAATCTAATCAGGAGCTTATAGAACGAGCGGCGTACAACGCTGAAGTTAATGGTCTGTCAGACCGATGTGAATTTCTTGCGGCTAATCTTTTTCTTGAAGGTTGTCCAGGTTACAAAAATTTGAATGCGATTGATAAGTTGCTGATTGATCCGCCTCGGGACGGCGCTAAGGAACTCATAGAGTGCATTGGTACTGATGGGCCAAAGAGAATCGTTTATGTTTCTTGTAATCCTGCGACCCTAGCTCGGGATTCAGGAGTACTTGTAAATGAGCATGGTTATCGGTTGATCTCAGCCAGTATTGTAAATATGTTTCCTCAGACCTCTCACGTTGAATCAATCGCGTGCTTTCAAAGGTAAAAGAGCGCGATTACTCGCGCTCTTTTTATAGACACCTTCTAGTGCAGCGTTTTAGTCGCGACTACCGGCGAGTGCCATCAGTAGG
>CBFIFN010000165.1:0-2165 GCA_965661885.1 uncultured Burkholderiales bacterium | reverse complement strand
ATCATCAATACACATTACCGACGGCAGGCGGCTGAAGCTCTACAAATACCAGCGCCAAGAAGATGATGTTCTCACAACCGCAATCGGCGAGGTCAGAGTCGCTCATTTTAAAAAAGTAATAAAAAACGAAAATGACCGGCAATTTGAGTTTTGGTTGTCCTATGACCACAATTTTCTCCCAGTGAAACTGAAGTTTGTGGACAAAAAAGGAAATGTAATCCAATCAACCGTCACAAGTGTGACGACGGATTAAATGGACTTTTTGAACACAAGGACGTTTGAAGCCGCTGTAACAGCAACAAGTGAACTGCTGAAATTCGTATCGCCGGCAGATATGACCTTGTCCAATTTTTTTAAAAAAAATAAAGAATTAGGAAGCCGTCAACGCCCGGTCGTTGCTAATTTGGCTTACAGCGTTATTCGTAATAAAACATACCTGGAAATCATCTCAGGGTCCAAAGAAGCACCGCTACTCTGCTTAACCGCGCTCAATAAAATCTTCGGGGTGTCCCCCAAATCGCTCAAGAATAAACTCGCTCTAAACTGGCACCAATGTATTGAAGGACTTAGTGAGCGGAAACAGGCAGAGCTGAGAGCCGAGGACAGATACTCAATACCTACTTGGTTGTGGGGCAAACTTGAATCACAATATGGGCATGAAAATGCCTCAAAATTGGCTCAGTCCCTTCTACGTAAAGCACACTTCGACCTACGGGTGAATTCAGTAAAAGCATCTCGTGAGGAGGTATTGAAAAGTCTGGCTGCGGAAGGAATAGAGGCAATGCCTACCAAATTTTCACCCTCTGGTCTCCGTCTAAAAAATAATTTTTCACTACAAAGACATAAGCTGTTTCTTGGGGGAAGTATTGAAGTCCAAGACGAAGGCAGCCAACTACTGGCCCAACTTGTGGGGGCAAAACGAGGTCAGATGGTTGTCGACTTTTGCGCTGGAGCCGGAGGAAAAACGTTGGCGTTAGGGGCGATGATGGGTAACTCAGGTCGTCTTTATGCGTTCGATGTTTCTGCGAAGAGACTAGACCGACTGAAGCCTCGGTTAAAGCGGTCCGGCCTTTCAAATGTGCACCCACAATTGATCGGTAGCGAAAATGATCCGAGAATTCAGAGACTTTTCGGAAAAATAGACCGAGTTCTGATCGATGCACCTTGTAGCGGTTTAGGAACACTGCGTCGAAATCCCGATATGAAATGGCGACAAACTAGCGAAGATATCTCCTCAATGACGGAAAAGCAGCTTCGAATTCTAAAGGCGGCTAGTAAACTGGCGAAGCCGCAAGGACTCGTTATATATGGGACTTGTAGTTTGCTCAGAGATGAGAACGAAACCGTAGTGGAGCGATTTTTATCTCAACAGAAGGAAAAATTCGAACTCGTCAACGTAGCAGAGCTCCTAAATATCGATGGAATTGATGTTAATTCAGCCCCATATCTGAAATTATTACCGAGCACACACGACTGCGATGGATTCTTCGCCGCAGCGTTCAGAGCGATGTGATCATGGAATATCTAAAAATCTAAGATAATTAAAGGCTATCAAAGAAACAAATTAGCACTTTCTGAGTCAATAGAGGGTAATTTTGAGGTATTGGCGGCTAAGGTAGTTTAAAATGCTCCCAAGAGACTAATAGACGAGGACATTGCATGGATACAGTTACGATTACCACAGCATCTTTTTGGACGAACGGACTCATTGAGCTTCCGTGGTGGGGTTATGTTTTAACCGCCCTTGGGCTTACTCATGTCACGATTGCAGCTGTGACGATCTATCTGCATCGACACTCAGCCCATAGGGCACTTGAGCTTCACCCGACGGTGGCACATTTCTTCCGGTTTTGGCTATGGTTAACAACAGGTATGATTACCCAACAATGGACGGCCATCCATAGAAAGCACCACGCCAAATGCGAAACGGATGAGGACCCCCATAGCCCGCAAACGCTGGGCATCAAAAAAGTACTTACTGAAGGCGCCGAGCTGTACAAACAAGAAGCTAAAAATCAGGAAACAGTTGATAAATATGGGCATGGGACGCCCGATGATTGGATCGAGAGACGTCTGTATGCAAAACACGAAACGATCGGTATCGTCGTGATGTTTTTCATCGATCTAATTCTATTTGGACCCATAGGTATCACGATTTGGGCGGT
>CBFIFN010000164.1:0-2165 GCA_965661885.1 uncultured Burkholderiales bacterium | reverse complement strand
TTCGTTCTTCAGAAGTTAGAAAACCATTTGAGCTCTCAACATGCATTTCTTTCAAACGCACCGCAGCATTCTGCAATTGTTCAAAACTTATATCAATTCTCTCAAGATCAGAAACTATTTGTTCCGCATTACTCTTAAACTGAATGATCTCGAGTTTGTGTTCCTCCGATGCATTTAACAGTGATATATCTTGAACGTCATGCTTTAAGGATAAAGATTTTTTTCCCGTACTTACCTGAACTTGAAGGTCACTAACCTCATTATTCAAGCGTGAAAAAAGATCTATATTTTTTTGATAAAATCCAGAAGTAGATATCGCCATAGTATTCAACTCCCGCTACATTGAACGCAATAAGGTGTCTAGTAATTCACGAGCTGTAGTTAGCACCCGAGCGAGCGCCTGATAGGCCTGCTGTTGCTCCATTAGACGTGCAGCTTCTGTGTCGAGGTCAACACCTGTGAATTCATTTTTAATGTCCACGGCCAATTGATAAGCGACTTCGCTACTCTCTAACGTTTGTTGATTAGCTTGAATTTCCGCTCCTGTGCTAGACACAATGTTACCAAAAATTTCTGCATACCCACCAACACCGCTTTCCTTGTCCATTAACGACGTGTCTAAAATATTGTTTAGATTGCTCGCATCGTCAACATTCGTTGACACTACGACCTTATAGACGTCACCACCCGTTACAGCACCATCAAAGTCCAGTGATAGCCCCTGAAACGTTGTATTATTATCGCCAGCAATTGAGCGCGTCCCAACAATATGCCCAGATTGAAAATCATAAATATCAAGACTTGTTGGGTCCGATGTGTCAACCTCGATCGAATATTCTCTTGTCTCGCTTGCCATTGCAGTCTTCACTTCGCCAATAGCCAATGGATTGCGAGTACCACTCGAAATAAAAATTAAATCTTCACCACGCATTCCATCAATTGACAGAACTTCGCTGGCCAAAGAATTCACTGCCACATTAGACGTAACCCTTTGATCCCCAATATTTGAAATTCTCAAACCTTCATTAGAAGCTATGAGCTGTGCCGATATTGTGGAAATACCATAATTTTTTGAGACCGCATTAGACCTTATTCTTATATTCTTATCCCCGGCAGGATCGTCATTTACCACCACTTTCACACGAATTTGTGTTCTATCTGGGTTTTCTTCCGTCGCAAAAGACATCCAAGACGGTAGCGAGCCAGACTTTAAGGCTACACTATTATTCGTTGTATCAAAGGAAAAATCATATTCTGTATCCCCAACTATGAGGGTACCGATATCATCACTAACATTAGTTTCCGCAAAATACTTAGAGTATATTTCAGTTTTGGATAAATTTGAGATGTGGAAATCAGCGGCTGTTTGGCTTGTATTAGAAGACGAATAGGTGATGCCATGCCCACTGACAACACCATTATTAGCCATTGCAGTTAGACGGATTCCAGAGCTATCTAATTCAAAATTCATTGTTAAACGATCTGCTTCAGGCCCAGTCACAACAAATTTAGAACTCGAAATAAGCTCAGAAAGGCCTGCTGAACCTGAATAAGTGTTAGCACCGACAACAACGTTAGTACCCTGGACTTGGACATCGTCATCTATATTTAATGTGGCGGTATATGTTTGCTCACCTATAGAAAACTGAATTTGCGATCCATCGCTAGGAAACCCATCAATTAAGTCAAACGTGTCTCCATAAAATACAGTGGATGTAGCCATGTCTCGAAAACTTGACGCCAACGCACTGGAGATCACACCCGTTGAAAAATCGTCGGCAGTCTGAGGCAAAAAACTACTACTTAAATCACCAGAAATTGGGTCAGATAGAGTTAAGCTGTATTTTGATGCTGACGAAACAACATTAATATTACTAGCGTCCGCATATCCCCTGTCCAATTTATAATTGGCATAAAAATTAATATCGGTGTGATCGTCTTCAATATTAAAATTTTTATTGGCAAAACCCATGTCAAAGGCTGAATTAGTACTATCCATAAGTTGCCCATTGTGGCTCGCAGTGAAGGCAGATGTACTTTTCATCTGCACATAGCCACCGATGACTAGATGCTGATCATCAGAAAGTGTTTTAGAATTTGTCAGCAATCTATCGCCAAATTGATCTAATTGGTTTACCGAAATTCCAATACCGCTATCTAAGTTA
>CBFIFN010000163.1:0-2183 GCA_965661885.1 uncultured Burkholderiales bacterium | reverse complement strand
GATACGTCGCTTCGAGTTCCTTCTGGAATGGCAGGAACGGTCATTGATGTTCAAGTTTTCACGCGAGAGGGAGTGGAACGAGATAGCCGAGCTCAGGCGATCGTTGATGATGAGTTGGGTCGCTTCCGAAAGGACTTATCTGATCAAATGCGAATCGTTGAAAACGATGCTTTTGGCAGAATGGAGCGACTTTTAATTGGTAAAGTCGCTAATGGAGGTCCGAATAAGCTGTCGAAGGGTTCTAAGATAACGAAAGTCTATCTCGAGGAATTGAATAGATACGATTGGTTCGATATTCGATTATCAAACGAAGATGCTGCTCATCAGATAGAGCAAGTGCGTGAAGGTATAGAGCAAGCAAGGCTTGACTTTGACGCCCGTTTTGACGAAAAGCAGAAAAAATTAACCTCTGGGGATGAGCTGCAACCAGGGGTTCAAAAAATGGTGAAGGTCTACCTTGCGGTTAAGCGCAGGTTACAGCCTGGCGATAAAATGGCTGGACGCCACGGTAATAAAGGTGTTATCTCCAAAATCGTCCCTATTGAGGATATGCCGCATACCGCCGATGGCACACCGATGGATATTGTTTTGAATCCACTCGGCGTGCCATCGCGAATGAATGTGGGACAGATTCTAGAAACTCATCTGGGTTGGGCTGCAAAGGGCCTCGGCCATAAAATCGGGGCTATGTTAACTGCCAAAAGTAAGATTGAAGACATGAGAGAGTTTCTGTCCAGAGTCTATAACACGAGCGGTAAAATCGAGGATATTGCGGCCCTCACAGACCAGGAGGTTCTAGATCTGGCCAAGCAGCTAAAAAATGGTGTGCCTTTTGCAACGCCGGTATTTGATGGTGCGGACGAGCCTGAGATCAGACAAATGCTGGAACTCGCTGGGTTGCCCACAAGCGGACAAATAGCGCTTATCGACGGTCGAACTGGTGACCAATTCGACCAAGAGGTGACTGTAGGCTATATGCATGTCCTTAAGTTACACCACTTAGTTGACGATAAGATGCACGCTCGGTCAACTGGTCCTTACTCCCTTGTAACGCAGCAGCCACTTGGCGGTAAAGCTCAGTTTGGTGGTCAGCGGTTTGGAGAGATGGAGGTGTGGGCGTTAGAGGCCTATGGAGCTTCTTACACATTACAAGAAATGCTCACTGTTAAGTCTGATGACGTTAATGGACGAACGAAAGTGTATGAAAACATCGTTAAAGGGGAGCATAAAATCGACGCGGGAATGCCGGAGTCGTTTAACGTTTTAGTGAAAGAGATCAGGTCACTTGTGATCGATATTGATCTTGATCGCCACTAGAATTTTGTTCGTGACGATATCATTTGTCGATGTGGAATTTATAAGGGGTAAGCAATGAAAGCGTTGTTAGATCTATTTAAGCAGGCAAGTCAAGAAGAGGATTTTGATGCTATTAAAATTAGTCTCGCCTCTCCTGAAAAAATCCGATCTTGGTCCTACGGAGAAGTGAAGAAGCCGGAGACAATTAACTACCGAACGTTTAAACCTGAACGTGACGGTTTGTTCTGTGCGAAAATTTTTGGACCGGTTAAAGATTACGAATGCCTATGCGGAAAGTATAAGAGATTAAAGCATCGGGGTGTCATTTGTGAAAAGTGCGGTGTTGAAGTCACGCTTTCGAAAGTACGTAGGGAACGTATGGCTCATATTGAGTTGGCATCTCCTGTGGCTCACATTTGGTTCCTTAAATCGCTTCCGTCAAGGTTGGGGATTGTTTTAGATATTCCTCTTCGAGATATCGAGCGTGTGCTCTATTTCGAGGCCTATATTGTGACCCATCCCGGTATGACTCCCCTCAACAGGGCAGAATTACTCTCCGAGGACAGCTATTTGGAAAAGTTTGAAGAATTCGGAGACGAGTTTACTGCTGTAATGGGTGCTGAGGGTATTCGCGAGCTCTTGAAAAATATCGATATCGGTGGTGAGATTGAGAAGCTCCGGCAAGAACTCAGTGAAACCGGTTCAGAAACAAAAATTAAAAAGATTGCAAAGCGCCTCAAGGTGCTCGAAGCTTTTCATAAGTCTGGAATTAAGCCTGAGTGGATGGTGATGGAGGTTCTGCCTGTTCTGCCACCAGATCTCAGACCTTTGGTGCCGTTGGACGGCGGTAGATTCGCTACCTCCGATCTCAATGATCTTTACAGAAG
>CBFIFN010000162.1:0-2196 GCA_965661885.1 uncultured Burkholderiales bacterium | reverse complement strand
CCAGCGTCTCTGGCGTCTCTAGGGCAAAAGAATTGGGGATCAAGGTCTTGGTGACCGATCATCATTTAGCGGGACCGGATCTGCCGGACGCCGACTGCATTGTCAATCCAAATCAACCCAACGACTCATTTAAGAGCAAAGCGATTGCGGGAGTTGGCGTGATGTTCTACGTATTAATCGCTCTGCGAAGTGAGTTAAGAGAGCGTCACTATTTTGATTTGGACCGAGCCGAGCCTAATCTAGCTAACTTGCTTGATTTAGTGGCGTTAGGGACCGTAGCCGATGTTGTACCGCTCGATCAAAATAATAGGATCCTTGTTGCACAGGGACTTCGCCGGATTCGCTCTGGAGCTATGAATCATGGAATAAGAGCCTTATTAAAAATAGCCAAAAAAAGTCCCTCAACAGCCCGCTCGTCTGACTTTGGCTTTGCGTTAGGCCCAAGACTCAACGCTGCAGGAAGACTCACCGATATGAAATTAGGCATTGAATGCCTCATTGCGACCCGACTCGAATCCGCGTTCGATATCGCAACGGAACTAGACCGTTTGAATATCGAACGTAGACAAATCGAAGGGGATATGAAAGATCAAGCCTCAAAAATACTGGACAATATCGCTGGAGGACCTGAAATGGGAGTCACCTTGTTTGATAAAGCGTGGCACTCTGGCGTTGTTGGGATTTTGGCTTCTCGTGTCAAAGACAAGCTTCAGCGACCCGTCATCGCCTTCGCACAGGCAGCTGACGGCGCCCTCAAAGGCTCGGGAAGATCAATCAAAGGCGTTCATCTTCGTGATGCGCTCGACGTACTGACTAAAATGGATCCAGACGTAATTGAAAAATTTGGTGGGCACGCTATGGCTGCAGGGTTAACTATTCCAGCACACCAACTCAAGCGTTTTTCAGAACTATTCAACGATATTATCGCGGGAGAATTCGAAAAAAACACCATCGAAAATTCAATCTATGTAGATGGCGCGTTAGAGGACAGTGACCCCATTCCCACTCTAGCGCAAGAAGTGCGTAGACACGTATGGGGCCAAAGTTTCCCTGAACCCACATTCAGAAATGAACTGTATGTCAGAACCCATAAGCTTTTAGCAGAGAGTCACACAAAATTAAAACTATCTTTCACTCCGAAAGGACAAACGTTTGATGCAATCCGTTTTAACTTCAATGAATCGGTGCCTGATGTCATCCAATGTGTGTATCGTCTCGATATTAATGATTATTTTGACCATCAACCAGTCCAGTTAATCGTAGAGACATGGTGAAACAATGCGAGTTTATTGAGGTGGCAATATCGATTATTCCCTTAATGGGTCACACTCCAGTAATTCACCCTGTCTCCGATGTTTATACGTATCGATTCCGGTAAACTATCGTTTGGCATAACCGTACCTCTGAGGCAATAGACGATTAATATGGAACCCGAACATTTAAATACGATACAAGAAAAATTACAGGATTTATCCGACCGAACCACCCAACTACGGGGGTATCTTTGACTACGACGCTAAATGCGACCGATTAGCAGAAGTTGATCGATTACTCGAGGACCCTGAAATTTGGCAAAACCCAGAAAAAGCCCAAGAAGTAGGCAAAGAAAAAAAATCCCTTGAAACCGTCGTTAATGTTCTTGCTGCCGTAGGCTCCCAAGTCAAAGATATGGAAGAACTTTTAGTCTTGGTCATTCAAGAAGATGACTCTGAGACGTTAAAGGCGATCGAACAAGACCTCAGTGATGCAGAAATTCAAATCGCAGATCTTGAATTTCGTCGCATGTTTTCGAATCCTATCGACAAAAATGGTTGCTTCCTCGACATTCAATCAGGTGCTGGCGGTACTGAAAGTCAAGATTGGGCAGCAATGCTTTTACGAATGTACGCGAGGTATACCGATGTGAAGTCATTCAAAGCTGAGGTTTTAGAAGAATCCGCGGGTGACGTCGCAGGCATCAAAAGTGCTGTACTAAAAATTTCAGGAGAATACGCATACGGCACATTACGGACGGAAACAGGGATACACAGGCTCGTTAGAAAATCTCCATTTGACTCCAACGCCAAAAGACACACCTCATTTGCGAGCGTATTTGTTTACCCTGAGGTAGATGACTCAATTGACGTCGAAATCAATCCAGCGGAACTCAGAATCGACACCTATCGCGCCAGTGGTGCTGGGGGCCAACACGTTAGC
>CBFIFN010000161.1:0-2197 GCA_965661885.1 uncultured Burkholderiales bacterium | reverse complement strand
ATCGGTGGGGTTTTTTTTTATTTGATATTGTTAATTTGAAATTTTTCGGGAATACAAAACAGATTTACCCTAGGAGAAAAAGATGTCTCGATTACCAAATAAAATTGCGATCATTACAGGTGCCAGTAATGGAATTGGTGCAGCGACTGCTCGGCGGTTTGTTGCTGAGGGAGCAAAAGTATTTTTGATTGGGAGAAGTGAGCAGGCTTTGTTTCAGATCAGAGACGAACTCACTCAGGATAATTGTGATGTCATGGTCGGTGACGTTTCAAGTGAAAAAACAAATCAGGAGATGGTTGAGGGCTGCCGATCTCGTTTTGGTAACCCAAACATTGCGATGATTAATGCAGGAGTCGAAGGCGCTGCAGCACTAATTCCAGACTATCCTATTGATATTTTTGATGAAGTAATGGCAGTTAACGTACGTGGCGTTTTTCTGGGGCTTAAATATTCGTTACCTGTGATGACCTCGGCTGGCGGCAGTGTCATCATCACATCCTCTGTGGCAGGTCTGAAAGCTCGGGGCTTGGGGAATTCGGCTTATGTGGCCAGTAAGCATGCCGAAATTGGACTGATGAAAACGGCTGCTATAGAGAATGCAACAAATAACATCCGTGTTAACTGCGTTTTGCCTGGACCGACCGAGACCAGAATGATGCGTTCGATTGAAGAAAACCGCGCTCCGGGTCACGCTGAATCGGTTAAGAAAGAGGTGATCAAAGGGATCCCATTAGGTCGTTATGGAACACCTGAGGAGGTTGTTAACATGATTACTTTTCTAGGATCCGATGAGTCCAGTGGATGTACCGGAGGTGTATACAGCGTTGACGGTGGAATATCAGCATACTGACGTTTAACGAGACTCTCAAATTAGGTATTCATTATGGATAATCAAGCGTTAGAAGCGCGAGTGAATGAGCATTACGGCAAAGAGGGTTTGCTGGAAAGAATATTGACTGCGGCAAGTCATGAGGGCCTTAGGTTGGACCATTGCCAATCGAGTGATTTCTCCGCTGTTTCAGAATTTCACATTGGCGGAAGAAAATCGACTATTGAACTTGCAAAGATGGCCCAATTGAGTGAAGGGGACAAAGTGCTGGATGTCGGTTGTGGCTTAGGTGGCCCTGCTCGGACACTGGTGGAGGAGTTTGGGGTCTTCGTAGATGGAATTGATTTAACTAGCGAGTTTTGCGCTGTCGCTAACGAGTTGACGCGAATAACCGGCCTTTCAGAGGGAGCGAAATTTTTTCAAGGAAACGCGCTCAATCTGAATGGTGAGTCAGGTAGCTATGATGTCGTTTGGACTCAGCAATCTTGCATGAACATCGAGGACAAACGACAGATGTTTTCAGAGGTAAATCGTGTATTAAAACCGGGTGGTACTTATGTATTCCAGGAGGTGCTAGCCGGGATAGAAGACGCGGTGATTCAATTCCCGGTTCCGTGGGCTAAGCAGGCGAACATGAGTTATTTGTGGCATGAGGAAAAGATTAAGAATTCCATATTGAAATTGAACATGGTTGAGCACATATGGAAAAACGCAACAGAGCAGTATTTGGACGAATACCGAATCCTCGCTGCCAAGACCGCAGGTGGCTCGAATACCTCGGCCATGGGGGTGCATCTAATGTTGGGCGGACAAGCTGGGGTGATGCGTCGTAATGTTGTTTTAAATCTCAGCCAAGGGTTAATTGCCATCTATCAGGGGGTATTTAAAAAGCCGAAATGACAGATACGCTCAAAAGTTATGAAGACCCCAGGGACGGACAGATCCGAATATCACAGGGAAACGGGGTTATGGAAGTGATCATTGATCGCCCTTCAAAGCTCAATGGGTTTACGCCAAAAATGTTCAACGAATTAATTGAGGCTTACAAATCTTTTGAAGAAGACCCTAAGCTACGATGTGCCGTAGTGACAGCTGAGGGCGAGCATTTCACTGCAGGTCTTGATCTTCCCAAAATGTCTGCACATTTATCGGATGATTACTTATTTGCTAAAGATGGCGACATTGACCTTTTTGGACTTCGTGCGCCGTATCGAAAAAAGCCGATTATTTTCGCTGTGAAAGGCATTTGCTTCACTTTGGGTATCGAGTTGATGCTCGGGGCGGATATTGTCGTGGCGGCTTCGAATACACGCTTCGCTCAGATCGAAGTTAAGCGTGGTCTGATGCCTTCTTGCGGAGCGACAACTC
>CBFIFN010000160.1:0-2214 GCA_965661885.1 uncultured Burkholderiales bacterium | reverse complement strand
AAGTTTTTTATTTTGATTTTTAGAGGTTATTTGTCAATTGTGGCATAAGTATTGACAGTCGATAAAAGTCATTGATATCGTCTACGTCCCAAAGAGTGTTTAGTTCTTTCCACGAGTAGTTATATTTATCCAAATTAACTCGGATTTGCTTCATGACGAGGTTGCTTCCCCAACTGACGTTTTCAAAAATATTACTCGAAAACTTAGTTGTCCCGATTAAGGAAAATCCCCCATCCTCTACTGGAATGAATATATTTTCAAATTGCTCCAGTTGAGAAAATGCTTCATACATAATTGCTCTATTAATTATTGGACAGTCGCACCCGATAAGGAGAACTTTTTGATATCGCTCAAGCCCCGACGCTAAAGCGTGACCCATTCGGGTATCTAGCGATTCTCCCTTCTGGGTTTTTAACTTGCCGTCGGTTTTGAAACAGGAAAAAAATTGATGAGTGGCATCCGGTGTCACATAAATTTCAATGTCGGCTGGCATTAATTTTGAAACATTGATTGCATGAGCTGTCATGCGTTGGTGTAATTTTGTAGATTTTTGTGCGCCTAAAGTCGGGATAAGCCGAGTTTTGACCATTCCCTCGGTAGGTGTTCGCGTAAACACCTGTATCAGTTGGTCCTTCTTTCGTTTGTTAGGAGCTCTCATTTCCTATAGTAAACTCTCGCAAGCCATAAGGGCGATACCCCGAGGCAAAACAGAAGTCTTAAAATCCACATTTTTACGATTGTCCGGATCGGTCCACTTTCTATCCAATATCTTGCCGATGTCCGTACTCGTTGTCGACTCACAAAAGGTCTACTCAGTCTCCTAAGTTTTTTTGATAACGCAATGTCTTCCATCAGTGCGATTTTCGGGAAACACCCTGACCGTATAAATACGTCTTTATGCACAAATAGTCCTTGATCACCGGTCGCTACGGATGTGAGTCTAGACCTTGTGTTCATCATAAATTCGATTAGACGGAAGATTTTTTGGTGATGATCGAGCCGAATATCGAACCACCCCCAGGTGTGCTGATCAAAACTTGAGTTGATGACTGTTTCAAAATCGAACTCCACCTTTGAGTCGGCATGCAAGAACCATAAGCATTGACCTCTCGCACGTGTCGCACCTGCATTCATTTGCTCAGCGCGACCAGGTCGGGATTTAATAACTAAATCTGCAGTATCAACACTATTCGATAGTGTTTGGTCTGTACTTCCTCCATCGATAATGATTATTTCTGTTGTTTTGGATTTTTTTGATTGGAGCTGAGCTAGCAATCGTGGAAGTGAGGTCTCCTCGTTTAATGTTGGGATAATTATGGATAGGGTGATTGCGTCTGAGGTCATGACCAATTTATTTTGAGCTTATGATGTTTAATGACCAGTCATATTTTGTGAATCTAATCTCAATATCATCAGCATTGATTTTGTTATTTAAGTTATTGGTGACCTTTCCATAAATTGAAATCCAATTTATGACCGATCCAGATGTGTTTATAAAATCTTTTTTATACCATTTGAAAATTGGCGAAATGAACCATGTGTCGCCATTAAATTGATTACGGCTTTTATCAGCTAAGAAACGTTCGACGCTGTCGTTAAGTTGTTCGCTGATGCGATCTGCGTTGAACGCCTCTGGTCGAAGAGCCGGACAGCCAACTGACGCACAATTCACCGCCATGTGTATCCTTGGGTCATCAAAACGCCCCGGCTCACGGATTAAATCGTGCTCTATAAAGTCCAAACTCACCTTAGTTCCAAATAGTGTAAAGCGTTTCGATTTCCATGGACTTCTGAACAAGGTTCCCAGATTTTTTATAGATTCGATATTCTGATAATTCTGAGAAACCCAAGAAATAGTAAACGCGTTATAAGCGTTTATTAAGAATGCTAGTTGTTGTCTTTTCTGAAATAATTCGAATTCGAATTGAGTCACAGAAGCGAGCAATGCAAGGTAGCGATCCAAGACTATTCGATCGCCTTCGAGGCCGGCATAATCAACGGTCGTGTTATGTCTGTCGTCGTTCCAAGTTACGTGATTTTCCAAGAGCAGCTGCAGATCGCTATGACGATGATCAAAGGCTAGGGAGATAGATGTGGCCACAAGCCCTAATCCAGCGAGGAGGATTTGGACAATTTTCATGTTGGTAAAGCGTATTTGCATTGAACCTATTAGCGCCGACGAATCTGATGAAATATTTTTAATAGTTTAAGTAG
>CBFIFN010000159.1:0-2215 GCA_965661885.1 uncultured Burkholderiales bacterium | reverse complement strand
CCAGATAGCAAATATGCTTCTTTGAGAAATTGTGAAACTGAGGTGCGTCTATCTGAGGCACTCATGAGACAAGAAAATATTGATTTTTTAGATACCACATCTAGATCGATTGAAGAACTAGCGACGGTAATAATGAAACGAGCAAACTTAAAACGTCAGGCATTTTAGCCACTGAGTTTTATTTTTTGACCATTGATTTTATCGGCTCAAAGCTCCTTCTATGAAACGGTGTAAATCCATACTGCTTTATGGCCTCCATATGAAATTTAGTACCATAACCTTTATGGGAACGAAAACCCCATTGAGGATATTTAAGATCTAGTTGCATTAATCGCTCATCCCTTGACACTTTAGCAATAATCGAAGCCGCAGAAATACAACACTCAGTCTGATCTCCTCTAATAATTGTCTGCATCTTAACGCCAGGAATTAATGGCGCCTTGTTGCCATCAATAAGAGCATGAATAGGAGAAACGTCAAGTCCTTGTATCGCTCGGGTCATAGCCAACATAGTCGCGTTAAGAATATTGATATCATCTATTTCCTCGACAGTAGCAAACGCAACCGACCAAGCAATCGCTTTTCTCTTAATATCAATAGATAACGCCACTCTTCGTTTTTCGGACAGCTTTTTTGAATCTGCAAGTCCTACTATCGGATTCTCTGGGTTTAAAATAACGGCTGCGGCGTAAACTTCCCCAGCTAAGGGACCCCTACCAACCTCATCAACACCCGCAGTCCGCTCTATCACATTCAGCCACCACTCAAATAACTCTGAATTTCATTAACAACTCGTTTTGCTGAGCCAACTCGCAATGCTTCTTTAATCTTAACGAAACGACTCGTCATCGCTGCTAATCGCTGCGGCTCTTGCAATAATGAGGTCACCTCCTTGGCTAACAAATACGCCTTTGCATTTTCTTGTATGTACTCACTCACCAAAGCGGTACCAGCGATAATATTTGGAAGTGATACAAATTCGGTATCGGCGTTTGCTTTCCTTCGCATTAACCATGCTGTCAACTTAGGTATCCGATAAGTCACAACCATTGGGCATTCACAAAGAAGCGCTTCAAGTGTTGCCGTACCCGAAGCGATGATCGCAACATCTGCTGCCTTCAAAATATTCCTTGTATTCCCGGAACAAAACTCTATATTTATTTTCACTAACCCATCAAGACTCAACAGTTTTTTTTCAACATAGTCTATTGATTGTTGGTCCAACAGAGGTGCCACAAAATGTAAATCGGAGATGTTATCTGACAAAATATTTGCAGAATCCAACATCAAAGAAAGGTGTTGTTTTAACTCGGATTTCCTGCTGCCAAGAAGCAGAGCTATCACCTTTTTATCCGAATGATATCCGAGTTGTTTCCTATATTTACGTCTATCTACTCTCAATTCGATATCGTCTGCTAAAGGATGTCCAACATAAGATACAGGAATGCACTCGCGCTGATAAATTTCAGCTTCAAATGGAAACAAAACCAACATACGATCGACAGACTCACGAATTTTATGGATCCGCTCATATCGCCATGCCCAAATTGATGGGCTCACAAGATGCATGACAGAAATTCCGGCATTTCGAACGCAACGCTCAAGGTAAAGGTTAAAGTCCGGCGCATCAACCCCGATGAGCAGATCAGGCTGATATTCAACGATTTTATTTATTAACGATGATCGAATTCTCAGTAAACGCGGAAGCTTACGTAAAACTTCAACGTATCCCATAACAGACAGCTCGCTCATTGCATACCAAGAGACGAACCCTGAACTAAGCATCAAGGGGCCACCTATGCCAACAGCCTCTATTTGTGAGTACCTATGTTCAAGCTCTTGCAGCACTGCCGCACCGAGCGTGTCACCAGACGCCTCACCAACAACAATGACAACACGCAATTTGCGAGATGAAGTCATTATTAACGAATGATGCTTCTACCAGACGTGGAGCAGAGAAAATCGTACAGTTCGGTGATTATGGGAAATTCTTTTGCCAACTCGCCAATTCTCTCCCGAGCCTCTTTAAGTGACAACGAGGATCGATATAAAACTTTATATGCGTCACGGATAGCTTTAATAGTCTCCGTGCTAAAGCCACGCCTTTTGAGTCCCTCCACATTAATTCCATGAGGTTTTGCGGCGTCTCCGCTGCACGTAACGTAAGGTGGAACATCGGAGAGAACAACAGAGCCAACGCCTGTTAAAGCGTGAG
>CBFIFN010000158.1:0-2220 GCA_965661885.1 uncultured Burkholderiales bacterium | reverse complement strand
CCCTCGTCGGTTCCTTTTCAGCGCACAAGTCGGGCCATGAATTGAACAATAAACTTCTTCGCAAATTAGTAGAAAAAAAATCAGCTTGGGAGCAGGTTGAATTTATCGATAAAGGTAAACTACCGGGGTTCTTACATACTAACTTACAAGTCGCCTGACTGATCTTTCGGAAGGTGAGCCTTCATTTTTTCAATGAACAAAGAAGTGTGTTGTTTGTGTTGGATTGACCTATAGCTTCTGCGAGGTTTGTAGTCGAACGGGCTGGAAACTTTAACCTCGACTGTTTCTAATGTCTCGCACACTTTTTCTCCTTGAATGTTACGCACGATCGAAGGTAGCATTTGTCTCAATTTTGCTCCAATAACCTGATTTTTTGTGAAAATAGTGACCCGAGTCGGGGTCGGCATTATTACCTCAATATTATTTTTCATTGGTCTTGGTAGGCATTTTTTTAATACGGTTTCAATCAAATTTGCGAGGTTTAGCCTCGTTCGTAGGAGGTCTAGTTCATTATGGCTCTCAAGAACTTCTCCTATGCTTTTTTCTTTGCTCATACCCAACAGTATACAAAGTTAAGATGACTCTTTATTTAATGCGAAATATTAAGTTTTACCTTTACCACCATGAGGGTTCGCTTTGGACGACTATCAAGCTTCACGTGTTAGACTAGGTTGATATCGCGAACTAATTTGCCAAGGCTCTTTAAATGATCTCCAACGTGTTAAAAAAGATATTCGGAAGTCGTAATGACCGATTAATTAAAACTTATCAAAAGTCAGTAAATGTCATCAATCAGTTTGAGGAAAAGTTAACCACTCTATCTGATGAAGATCTGAAAGCTAAAACGACCGAGTTTAAACAAACGCTTGCCGCAGGAAAATCCTTGGATGACATCCTCCCTGAAGCGTTTGCCGTTGTCCGAGAGGCGAGTAAGCGCGTACTAAAAATGCGTCATTTCGATGCTCAATTACTTGGGGGTATGGCGCTACACCAGGGCAAGATATCGGAGATGCGTACCGGTGAGGGTAAAACCCTAGTTGCGACGTTGCCTGCGTACCTTAACGCTCTATCTGGACATTCTGTTCACGTGATTACGGTAAATGATTATCTAGCCAACCGAGATGCTAACTGGATGGGTAAGGTTTTCGAATTTCTCGGAATGAGTGTTGGTATCAATCTTTCTGGACAGGACCATGAGACAAAACGGTTGGCGTACGCAGCCGACATCACCTATGGCACTAATAATGAGTTTGGTTTTGATTACCTTCGAGACAATATGGTTTTTCAGAAGACCGATAAGGTTCAACGTGACTTGACTTTCGCAATTGTTGACGAAGTGGATTCGATTTTGATTGATGAGGCACGGACTCCGCTTATCATTTCAGGTCAGGCTGACGATAATACTGATTTATATCTAAAAATTAACGGGATAGCTCCAAAGTTAGAGAGGGCGACCGACGAGGAGGAAGATGGAGATTTTACCGTCGACGAAAAATCTCACCAGGTGGTACTGACTGAGCGTGGGTACGAAAATGCCGAACAGTTCCTACTATCAGCAGGGCTTCTGAATGGTGAAGGGAGCTTATACGACCCTTCTAATATCTCTCTAATCCACCACATATACGCAGCCTTAAGGGCACATAATTTGTTCCACAAAGACCAGCACTATGTGGTTCAAAACAAAGAGATTGTAATCGTTGATGAATTTACCGGACGTTTGATGTCAGGTAGGCGCTGGTCAGACGGACTACACCAGGCTGTCGAGGCCAAAGAGAGTGTAAGTATCCAAAAGGAAAACCAAACGTTAGCGTCGATAACCTTTCAAAATTATTTCAGAATGTATGGAAAACTGGCGGGGATGACCGGTACCGCTGACACGGAGGCCTTCGAATTTCAGCAGATTTATGGCTTGGAGACCGTCATTATTCCTACCCATCGAAAGATGATTCGTGATGATAAGATGGACCAGATTTACAAAACTAGTCAAGAGAGGTACGCAGCAGTTATAGGTGATATCAAGGATTGTTACGAGCGTGGACAGCCGGTCTTGGTTGGAACGACATCGATCGAAAACTCAGAATTAATCTCTGCTTTGCTTGATAAAGAAGGATTATCTCATCAGGTTTTAAATGCAAAGCAACATGGCCGAGAGGCGGAAGTTGTAGCCCAAGCGGGCCGGCCTAAAGTGATTACTATTGCCACAAATATGGCTGGTCGAGG
>CBFIFN010000157.1:0-2225 GCA_965661885.1 uncultured Burkholderiales bacterium | reverse complement strand
CAAGTCTCTCCGACTATTAACAAAATCATTACGCCCACTACCAGAAAAGTTTCACGGACTCACTGACCAAGAACAGAGATATCGCCAAAGGTATGTGGATCTAATTGTGACACCAGAGGCAAAAAAGAACTTCCAAATTCGATCAAAAGCAATACAAATATTGCGAACTTTTTTTACCGATCGTGGATATCTTGAAGTCGAAACTCCAATGATGCAGTCCATTCCTGGTGGAGCAACGGCAAAACCATTTGTCACACATCACAATGCTCTGGATATGCAGCTCTATCTTCGTGTGGCTCCTGAACTTTATCTAAAAAGACTCGTTGTCGGTGGGTTCGAGAAAGTATTCGAAATCAACCGTAACTTTCGAAATGAAGGAATATCCACAAGACACAACCCTGAATTTACAATGCTTGAGTTCTACGAGGCCTATAGAGACTATAAATATTTGATGGGGCTGACAGAAACCATGTTGAGAGAGCTCGCCGAGGCGTGCACAGGCTCCAGCTTGATCGAGTATCAGGGACAAGATATTGACTTCAGTAAACCATTTCAGCGCCTCACCATGGCTGAAGCGATCGCTAAGCACAATGAGACATTTTCTCCAGATGAACTTCATGACATCAATTTCTTACGCGAAGCACTGGCAAAAAGGAAAGTCCCTCACTTCCCCGCAGACGGTATTGGAATGTTACAACTTAAATTGTTTGAAGAAACGACAGAAGAGAAACTTATCCAACCTACTTTTATCGTCGCACATCCCACTGATGTATCGCCTTTAGCGAGAAGCAACGACGAAAATCCTGCTTTGACCGATCGTTTTGAATTGTTTATTGCAGGCAGAGAAATCGCAAATGGCTTTTCAGAACTGAACGACCCAGAAGATCAATCAAACCGCTTTAGAGCGCAAGCAGAGGCCAAAGCACAAGGGGACGATGAGGCTATGTTTTACGATAGTGATTACATACGCGCCCTCGAATATGGTATGCCTCCCACAGCCGGAGAAGGGATTGGAATTGACCGTCTCATCATGCTTTTAACCAACAGCGCTTCCATTCGTGAAGTGATTCTATTTCCACAAATGAGACCCGAGTAACATGCCTAATACAAGAAAACCACTCTGGGAGCCCACACCCTCGCGAATCAAGACATCACATATTAATCGTTTCATCGCGCATCTAAATAAAAAATATAAAACTAATAAACAGATACTTAAGATAAATTCCTCAGCTAAGTTATATGATTGGTCGGTTTCTAATACAAACCAATTTTGGAGCTCCATATGGGATTACTGCGGCATCATCGCATCAAAAAAAGGAAGAACTGTACTCAGTAATAAAAACCAGATGCCCGGCGCAAACTGGTTTCCCGAGTCACGCTTAAATTACGCCGAAAACCTTCTTAAACTAAGAAGCAACAAGGAAGCAATTGTCTTCCAAGGTGAAGACCGCGTCACCAATCGGCTAAGTTATTCAGAGCTCTACGATGCCGTCTCAATCACAGCTCAAGCGTTATCAGCGACTGGCGTTAAGAAAGGAGATCGAGTAGCGGCCTTTATGCCGAATTTACCCGACACGATCATTTTTATGCTTGCGGCCACAAGTTTGGGTGCACTATGGTCTTCCTGTTCACCAGACTTCGGGACCCAGGGAGTTCTGGATCGATTTGGACAAATCAAACCCAAGATATTAATCGGCGTAGACGGCTATTACTATAATGGTAAGGAAATTGACACGACAAACAAACTGGGAGAAATTGCGAACACGCTGACTTCATTGAAAAAGGTTATTGTTGTTCCATATACAAAAGCTAGGCCCAACATCCAATCAATTAAGCATTCAGTACATTTGAAGGATTTCGTGAGTCGGTACGGACCGAAAACAATTGAATTCACGCAATTGCCCTTTAATCATCCACTGTTTATTATGTTCTCGTCAGGAACAACTGGTGTCCCCAAGTGCATTGTGCACGGCCACGGAGGCACCCTTTTGCAGCATCTTAAAGAACATCAACTCCACACTGACCTAAAAGCCGAAGACCGGTTTTTTTACTTCACAACCTGCGGTTGGATGATGTGGAACTGGCTTGTAAGTGGGTTAGCCTCAGGGGCAACGCTTTTACTCTACGATGGAGCGCCTACCTACCCAAATGCCGATAGTCTTTTTGACTTTGCAGAAACAGAACGCATGTCTATCTTTGGGACCTCTGCAAAATACATAGATGCG
>CBFIFN010000156.1:1984-2244 GCA_965661885.1 uncultured Burkholderiales bacterium | reverse complement strand
CGAAATTGTATAGTCCTGAGATTGCGCCACAAAGTCGCCGAGTTGGGGAAACTGGCCTCTGTTTTCTTCAAAATATAGCGCGGCCCAGGCGGACGAAGAGGCAAAAGTTGCCAGCAGTGAGAGCGTCAGTTGAGCAATAAGGAAGATCAATGGTTTCATTTTTTTGTTCCAATTACATCGCTCAGAAAGTATAACCAATTGACAAATTTAATTGTTATTTCAGACGAACGGTCATTGTTAGTTTGCCGTGTCTAGTTGAA
>CBFIFN010000156.1:0-1974 GCA_965661885.1 uncultured Burkholderiales bacterium | reverse complement strand
ATCAACTATAAAAATAGGCTTAATTCTATCGGTTGTTAAGCGCCCACTGATCGTTGCCTGATCGCCGCAAACTGCTTTGATCTTGCATGAGTCGCGTGGTTTCTGAAAATAGTAGGGATAGCGTTACGCCGAAATGTCAATCTTGATGCAACAACCGGGCGTGCCAATTACACGAGTAGATATGTGTTTCTAGAGGCCTAAAGACCAAACTAATGTCCCGTCTAGATTCTAGCCAAGGCAACCAACAGGTGATTTAACGATGCCAAAGCGCGTAACTTTGTCAAAATTCGCGAGTTTGACAAAAAGTAACTGCTATCGCTAAATCTATCCAGTGAGTTGCACAGCGTTAGTTTCGAGCGATTTTCAATAATATGACGGCTTACTGAGAAAGTTGATCAGTTACGCTATAGGATTGTCACGAGTGACCGATTATTACGAATAGCAGTAAAACTTATGAGCTGGCTTACTATTTTTGCGCCCATGGTTTTAGTGTTCATAGTGTTTTTTGAGGTGATGTAAATGGCAGATGACAAGTTTGAACTCTACGTTGGTAAAAGTTCCAAGCTGGAAAATACTATCCTAAATATAGAGGGGCAGGCGAGAATTGATGGACTCGTTTCAGGAGAACTCAAGACGAAAATTCTGCACATCGGTGAGGGTGGAAAGGTCATTGGTAAAGTGGATGCGGAGCTCATTGTGGTAGACGGGACTTTAGAAAGCGCAGATAACGAAATTACCTCGTCAGTCAAAATTAGTGTCAATGCCACTGGAAGAGTTAGCGGCAATATTTCTTACAATAGCCTAGAGTGCCAAGAAGGCGCAGTTATTCAGGGAAATCTCTCGATCTCGAAGACAAAAGGCTAACAACACAGAGCGACGAAAAGTGGGCACCTAATATCATCGCAAGAAAAGTTCACTTTTCTCCCAAGTTTTGACACGGCCCATTGCGTTGCCTGTGGCTGAAAATATTGAAGGGGCGAACCAGTTCAACCAAATCCGTATGACTTGCTGCGACCCCGTCGAATGACAAATGTAGGCGCCTGTATCACCTTGTTTTGCAGCAAAGTGCATCGCTGTCAGTCTTATTTCGCGCTAATTTATTTGTCACGTTGAAGATGTTAAACCTCAGCGTTAGTAGGCTGGTTTCAAGTTAGGTTTAGAGGGTATAGTTACTCGTGGTAAAGGAGGTTTACGTGATTCGTATATTATTGGTCATAATTTTTTCTGCTACATTAACGGCATGCGAAAAAACCTTACCCACATCCTGTTTAGGGTCGCTTTCTGACCAAAAAGTTTCCGTCAAAAGTCTTTGTGAAGATCTTGGTAAGAACCTATCTGACTCATCTATGGCGCTCGAGGTGATAAACGCCGGTGGTTTCAATTCGAAAGATGGACTCACTATTGTAGAGAGCGTAATCGTTAAACCAAGAAACTGCCTCAACATTGTCAAGAAGCAATGTGAATTGATTGAGCTCCGTAATGGTGTCGGTTACTAGTGCAGGAGCGGGTGCGCGCGTCGAGCTTGCCACGTTGAAGCATGATTTGTCGTGAGTGAAAATGCCATCCACTTGTCTGTGAGAAACTCGTTTCTCGCAAGGTATTTAACCCCGACGAAGACTGCACAAGGGCCAGTTGTTGAGGAAGACAGTTAAGCCAAGACCTCGGCCGAGCATAGGTGCGTCGCTCAGCTAACGCCTACAAAATTATCGGCTAAAAACAGTCACTTCTATAATTGCGATTTGGTTCGCAGTATTACATTGGCATAAATTGTAAGCTCACCCTGAGCGTGCGTTATTAATATAAACACGTGCACATCGCGGGGCTATTAAATCCAGCCCGCCAATGTTCTTAGGAAGGTAATTGTTGGAAAGCAAACAGATATTAATTGACAAGATTTTATATTTCTTGATGCTCACCGGGACGCCGCTCTCCATATTAAGCGCTTCTAGGTACTTCGTATCCTGATGGGATCCT
>CBFIFN010000155.1:0-2281 GCA_965661885.1 uncultured Burkholderiales bacterium | reverse complement strand
TTTTCGAGAAAGGCAAATCATCTAGCGTATCAGTACGATTTCATTAAACGATCATCATCAAGAGGAAGAAAAATTGGGCGACGGCAGAACATCAGAACTGCTCAGGGATGGATTCACAAAACGTCATCTTTGGGCTTGGTCAATGTATGACTTTGCAAACTCCGGTTATACCACCGTGGTCATTACTGCTGTTTTCAACGCCTATTTCGTGTCAATTGTTGCTGAGAATGCGGTTTGGGCGACATTTTTATGGACCAGTGTGCTCGCAGTTTCGTATCTGTTTGTGATTATTACAGGTCCTCTAATAGGTACGTACATTGATTTGAGTGGCGCGAGAAAAAAAGTCTTGGTTATTGCAACTTTTGGATGTGCATTTAGTACGTTTGCACTGTCCTCAGTTGGTAAGGGAGATTTGTGGTTCGCATCAGTATTTTTAGTTCTTTCGAATTATTTTTTCGGTATTGGTGAAAACGTTATCGCGTCTTATCTCCCAAATATCGCTAAAGAAAAATCAGTTGGACGCGTTTCGGGTATTGGATGGGCAGTAGGTTACCTAGGCGGAATTTTCACTCTTATTTTAGTTCTTTTATCGATTTCTTACCTTCAGTCAATTGGCTGGGAAGCCGGTCGATACGTGCCATTCACGATGCTTATAACGGGTTTTATTTTTATATTGGCAGCGTTACCAACTTTTATTTATTTGGATAATTGGACGGCGGCAAAGCCAACCGTGGTGCGTCTGTCCTTTGTGTTTGATAGATTTCTCATTACGTTGCGACAGCATCTTCGATTCCAAGATTTGTTTCGATTTTTGCTTAGTACGATTTTTTTTCAAGCCGGAGTCCAGGCGGTTATTGCCCTTGCCGCAATTTACGCGCAACAGGTGATAGGATTCACGTTTGTCGAGACTATCATTTTGATAATGGTTGTGAACGTGACTGCTGCGTGCGGCGCCTATTTGTTTGGATATCTGCATGATGCGGCTGAACCCCGTCAATCACTGATTATTATTCTAATAGGGTGGATTATCGTGACATTGCTAGCTTGGTCATCGGACGGTCGTCCAAGTTTTTGGGTTGTTGCTAACCTCGCGGGCTTGTTACTGGGAGCGTGTCAGGCTAATGCGCGCGCGTTCGTTTCGGTTTTAACGCCGAAAAATAGGCAAGCTGAATTTTTTGGATTGTGGGGCTTATCGGTTAAGTGTGCTTCAATTATCGGGCCGCTTACTTACGGGGTACTCAGTTGGGCGACTGGCGGCGACCATAAAAAAGCTATCCTATCTCTTGTGGCGCTTTTTGTAATTGGTTTAATAATATTGATAACGGTGGATACGAAAAGGGGCATTTCTGCCGCAGATCAACCGTATTAGCGGGGGACACATCAATAATCTATGTGGAACCGCGTGCGGCTCTAGTCGAGGATTTGCTTAACTTTACGGTCTCTTGGCTGATTTAGGTCGGAAGGCCTTACAAACATCATCATTACAATCAATGTAAGGTCCACCAATTAAGTCGATGCAATATGGAACTGCCGCAAAAATACCATGTGCTATCGTTTTTTCGTCTTTATTTTTCAAGCCTTCGAGTGTTTCTTTTATAGCCCTAGGTTGCCCTGGTAGGTTGATAATAAGCGTTTTTTTCCTGACCACCGCGATTTGTCTTGAAAGAATCGCAGTGGGTACAAAGTTTAGACTTATTTGCCGCATTTGCTCGCCAAATCCCGGCATGATTTTATCTGCTATTGCCAAAGTAGCGTCAGGCGTCACATCCCTTGGTGAGGGGCCAGTCCCCCCAGTCGTTAGCACTAAATCACATTGGTGATGATCTACTAAGTCAATTAATTCGCTCTCTATTTGTGATTTCTCGTCAGGTATTAGTTTTTCAATAAAGTTAACCGGATTCGTGATGGCTAACTCAAGCCATGTTCGCAAAGCCGGTAATCCCTCATCCGTGTATACACCAGCTGAGGCTCTATCGCTGATAGACACTAGGCCAATTCGTACGTTTTCTTGTTTCATAAATGTATAAGATCTAAAGCGTGATATTTAAAAATGATAAGGGCGTGTGAATTTATTTTATTCGTCGCTCTGCTACGCACTGTTTTTTTCCAAAGATATAGAAATAATTTTGAACAATTTTCTGAAGGATCCTTTGGAGGTTCGTGTAATTTCGCCCCTGCAGTCGGTAACTAACAATCGTAATTCATTAATATCGCTGATTGGGAAATGTTCAATGAAGTACTTTAAATTTTCTTCAGTATCTATAATTTTTTCTCGCCAATG
>CBFIFN010000154.1:0-2333 GCA_965661885.1 uncultured Burkholderiales bacterium | reverse complement strand
TATTGTTTTCGTCGGTCATTGAATATTTTTTTAAAAAAAAGTTAAAAGGCATGCAACATGAAGTAGCATTCTAGATCAAACATGGCTAAAACAGAATTTTATGATGAGATGTAAACGTGTTGTATTAGTTTTTTCAGGATCTGATCCAACAAGTGGGGCGGGATTACAAGCCGATATTTTGACACTAGCCCAATTGAACTGCCATCCTTTAAGCGTTGTTACTTCTGTTACGAGCCAGGATACGACAAGGGTGCATGGGGTTAAGCCGCTTGACTCCGTGATAATTCGAGAGCAGACCCGAGCCGTCTTAAGCGATGTGGAAGTTGACGCTTTTAAGATTGGAATGATTCCGAATGAAAAGGTCTTGGATGAAGTCGTTTCAACGTTAGTGGACTTCCCAGAAAAGGAAGTGATTTTCGATCCGGTCTTAGCTGCTGGCGGAGGTTATGAGTTTGCCTCAAGCAATTTAGTTAATCAGATAAGAGACAAGCTTTTGCCTCTGGTCACAATATTGACTCCAAATATCAAAGAACTCAATGCCCTGAGCCGCGTCAACGAAAGCGGGCTAATTTCGTTGGGAGATGATCAATTGGCTGCCGAATTAATATCCATGGGCGTAAAGTCGGTGTTGGTAACTGGTACTCATGCTGATAGCAGGGATGTTGAAAATAGGTTTTATGATTTTTCAGGTTTGCTAGGGTCATGGACCTGGCCACGGTTGGATCACGAATATCACGGATCTGGGTGCACTTTAGCGTCGGCTATTGCCGGATACTTAGTCAGCGGTGAGGATTTGAAGGATGCAGTTTTCAAAGGACAGCGGTTCACTTGGAATAGTCTCAATGACGGCTATGTGATTGGTTCGGGTCAATTGATTCCTGACCGAAGCGGCGGTGTAAAGTGAGAAATAGCGTGCAGGAAATTTTTAAATTAGGGATATATGCAATAACTCCCGATATTGATAACTTGAATCGGCTGGTTCATCTCGTTGAGGGCGCGCTGAGGGGGGGTGTTCGTCTATTTCAATACCGAAATAAAGTGAGTTCGCCGATCCGTAAGCTTATTGCTGCGCAACGTATTAATGAAATTATTTTAAAAGCGGGTGGTTACCTAATCATCAATGATGATCCACAGTTGGTGAAGTTGGTCAACGCTAGTGGTGTTCACCTTGGTAAGAATGATCAATCGCTTGAGGCAGCAAGAGATCTGATAGGTCCTAATAAGATAATCGGCGTCTCGTGTTACGATAATTTAGACATGGCGCTAGATATGCAGTCGCGAGGCGCGAATTACGTTGCATTTGGCGCGTTTTTCCCCTCATTATCTAAATCTGTGACCACACCAGTGTCGCCCAGCATACTTCAGCGTGCTGGTAAACACGGGGTTCACCTGCCTGTTGTCGCTATCGGTGGCATTAACCTTGACAACGCAGCGAGACTGCTGGCACAAGGGCCTTGCGCATTTGCGCTCATTAATGGACTGTTTGGTGCAAAAAATGTGGCCGAAAGGGCGAATGACTGGATTCAATTGTATGATAATTTAAGGTAGTTTGAGATTTTATTAGAAGGGATGTTATGTCAAGAAATGTTTCCTCGTTTGAGCGTGCGAAAGAAGTTATTCCAGGGGGGGTGAATTCACCCGTTAGAGCTTTTGGGTCTGTTGGTGGGGTGCCTAAAACGATAGCTAAGGGGTCGGGTAGCAAGATTTTTGATGTCGATGGAAATGCCTATATAGATTATGTGGGGTCCTGGGGTCCAATGATTGCTGGGCACGCAAATCCCTCGATTGTGAAAGCCGTAAAAGAGGCGGCAGATCATGGCTTGAGCTTTGGGGCGCCCACTCCGGGAGAGGTGACATTAGCCGAGCGTTTAATACAAGCGCTTCCAGCCATGGAGCAAGTGCGATTAGTGAGCTCTGGCACGGAAGCAACCATGAGCGCGATACGCTTAGCTCGTGGCTACACGGAGCGACCTAAAATTATAAAGTTCGAGGGGTGTTATCACGGTCATTCAGATTCTTTGCTGGTCAAGGCTGGTTCAGGCGCGCTTACATTTGGGTCGCCCAGTTCTGCCGGAGTTCCTCCGGAACTCGTAGCACAGACGGTCGTCCTTGACTATAACTTGCTTGAACCGCTTGAGGAGACATTCCGGGCAGTTGGAAGCGAAGTCGCCGCGGTGATCATTGAGCCGATAGCGGGTAATATGAATCTCGTGAAAGGTGACGTTGATTTTTTGGAAAGGTTGAGAGCGTTATGTACTCAATATGGCGCGTTATTGATTTTTGATGAGGTTATGACCGGTTTCAGAGTGGGACCTCAAGGAGCTCAAGGAATA
>CBFIFN010000153.1:2066-2337 GCA_965661885.1 uncultured Burkholderiales bacterium | reverse complement strand
TTTTGTCTGGATACTTTAATATTTGCAAAATACTCATTTTTTTAAATCACAAACAACATTTACTTACATTAATGTGTTTATTTTACAACGATAGCCATTGAGCCCCATTGTTACCGTCATGATGACATTGTTAAATCACACTAAAAAACATGTCGGCTTTTGTTTATCTGAATCTTGACTCCGGGTTTACGATAAGACATTCTTTGAATTGAGGTAACATACCGGCAATCCGATTTAGCGGAATCGGTAAGCAATTCAATAACAGAGGATC
>CBFIFN010000153.1:0-2056 GCA_965661885.1 uncultured Burkholderiales bacterium | reverse complement strand
TTTTATCTCGTCGAGAATTTTTTCCCACACGGTACGCTTCCTGACAACGAAACCATCACACGAAAATTATCGGATGCGGGTTTTGAGGAAGATGATATTTCCGAGGTGCTTGGCTGGCTACGAGGTTTTAATGCGTCGGCGGATCCAAATGCGTATCGGGGTAGCCTCGAACACAGCGAGGGCTTCAGAGTCTTTTCACCAGAAGAAATCAATGGCTTATCTACTAAGGCCCGTGGATTTTTAACGTTTCTAGTTGAGTCTGACTTAATATCAGCGACTCAGAGAGAGGTGATTATTGAACGAGTTATCGCATTATCTGAATCCCAAGTTGGTGTAGACGAGATTAAATTGATTGTTTTGTTAGCTTTGTGGCATCAACAAGAGTCTATCGACGGGATGATGTTAGAGCTTTTGGCTGCGCGAGATGAATCGAGCCTCCAGTAAATCATCCTTAATTTGGCGTTAGTGGATAAGTCTTGTATGATCCGGCCAAAACTTCTCGAGTAAATTATGGCTCAAAATCTCTTAATCGTTGAATCTCCCTCAAAGGCTGGCACACTCAAAAAATATTTGGGTGACACCTTCGACATATTGGCATCTTACGGACATATCCGAGACCTTCGGGCAAAAGAAGGCGCCGTCGATGCCGGTAACGGGTTCGCTCTAGATTACGAGCTTGTCTCACGAAATAAAAAACATGTCGATGCAATCACTAAGGCTGTAAAAAAAGCAGATACCGTATATTTAGCTACTGACCCGGATCGAGAAGGAGAAGCTATTGCTTGGCACTTGGCTGAAATCCTTCAGAGTAAAAAATTGCTCGCTGGGAAATCCCTCAAGCGAGTCGTTTTTTATGAAATAACAGAGTCTGCTGTTCAAGAGGCAATCCACGCTCCGCGAGACATTTCAATGCCTTTGGTTAATGCCCAACAAGCCAGAAGAGCACTGGATCATCTGGTCGGATTCAATTTATCTCCGATCCTTTGGCGAAAAATAGCTCGAAATTTATCTGCAGGAAGAGTACAAAGTCCTGCTCTCCGGCTTATTGTGGAAAGAGAACAGGCCATAGAACAGTTCGACAATGAAGAATACTGGTCTATCCATCTTGAAACAATTAAATCAAACCAGCCTTTCGTGGCGAAACTGACCAGCTTTAAGGACAAAAAAGTAGAGCAATTTTCATTTCGATCAGAAAAAGAACACCTTTCGGTTATCGAAACAATTAAAAGAGAATCCAACGACCGGATAACAGTTTCAAAGATCACCCGAAAACCTCGATCCAGATCACCAGCGGCCCCATTTACCACGTCGACTATGCAGCAAGAGGCCGTTCGAAAGCTTGGCTTGACAGCGAGATCGACCATGAGTGCGGCGCAACAACTTTATGAAGGTATCGACATCGGCGGCTCGGTAGAGGGTCTTATTACGTATATGCGTACAGATTCAGTTTCGTTGTCTAACGAAGCTATTAATGACATTAGAAAGTATGTAAGTACTAACTTTTCTAAAGACTACCTGCCTGCTAAACCTATTGTTTATAAAACTAAATCAAAAAATGCCCAGGAGGCACATGAGGCTGTTCGGCCGACCTCTATCGCTCGCACCCCTGAATCTTTGAAAAGAGTCTTAAGGCCCGATCAGGCAGCATTGTATGAAATGATCTGGAAAAGAACAGTGGCCTCTCAAATGGCCGCCGCCAAATTTGACACTACAAGCGTCGATTTAAGTGCAAGCCCTAAAGGCACGACATTTCGTGCAAGCGGACAAATCTTAGTATTCCCAGGCTTCATGTCCGTTTACCTTGAGGGCGCAGATGACGCGACTAAAGAAAACGAATCAAAATTACCTGAGCTTAGTGAGAACGATGAATTAACACTAAACAAATTGTTTGGTGAACAACATTTCACACAACCCCCGCCGAGATATTCAGAAGCGAGTTTAGTTAAAACTTTGGAAGAATACGGCATCGGACGGCCTTCTACATACGCAAATATTATCTCTACCCTCGTTGAGCGGGGATACACGCATCTTGAGAAAAAACGATTTATTCCCTCAG
>CBFIFN010000152.1:0-2355 GCA_965661885.1 uncultured Burkholderiales bacterium | reverse complement strand
GTGTTCTCGGCTGGTGCCGAGCTTGTACCGGTCAAGGCAATTGGTGCGCCACCAAGCGCCGATGCGATGTTGACCTGTGCTGGAGTGGTATCCACATAGGTGGTTACACACTTCGTACGATCAAAAGAAACCAAATCGCGAGCTGGGCCGAAGGGATGTGCCGTGCAGAGTCCCATTTCAAAGATCTGTATTTTATAAGTAGTTGGTGTAAACGTGCACGCCCCATCTGCTGCCATGACGGCTCCAGTAGCGGAGCAATCAGTCCCGAGATCACCTGTCACCGCACCAACCTGTGCGTGAGATAGCGCGGGCAAAATTAACATGCATCCGCTGACTATGAATTTAAGTAAAGTCTTAATCATGTTGATTGCCTCCTGTTAGTTCGCGCCGACTGCGGTTGAGAATTTTGTCTGGACCACAATTTGATTATGTCGTCTGACTTTTTTGAGCATGTCTTTTTTCATAGATCTTTTTTCGAACATATTTTTTGAGAATAGACTGCTTGCGCTATTTTGAGGAGCGTCACCGTAAGGCAGAGTGTAGGTGAGCTTCACAAAGTCTTCGTCTTCAGTTAATCCATCAAAATTACGCCGACCGGCCTCTAGACTGATACCACTATTGAATATTTGTGCAAATTCTAAGCTGTACGTATTGCCCTCTATGTCTGCCACGCCATCATGGGACTCCCAGACAAATTGTTGGACATAGATTTTTGCAGCTGGTACGTAAGGGATTTGGGCGCCCACTTCGACGTCATAGCCACCAAGTGCTCGTTCACTATTCCCGTTTTTACCGTCTTTAAATCCGGTGAGGCCGTAGTAGTTGTTGATTGTGAGTTCTAGAGCAGAACTTTTAATCTCAGCGCCAATACTGGCTCTTTGGTGGTCGTATTCGGGATCAATATCGAAAAATGCATTGAGGCCAAAGATCATGCTTTCATCCTCGCTTAAATATCTGCGTCCAAGACCTAAATTGATGGTTGTTCGACTGTCCGCTCGGATCGCTGAGCTTTGGACAAAGTTTTGTGTATGTCCGTCAATGCTCTCTCCGAACCCCGTCACATTTAAAATCTCGATATTACTGTCTCCGCCTTTACTGACATCTTGAACGCTAATTTCTGTAGAGGAATTTGGTATCGCATTATCAATCGCAGTCGCAGCCCGATTTGATAGTTCACCGGTCACTCGATTAGCGGCGTCTGTGATGGCTTGCTCAGGTGACCCTGATCCAGTCGCTGCATTTTTTACAGTTTCGGCCACCTCTTTATTGTCATTCAGTGACGCACATCCCACTAATAGAAACGTTGTAGTAACGGCGTAGATCGCTAAATTTTTCATAAGGCATCCATTAACAGGGTAAAAAAAGTCAGTAACAGGAGGGTAAAAATTATAACTTTTTCATGAGATACCATTCCCTTTATTTCGCTACTGGATCCCTAAAAATGCGTTAAATCAGGCAAGATAGTGCTTAAAAATAATTTATTTACATTAATAACCGCGCATGACAGGTGTATAGTTTGCGAAAAGAAACAGATAGACCGTAACGTACTAATAGTGTTTGTGGCGTGGTTCAATCGAATATCGAGAATCAGGCATCGTGAAAAATAAGATTAAGGGCGATTTAGGAGAACTATGGGTAGGCCAAAGTTGTTAGATCGAGAGAGAGTTGTGGATGTGGCCATGTGTAATTATTGGCGACACGGTATCGATAACGTCGGCATGGCCGAGATCGCTCGGTTATCTGGTTTTGACCGTGCCGGTATTTACAAAGAGTTTGATGGCGAAGCTGGCTTGGTAAACGCGGTGATTGACAAGTATGCCAATGAGCATGTGTTACCAAGACTACCTATACTAGAGTCTGCTGAATCGCCGTCCATGGCGGTCAAGATGGTTATAGATGCATTTATCTTTGATAACGTCCTAAAAGACCTGTCCATTTATGGGATACAAGACGCCAATTTGAAATGGCCCGAGCCTACGAAAAAAGCCAAGGGATGCTGTTTTTACGGTTTAGTGATATCTGACTCAGTTCTAAATATGGAGTCAAAGACGCAAAAGAAAATAAAAGAGATGAATGATGAAAGCCGACAGTTCATGTTTAGTATTTTTGAAAAAGCGGAAGATGAAGACTTGTTACGGGAAGGGGTTACTGCGATAACCGCTCACGAGTTCTATGAAGATCAAATGCTGCTGCTGCAACTGATGCGCAACCGTAATTATGGTGAGGCTAGAATGATTGCAGCGGGGAATTTTATGCTCAACAGTATGTTTGCTGAACATGTTTTAACCGAGAAACAGTGATATTTAACTGAAGCATTGCCAGACTGTCGCCCTATGACCGCCTTTCTTGTTGATA
>CBFIFN010000151.1:0-2362 GCA_965661885.1 uncultured Burkholderiales bacterium | reverse complement strand
TTTATTTGGACCAGAGTCAAGAGGCCTCCCTGACGATGTTCTTGACGAATTCCCGACGACTCAAAAACTAAGAATTCCAATGCTCCCAGAGAGCAGAAGCTTAAACTTGTCGAACACGGTATCGATCGCTATTTTCGAAGCCTGGAGACAGGCCGGGTTTGGCGGACTCACATGAAGCCAGAGGTGGCTAATTGAATTCCGATCTCAGGGTACGTGTATAAAGCTGTCTTGCTGCCTCGCCAGGTGAAATTTCGGCGGTCAACACTTTTGACACCGCTACACTGATAGGCATCTCCACACCGAGCCGATTGGCTAGGATCTTAACTTCGTTAGCCGTATTAACTCCCTCTGCCACCTGTCCTAAAGCTTCCTCTGCCTCGAGGAGGGAGCGCCCCGAACCGAGAGAGTGACCCAGCCTTCTATTTCGAGACAGATCGCTAAAACAAGTTAGAGATAAATCACCCATCCCCGACAGCCCCATAAATGTTTCACGCTCAGCTCCCAACGCGACGCCTAGGCTGCTTATTTCACTTAACCCTCTAGTGACGAGTGCCGCGACTGCACTGGCTCCCATGCCTAATGCGCTTCCCATTCCCGCCGCGATTGCAATAACGTTCTTGGTAGCCCCTCCAACTGAAACCCCGATGACGTCACGGTTAAAGTATGTGCGAATTCCCCCCTCAAAAAGGGCGTCGGCAAAGATATCCGAGACCGACCGATTCCCTGCAGCCAAACTAACTAATGTGGGCTTCTTCTCTCCTACATCTTTCGCAAAACTCGGACCCGAAAGTACCGCATATGAAGCCTTAGGTACAATCGACTCGAGAATTTGAAAAGGCAATGAACCGCTGCGGCTCTCAAAGCCCTTACAAGTAATCAAATAAGCACTCGAGGCCTTCAGAAAGGACTCGCACTCCTCTATCGCCCGCCGAAGCCCCTTGGTGGGGACGGCCATCACGACACCTTCGGCACCATCAAGAGCAGAGCAAAGGGAGGCGGTGACCTGAATTCGCTCCTGGAGAGCTACTCCAGGTAGATAGTGACGATTCTCCCGATGAATTTCAATACTGCTAACCAAATCTACATTAGCACTGTATAGACTCACGGGACCTGAGCGAGCCATCGCTACAGCTAAAGCTGTTCCCCAGGCCCCGCCTCCGATAACGGCGAACTTCACCGCACCCTCCGAGTCTCGAAGAACGCGATACCACCGCGCATCGTCGCGATGTCGGGGGAAAGATTAATGTTTAGTTGAATCACCGCCCTCGGACGCAGCTTGCTCTTTCTTACGAGCTCGATAAACAGCCTCAAAATTCATCGGCTGCAATAGAACTGGCGGAAATCCAGCCTTAGAAACTGACTCAGATATCGTCTCCCTCAGGTAGGGATAGATAATATTCGGCGCCGCTATTCCCAGCGTCATGTCCAAAGGCTCACCGCTAATGTTTCGAATTTGAAATACGCCACCTTGACTGGCCTCAACTAAAAAAGTCGTGGCATCCTCAATTTTTGCAGTGACAGTTGCTTTAACAACAACCTCATAAAAATCGTCCCCCAAGGGCCTCGCTGTGTTGTTCATTGTGATCTCTATTTGCGGAGTGCCCTGTATTTTAAAAATATCAGGAGCCCCTGGGACCTCCAACGAAAGATCTTTAACGTATAGTTTCTCGATCGAAAAAATAGGCTTCTCTGTATTCTCACTCATAGTTTTAGACTCAAAAATTTCAATTTAAATTGGCTTGGCTGAGATGCCCAAGAGCATGTCAAGCTCACCGCTCGAATCAAGCGCAACAAGATCATCATGACCTCCGACATGTCGCTCAGAGATAAATATTTGCGGAACAGTCTTTCTTCCCGTTAACTCCACCATTTCACCACGGAAATTAGGATTATGATCCGTATTTAATTTCTTAATTTCTGCACCCTTTGATAATAGTAATTTTTCAGCTCTGATACAAAAAGGACACCAATCAGTAGCGTACATCACCACTTCAACTGTTGAAGTATGCGATTGATCATTCAAGGCATTTCTCCTCATCGATTGATAAAAATATTTTACTTAACGGCTTGTAGGAAGACTTGCTTGCTTCCATGCGGAAAGCCCTCCAGACAGTACATAAAGGTCCTCATAACCCTCTTTGGAAAGCAGCCTCTCAGCCATGCGTGCTTTGCTACCCGAAGCGCACACCAACGCAATAGGCCTCTTCTCTAATTTTTTAAGTTCAGCTACACGCTCTTTCAATGCCGAAAACGGTATATTCTTTGCTCCAACGATACTGCCAGACTCAAAATCTTTATCGTCGCGCAAATCGACGACCGATGCGCGCTCTCTGTTTATGAGTTGAACGAGACCCTGCGGATC
>CBFIFN010000150.1:0-2369 GCA_965661885.1 uncultured Burkholderiales bacterium | reverse complement strand
GCTTAGGTGGCTTTGTAGCTTTTTGGGGCTACTGATGTAAAGCTCGCACTTGTTCACCGTTGCGGGGGCAGTACAGGGGTTGCTTTTTTAAACTCACCTGTTTCCCGATTATCTCGTGCCTTCTGAGAGAAAACACAAGCACCATCTGACCCAAGTATATAACTTAGACGCCTAATATGGATACCGAGTTGACATTTTTTTACGCTCGCCTATAGTCTCGTGATGCTTACGCAATTAAAAACGTTGGAAGAAAAAATACACGAGTTAATGCGCCTTGCGAACGATTTACGTGGTCAAAACTTCACACTCCGACAAAAAATCGTTTTGGCGGAAAATGAAAAACAAGAGCTACAAGAAAGAATTGCCCTCGCAACTTCAAAAGTGGAGGAACTGTTAGAACGGAACATAGAAGCGGACTCACTTTGACTAAATTGACTGAAATCGAAATCGAAATTCTTGGCCGATCAATTCGACTGGGTTGTAAAAAAGAGGAAAAAGAAGATCTGCTCAGTGCTGTAGCATTACTTGAAAATCAAATTCAAGAAGTTCGTGACAGTAGCAAAACGACCGGTTCCGATAAAATTGTCATAATGGCAGCGCTTAATATCGCGCATAAACTTGTGACTTTTCAGACTCGAGGTATCGATCTCCGTGAATTAAGGAGTAAAATTGATCAACTAGGGGATGAAATCGACACCGTTTTAAATGATCAAGACAATTTATTTTAATAATATGTTCGCTATGGAAGGACTGCTCGATTAATTTTCTGAGCCAATACACCATCTAAGGTTGCCGACTCAAGTAATGCTTTTGAGCACGTTCCAAGAGAACGCACCTACGGCATTCGGAAGGCGACCGCCTTGAACCTTTTGGTTCAGGATGAAACGAGCGGTCCTTCCATAGCGAACACAAAGAATACAAAAAACCAACGATGTCCCAAAAACAAAAGACGCACTATTGGCTCATGAAATCAGAGCCGAACGTATTTAGTATTGATGACCTGAAAAATCGCCCACGCCAAACAGAGCCATGGGACGGCGTGCGCAATTACCAAGCTAGAAATTTCATGAAAGACCAAATGAAGGTCGGCCATGAAGTACTTTTCTACCACTCCAACTGCGCTCCTCCCGGGATTGCTGGCGTTATGAAAGTGGTCAAAGAAGCATATCCTGACGAATCTCAATTTGATAAAGTAAGTAATTACTTCGATCCGAAGTCAACTCGTGAATCACCCCGATGGTTTAATGTGGACGTTAAATTTGTGCGTAAAACTAAGCTCTTATCGCTACCCGAACTGAGAGAGCATAAAAAGCTTGAGCAAATGAAAATTCTGCAAAAAGGGTCCAGATTGTCAATCACGCCCATAACTCCTGCGGAGTGGCGTTATATTCAGAGCCTTATTTAATGACCGAAATAGTCATGCAATGGTGGCTCGCCTATTTAGGCGTTGGAATCTTTGTGGGGTTTTTTGCCGGCCTTTTAGGTATCGGTGGAGGGACGCTATTGGTCCCACTTATGGTGTTTTTATTTACCGCACAAGATTTCTCAAGCGAACGAATATTGCACTTAGCCATTGGCACCTCACTCGCGTCTATTGTTTTTACATCGCTATCGAGCATTCGTGCGCATCACGCACGAAGAGCGATTTTATGGCCCACAGTCAGGCAATCTGCGGGTTACCTTGTTGCGGGGACTTTTCTTGGCAGCTTTTTTGCGGAATCTTTAAACCCCTCGGTTTTAGCCGGTCTTTTTGTTATATTTGCTGGATACGCTTCTGCACAACTCATCCTTGACTTTAAACCAAAGCCAACCCGGAGTTTACCCAAAAGTGTTGGCATGGGCATAGGGTCTGGAGCCGTTGGCATCATTTCTAGCTTTGTTGGTATCGGCGGCGGTGTGATCACCATTCCATTGATGGTAATGCACAACGTACCAATGCGCAATGCAATAGGCACATCAGCGGCGCTGGGGTTTCCGATCGCCTTAGCAGGTGGTTTAGGTTATGTATGGAACGGGCTAGGGAACAGTCACTTGCCGCCGTTCAGTTTTGGCTACGTTTATCTTCCAGCCCTCATCGGCATCGTCATAGGCACCTTTATTACAGTTCCTATCGGAGCTAAGGTCGCTCACTCTATCCCTGTGTCCCGTTTAAAAAGAATTTTTGCGATTATTTTAATGTTCTTAGCTATCGACATGTTTATAAACATATTTTTAAACAAATAAAACAGTTGAATCACATTTAAAAACGCTCTGAAAACCAACCAGTAAAACTCAATCGATCTTTTTTGCTCGGTAAAACCTCGTGCGGGAAACTTTCACTCAAAAAAAGGACAGCCGTCCCAAAGCTTGGCTCTATATCTACAAAATTT
>CBFIFN010000149.1:0-2434 GCA_965661885.1 uncultured Burkholderiales bacterium | reverse complement strand
ATCGATATGAGGCTTTTTCTGTTAATTCCAAAAATCCAATTTCCCCAGCGATTACGCTGAGCTGGTTGAGTGAATAAGATGGACCGAATTGGTATTCGTAAATAAAATACGCTCGACCTTAGTGAATGAGCGACCGGTCGTACTCGCTCATGTTTTATATACCCTTCAACAATCTGCGGTTGATTCAACGACATCATAATTTTTTAGTGATGTTCTGTGCGGCTGATTTACCTGACTGGAAGCCGCTCTCATGGAAACCATTGCCTAGCCATGCGCCGGCTATCCAGACATTGTGTTGCCCTTGGCATTGTTGTATTTTTTTCACACACATTTCAAGATTCTGATTCATGACAGGGTGGCAGTAACTCACTGTCTTGTAGGTTTTACCTGGACTTGGGTCATTAATCGGATTCAAAGTGACGAATAGATTTTGTTTTGTCGGAAGGAATTGCAGCTTATTCATGAAATACGTAACAGCGACTTGGTTATTCTTATTGTCCTCAGCTTTGGATAGGTAGTTCCAAGATGACCAAGCACGCTTTGTTTTTGGCATCAGGGATCCGTCGCTGTGAATGACTACTCGATTAGCCTCAAATCTGATTTTGGATAGTACGTTATGTAAACGTTCCGAAGTATTTTTTATAATTTTCGCGGCCTCATCTGAGTGACATGCCATGATCACATCATCGCAAGAAAGTCTATCTCGGTCTCCATTTTGATTTTGAGTGATGACGTCGAGCCCTTTTTCAGTTTTATTAACGGTTACAGCTTCTGACCTCATATGGATGGTGACATCGCGATTTTTTGTGTTTGATACAAAAGCGTCGATGTAGCGACGACTACCACCTTTAACACTGAACCATTGCGGACGATTAAAAATTGAGAGAAGTCCGTGATTTTGACAAAAAGAAATAAAGAATTTTAGAGGAAAATTACGTATTTCAGATGTCGGACATGACCAAATCGCACCGGCCATAGGAAGGAGATAACGATGTTGAAAATAAGTGCTATACCCATATTTGTCGAGATAGTCGCCCAAAGTTTTGTCACTCCACCCATCACTTTCATTTACAGCGTGTTTGGGAGCGTTTCTGTTAAAACGGATGATGTCTCGTAGCATCTTCAAAAACTCGAAATCAAATAGCCTTCGCCGCTGCGCGAAGACGGTTCCTAAACTTGATCCGGCCCATTCAAAATTTTTATTTATTAATGACACTGAGAATGACATATCTGCTGCATGGGTCTCTACGTTTAATTGCGAAAACCAATTACGTAGACCTGGATATGTACGGTCATTAAACACAATGAACCCTGAATCTAATTGAATATCCTTATCGTTCACCTTAAGTGTATGGGTGTGAGTGTGTCCGCCGAGATAGTCGCCTTTTTCAATGAGCGTCACCTTTGCGTAATCTTTGAGGTGCCAGCAAGCTGATAAGCCGGAGATTCCTGACCCGATAATCACGACGTGGCGTTTTTTCATATTGACGTTATTTTAATAGTTTGTGTTAATTGTAAAGCCGTGAAGATTGATCGCACTACGACCATTTTGTTGCCGGTAAGTTTAACGGTATGCACAAATTAAGTGGATCCTAGTTGTAGCTTTTTATTCGTTGAATTATTTCAGTGTTTTGATCGACATTTGAAGTTCTGTTGATCAGAGCAGTAAAAATTGACAGAAAATTTCTTTTTAATTCGTTATATCCCAGGAAATGCTGGTTACATTGAGTCGCAGGCGGTTTATGATGGTATTTTACTTCAGACGTTAGCGAGGTGGATCATGTCTGGTTCTCATCACCACGATCACAAGCATGAAAATAGTTCGTCATTGACCGATATCGAGAAAAGAGTTAAAGCGTTAGAGTCAGTTTTAGTATCTAAGGGGCTTGTTGAACGTGAGGCTATTAACGCGATTATTGAGCACTTTGAAAATAAAGTGGGGCCCCATATCGGAGCTCGTGTTGTCGCTCGAGCTTGGGTCAGTCCGGAATTCAAGCGATTGCTTCTCGCGGATGCGACTAAAACAATAAATGATGACGCCGATTTCCCTGAGGTCGGACAGCATTTAATCGCGATAGAAAATACCGATGAAATTCATAATGTTGTCGTGTGTACGCTGTGTTCTTGTTATCCTTGGGATATCCTGGGTTTGCCTCCTGTGTGGTACAAATCTGCTCCATATCGCTCTCGTATTGTGAGGAACCCTCGTTCGGTACTCAAAGAGTTTGGATTGGATTTGTCAGATGACCATAAAATCAGAATTTGGGACTCCACTGCCGAAACGAGATATCTCGTCATCCCACGCCGGCCCATTGGAACAGAGTCCTATTCAGAGGAGCAATTAGCGGGACTTGTGACGCGAGATAGTATGATCGGAACAAGTGAGATACCGAGCGTTAGAAGGGACGATTCAAATGGATAACATTCACGATTT
>CBFIFN010000148.1:0-2461 GCA_965661885.1 uncultured Burkholderiales bacterium | reverse complement strand
AGACTTCATCTTGTTGATCTAGATGGGGCTTTTGAAGGGAGGCCTGAGAATGAATCAATAATAAATCAAATAGCAGAAGGCATTGGAGAGAACATTCCTGTGCAGGTTGGGGGTGGCATTAGAGACATCCCCACTATTGAGCGTTACTTGGACCGGGGCGTAACTTTTGTCGTTATTGGCACTGCTGCTGTAAGGAATCCTGCATTCTTAAAAGAAGCTTGCAGCGCTTTTCCAAATCAGATTATTGTTGGGTTGGACGCTAAGGACGGTAAAGTTGCGGTAGACGGCTGGGCGAACGTGACCGATCACAGCGTTATTGATCTTGCGAAAAAATTTCAGAGCTATGGGGTAGAGGAATTTATTTACACTGATATTGGTCGGGATGGAATGATGAATGGCGCGAACGTTGAAGCAACTCAAGCCCTAGCAAAGGCACTTGAGGTTCCCGTTATTGCAAGCGGCGGTATCAGTTCGCTGGATGATATCCGTAAGCTTCGAGAGCTAGAGGTTGACGGAGTTAAGGGTGCGATCACGGGACGAGCAATTTATGAGGAAGCATTCGATTTTGAAATAGCAAATAGAGTGGCTAAGTATGGTTAAACATACGATCAACCAAATGATGATCGACTGCTCCTAATGGCACTAACTAAACGAATTATTCCATGCCTTGATGTTCATGACGGCCGAGTAGTTAAAGGCGTTAATTTTGTGAGTTTGCGTGATGCGGGTGACCCTGTAGAGGTTGCTAAAAAATATGATGAGCAAGGTGCAGATGAGCTGTGTTTTTTAGACATCACAGCGAGTAGTGATGAGCGAGGGTTGATACTGAAGGTGATCGAGGACGTGGCTGAACAAGTATTCATACCTCTAACGGTTGGCGGCGGAGTTCGAGCGGTCTCGGATATCCAGAGGTTGTTAAAAGCAGGCGCAGACAAGGTGAGCATCAATACGTCCGCAGTACTAAACCCTGGTTTAGTTAAGCAGGCAACCAGTTTCTTTGGGTCGCAATGTGTAGTCGTCGCTATAGATGCTAAGGCTTGTCCGCTCAGTGACTCTACCTGGGAAGTTTTTACGCATGGAGGCCGGAACACAACAGGATTAGACGCGATAGAATGGGGCCTAAGAATGCAAGATGCCGGGGCCGGAGAGATTCTTTTAACAAGCATGGATCAAGACGGAACAAAAAAGGGTTTCGATGTGAAATTAACACGAGCAATGTCAGATGCCTTGGAAATACCTATTATTGCTAGTGGTGGTGTTGGAACAGCCGAGCACTTTGTTAACGGAGTGATAGACGGGCGGGCGGACGCATTGTTGGCTGCTAGCGTTTTTCACTACGGCGAGTTGTCTGTGAGAGAAGTAAAAGAAACTATGTCCCAGGCTGGGATCGAGGTTCGACTGTGATTGAAGAATTGTTGTCTGCGATTAAATGGAATAGTGATGGTCTTGTCACTGTGGTCGTCCAGGATGAGAAGGAAGGAAAAATCCTAATGGTCGCCTGGGCAAATGAGGAAGCTATCGCTAAATCACTACTTGAAGGTCGAGCTTGTTTTTGGTCACGGTCTAGGAAGGCATTGTGGCTTAAGGGCGAATCCTCGGGTCATTATCAGGTCATTAAAGATGTATATTTAGATTGCGATGGAGATTCGTTAGTTTTTAAAGTTGAGCAAGTCGGTGGTATTGCTTGTCATACCGGTCGCAATAGTTGCTTTTATAAGAAGCTTAATAAAAGTCACTGGGTTACCAGTGAACCTGTGATTAAAAAGCAAGAAGATATTTATGGAAAATCATGAATGAACTAGAAATTTTTAATCGGCTTCAGGATTTAATTGCTGCGCGAAAGTTGGCGACGTCGGAGGCCTCATATACCCGTAGTCTATTCGAAAAAGGACACGATCATCTGCTCAAGAAATTCGGGGAGGAGGCGATTGAGGTAGTGATGGCATCGAAGGACAATAACTCACAGCATCTCGTGCGCGAGTTAGCCGATTTATGGTTTCATTCGTTAGTCCTAATGGGTTACCACAACATAACTATGGAAGATATCGCGTCAGAACTTGAAAGGCGCGAAGGAGTGTCAGGACTTGAAGAAAAAGCGAGCCGATGAAAAGGGTATTTAGGGATGTCACTTGATTGTATCTTCTGTAAGATTGTCGCTGGTGAGATTCCCAGCGATAAGGTGTTTGAGGATGATGAACTATACGTCTTTAAGGACATTCATCCACAGGCTCCTGTGCATCTATTGATAATCCCTAAGAAGCATATAAGTTCACTTGCGGATGTTGCCGAAGAGGATTATGGTCTTTTGGGTAGAATGTTAGGGAAGGCGCGTTTTTTTGCGTCGGAAATGGGTTTAAAAAATGGATTTAGAACGATCATAAATACTGGGGAAGTTGGTCGTCAGGATGTGTTTCATTTGCACATTCATCTATTAGGTGGTGATACACCGCTTCCCCCGAGG
>CBFIFN010000147.1:0-2473 GCA_965661885.1 uncultured Burkholderiales bacterium | reverse complement strand
TTCGATATTGGGTATCCAATAGACTTTTCAACTCTTCGACAACATAAACGGACCGGTGCTGCCCGCCAGTGCATCCAATAGCAATTGCCAAAGTCACTCTTCCTTCTTCTATGAATAGGGGTAACCAGCGTTTTGCAAATTGATAAATGTCATTCACCATGCCTTTCGCGCTTGAGCTGTTATTCAGAAATCTCTTTACCTCGTAATCAATTCCAGTAAGGTTTTTTAATTCGCTTTCATAGAATGGATTTGGTAGGCAGCGCACATCAAACGTAAAGTCGGTATCTAGGGGAATACCATACTTGAATCCAAAAGATTGCAGAGTTAGTTGAAACTGATGAGCTTTATTTTCAACCAGCTCTCTAACAGAGTTTTTTAACTGCTGAGGGGTCAATCTGCTAGTGTCAATTCGATCAGCATCAATTTTTATTGCCTCCAATAGTTTCCTCTCGATTTCAATACATTCAATTAAGGTTTTGTCTCTATCGGATAGTGGGTGAGGGCGACGAGTTTCTGAATATCGTTTTAGTAGCGTTTCGTTCGAGGCATCAAAAAATATAACCTTCACATCAACGCCGCGTGTTGATAGTGCTCCAATTTCTGCTGGTAAAACGCCAAGGAAGGACGGATTTCTGATATCTAAGCTGATCGCTACATTTTCATACCCCTCCGCCATTAATGACTGGATACAAGAGTCGAGGAGTTTTATTGGTAAATTGTCGATACAGTAAAATTCAAGGTCTTCGAGTGTTCGTAACGCAACGCTCTTACCCGATCCTGATAAACCCGTGAATATAAAAAGCTTCATTAGTCGGATGGGTTATCTAGTTGCTGCTTGGAGATACTTTGACTTTGACGAGCCATGAATTCTTGGGTGCTGTCGATACCTCTTAATTGTAGTACGTAATTTCGCACCGCGGCCTCTATGAGGACCGCTAAATTACGACCCGCCGCTACTGGCAACTGCACTTTTCGAACGTCTACATCAAGGATTCGTTGTGAGGATGCCTGTAGGGGTAATCTTTCCATCCGACTGGTCTTACGCTGAGCTGGTTTCATTAGTTCAACGATTAACTTCAGATTTTTGCGACGTCTTACGGCAGTTTCCCCAAAAATAGTCCTAATATTTAATAGCCCCAATCCCCTCACCTCAAGAAAATCTTTTAAAAGTTCAGGGCTTCTCCCTTCAATAGTTTTTGGTGCGATATGAAATAGTTCAACAATATCGTCTGCCACTAGTCCCGAACCACGAGAAATAAGTTCCAGCGCTAATTCGCTCTTACCGACACCGCTCTCACCAGTAATCATGACACCAACACCTAAAACGTCCAGAAGGACCCCGTGATGCGTGACGTAATCCGCTAGGGCGCGACCTAAATAAGTTCGGATAACCCATATAATTTGCAAGCTTGGTAAAGTAGACGTAATGATAGGTATCTTATTCTGGCTGGCAACACTGATAATTGAATCAGGACATTTTTCTCCATCTGACACGATTAAACACGCGGTTTTGTCGATTATTTTCTCAAGAGAGTCAATTTGAGATTGGAATGGTATGTCTTTGAAGTAGGCTGCTTCAGTGCGACTAAAAATCTGAATCCAGTTAGGGTGAATCAAATTTAGGTGTCCAATCAAACCATTTGTAGAGGAATTAACTGCATCTGAACTAATCGGACTACAGTCTGGCTCACAGGGAATTCCCCATTGAAGGCCCAGAGCATCCTGGTTATCCTCAAACAGTTTTTTTATTGAGATGGTTGGCATTTATTTTCCCAAGAGTTTTATTATTTCTGCTGAATTCGATGTCGTGAGTAACTTTTCTCTCGTCGCCTTGTTGCTGAAGACTTCTGCTAAATGAGCGAGATAGGCTAAATGTTGATTTTGTTGTTTCGCTTTTGGTGTGAGTAGGATAAATACCATTTTCACTTGTTTATTTTTGCCAGATTCAAATTGGATCGGGTCTTCTAGTCTCGCAAAGACACCAACAAACCTTTTTAGCGGGAAAAGTCTGCCATGGGGTAAGGCGATACCGTGTGCGATATTGGTGGACCGGAGTTTCTCTCTTGTAAATAAAGCGTCAAAGGTGTCGGCCCTTGGAACGCCATACTTTTCCTCGATGCAGAGACCGATTTCTTCAAATAACCTTTTTTTGCTGGATATTTTGAGATCTAAAAGAACTTCGACCTCTTCCAGCAGTTTCACCAAGCTGATATTAGTTGTCATTTTTTGTAAACTTTTTTTCGCATTTGAGACGGAAGTATCTTTTGATTTTCTCGATATTTTGCGATTGTACGTCTAGCAATATCGATTCCTTTGTTAGATAGAAATTTTTTAATTGCGTTATCGGATAGGGGCTGCTCGGGGTTTTCAGATAGGATTATTTTTTTGATCACGTCTTTAACATGTGTGGAAGACATTTCGCTTTTATCGCCAATCGCATTACTAAAGAAGTATTTGAGTTCAAACGTCCCTC
>CBFIFN010000146.1:0-2523 GCA_965661885.1 uncultured Burkholderiales bacterium | reverse complement strand
GCATGGAAAACGCACTTAGAAATGCAAACGTTGACCCCCACTCGATCGACTATATCAATGCGCACGGCACATCCACTCCACTCGGTGATATAGCTGAAACCACTGCGATTAAGAGAATGTTCGGTGCGCACGCCAACGATCTAGCAGTTAGCTCAACAAAATCGAGTATAGGACATCTTCTTGGAGCGGCTGGTGGTGTTGAGGCTGTATTCACCGCATTAGCGATCAAAGATCAAGTGGCGCCCCCCACGATCAACCTAAACGACCCTGATCCTGAATGCGATCTCGATTACGTTCCGAACACGGCTAGAAATATGCGCATCCGGTCAGCCATATCAAACTCTTTTGGATTTGGTGGCACGAATGGAAGCCTGGTATTTTCGGCATTTGACTGAGTACAAGCCTGTTGATTGTCTAAAAAACAGTCGCTAGTGCCCTTTGGATTCGAGTAAAAAATTTCTCACTAAGTTATCAATTGGTGCCTCGGTATCAGCTGGCCTTTTTCTGTTGTGGCTTCTGTTCGTTGGCGTCCGGGTGATTGATGTTGAAGCACCGATCATTCTGACGATCGAAAAGGGTGCATCACTTGAGGAAGCGGCTAAGACGTTGGAGGAATCAAATGTGATACACGATGCACGGAGTTTTCAACTTCTCGCTCGTGTGTTTGGGATGGGGTCTGAAATCAAAGCTGGCAAATATAAATTTGAAACAGGCGCCACTGGGTTCCAAGTTCTTCAAAAAATTCATCGTGGTTACTTCGCTAGAAACCGTATCCGCATTCAGGAGGGTTGGACCTTCTCGGATCTTAGACGCGCTCTGGATGCTCACGACGCCATCCACCATAAAACGTCAGGTTGGAGTCTTAAAAAAATCATGAAAGAGCTGGACATTTCCTATGCGCATCCAGAAGGATTATTTTTTCCAGACACTTACATATTTTCAGGTGGAACGAGTGATCTAAAGATCATGAGCCTTGCCAATAAAAAAATGACTCGGATTCTCGAGAAGGAGTGGAAGAGCCGCAGTGAAAATATCCGTCTTAAAGACCCGTATGAGGCACTCATTATTGCCTCGATCATTGAAAAAGAAACTTACCTTAAAGCAGAAAAATCAATCATCTCTGGCGTGTTTTCTAATCGGTTGAAAAAGAAAATGCGGCTGCAAGCAGATCCTACGGTTATTTATGGGCTTGGTGATAATTTCGACGGGGACATCCGGACTAAAGACTTAAAAGCTGATAACCCCTATAACACTTACACTCGAAATGGATTGCCGCCCACACCAATTGCGCTTCCGAGTGAGAGTTCCATTCGGGCAGCGATGAGACCGAGGGAAACAAGCGCACTTTATTTTGTCGCCAAGGGGGACGGTACGCACCAATTCTCTGATAATTTAAAGGCGCATAATAGAGCTGTTAGAAAATATCAACGGTAACTTAGAGAAAATCAGTGAATAAGGGAATATTTATTACCTTTGAGGGTGTCGATGGTGCTGGGAAAAGCACTCAACTTGATTATGCCGTCAAATACCTCAGTGAGTCCCGCAAGGACATCGTTCAAACACGTGAGCCAGGTGGTACCCCACTGAGTGAAAAGTTAAGACAGCTGATGTTAGATGCGACTGATGCGACTGATGCAGCAGATCCTGAGACTGAAGTGCTTTTAATGTTCGCCGCACGTAGAGAACACATTAACCGTGTGATTGCACCCGCATTAAATGCTGGTTCGGTTGTGATTTGTGATCGATTCACTGATGCTACATTCGCCTATCAAGGCGGAGGCTCTGGCGTTAACGCTTCTCGAATAGAGGTTTTAGAGCGCTGGGTTCATAAGGATGTTCAACCTGATCTCACACTCTTTTTCGATTTGCCAGTGTTAGTTGCACAACGTCGCTTAGGGCATCGTGATAAAGACCGTTTCGAGTCCGAGGCCTTAGATTTCCATGAACGAGTTAGGCAGGCGTATTTGGCTCGAGCGAAGAGTAACCCACAAAGAATCAAAATAATTGATTCCACTTTATCGAAGGGTAAAATTCGAGAATTAGTCAGACACGAATTGGACATGGTATGCAGTTAGCTAATTACCCATGGTTACATGAATCAAAAGAGAGAATCGGTAAAACCCTTCCACCCGCGTTACTGATTCACGGATTACCTGGAATAGGCAAGCACACCTTAGCGAATCATGTAGCGCAATCTGCACTGTGTGAAAAAGTATCTGGTTTAGCCGATCCATGTGGAACGTGTTCGTCATGTCTTTTGTTTGAGGCAAATACGCATCCAGACTTCAAGCACCTTACAAACGATGAAGCAGAAACCTCTAGTTCAGATACTCGATCGAGCACTACAAAGAAACCAAAACAAGTCATTAGTGTTAAGTCAGTAAGAGGCTTAGGAGACTTCTTTCATACGAAGCCTCACCGGGGACTCGCAAAGGTGGTGCTCATCGAGCCTGCTGAAAACTTACATCAAAGTGCGGCAAACGCCTTATTGAAAAATCTCGAAGAACCGCCAGCATTTCTGAA
>CBFIFN010000145.1:0-2525 GCA_965661885.1 uncultured Burkholderiales bacterium | reverse complement strand
GAAGCCAACCTGGCTTTTGGGGTTGATGACGTTTATGTGGAGGGTTTCGTTAGACGAGCGCGACACATTGAGGTGCAAATTTTGGGCGATCAAAATGGTGATGTCACCCATTTAGGCGAACGTGAATGTAGCGTCCAGCGACGCTTTCAAAAAATGGTGGAAATTGCGCCAGCACCCGCGTTAAGTGAAGATTTAAGGCGGCAGATTATAGATGCCGCTATGCGTCTTTCTAAGAGCGTCCGTTATACCAAGATTACAAGTTGAGCATACTGTTACAGAGGCGGTCACTGGTGTTGATTTAGTCCAAGCTCAGATTCGTTTGGCTGGTGGCGAGACACTCCAAGATTTAGGCCTTAATGATTCGCAAGCGATTGCGCCACGTGGATGCGCAATTCAAGCTCGAGTCAACATGGAGTCCATCGGTGAAAGTGGTGAAGTTGTACCGAATGCGGGAACGCTGTCTGTGTATGAGATGCCGAGCGGACCAGGAGTTCGAACGGATGGTTATGGTTACGCAGGCTACAAGACGAGTAGCTCATTTGATGCGTTACTCGTCAAAGTGATTGGACATGCTAGGGATTGTAATCCGTCTGCCGCAGCGACCCGACTACTTCGCGCTCTTTCTGAATTAAGAATTGAGGGAGTTTCTACGAATGTAAGCCTGCTTCGTAACATCATTAAACACCCGGATTTTTCAAGCGGAAACGTACATACACGCTGGTTTGATGAACAAATAACAAGCTTAACCACACAGGAAGCTCAAGATGTAGGTCACTGGTTTGCCGATATAGAAAAAAATAAAGACACGTTAAAAACCAGACATACAGGCGCTCGCACTGATGGAAATGATCCTCTGGCTTTGTTTAATTTCGATTCACATAGGAAAGCTACAAATGGGGTTGCTACAGATCTAAATTTAAGCGACATGGAAAAGGACGCTATCGGCATCGTGACGCCAATTCAAGGGACAATTGTCGCGATAGAAGTTAGTGAGGGCGAGACGGTTAGTCTTGGGCAGCCTGTTATTGTCATTGAAGCGATGAAGATGGAACACGTTATTACGGCAGATTTTAATGGAATTGTTCGAGCCGTAAATGTGTCAGTTGGTGATGTAGTAACAAACGGGCATCCCATATTGTTCATTGACAGATTGGAAGCCTCGAACTCTAAGGTTGTCGCGCCGACAAAGCTTGACCCTGATTTAATTCGCTCAGATTTACAAGAAAATATTGATCGACACGCTTTTACGCTTGACGAGAGCCGTCCGGAAGCGGTTGCCAAGAGGCACTCGTCCGGGTATCGCATGATCCGTGAGAGTATTGCTCTACTGCTTGACCGAGGAACGTTCAAAGAGTACTGGCCACTGACCGTCGCACGACAACACACTCGCTTTGATATCGAGACGCTGCGAAAAAATACGCCTGCTGATGGCCTTGTAGCTGGTATTGGGTCTGTTAACGGGCATTTATTTAAAGCTGACAATCGCGTCATGGTAATCGCTTACGACTATACCGTTCTTGCGGGAACACAAGGCGCACGTAACCACGCTAAACAAGATCGCATGTTCAGTCTCGCAAAACGTCTCAAATTACCTGTAGTTGTATTTGGCGAAGGGGGTGGTGGAAGGCCCGGGGAGGATCCAGGTGGGATTGAAGTTGGGATCGATACAAATACGTTTACCCGATACGCTCAGTTGAGCGGCCTCGTTCCTTTAGTCGCCATAGTCAATGGTCGTTGCTTTGCTGGAAATACCGCGTTGGTTGCCTCCAGCGACGTAATTATTGCAACCGAAGGGGCTACTTTAGGAATGGGAGGACCTGCAATGATAGAAGGTGGAGGGTTAGGCCTCTATACCCCTGAAGAGGTTGGGCCAATGTCGTTTCAGGTTCCCAACGGAGTTGTCGATATATTAGTGAAAGACGAATTTGCCGCCGTTGAAACGGCTAAAAAATACCTGTCTTACTTTCAAGGCGCCATTGACGATTGGGAAGTATTAGATCAAAAGCTACTGCGTCATGCGGTACCAGAGAATCGGTTGCGTTTATACGATATGCGCGAGATTATCACCACACTCGCTGACGCCGATTCTTTTTTAGAGATCAGAGAGAAATTTGGTGTTGGTTTGATCACAGCATTTATAAGAATTGAGGGTCAGCCGTTAGGCGTTATTGCTAATAATCCTCATCATTTGTCTGGAGCTATTGATTCCGCTGCGGCCGATAAGGGCGCGCGTTTTGTTCAGCTGTGTGACGCGTTTGATATCCCTATTCTAAGTTTAATGGACTGCCCTGGTATCATGGTAGGCCCTGAGGTGGAACAAACAGCTCTGGTGCGCCACGCTCTTAGAATGTTTAATGTTGGTGCAAATATAACGACTCCAATGTTTGGTGTGGTTATTCGGAAAGCCTACGGTCTCGGTGTTCAGGCAATGTGTGGCGCGAGCGCTGAGGTGCCATTCTTCACAATTGCTTGGCCGACCGCTGAGTTCGCAGCAATGAACATTGAGGGATCTGTGAAGTTGGCTT
>CBFIFN010000144.1:0-2587 GCA_965661885.1 uncultured Burkholderiales bacterium | reverse complement strand
ACGATGCTCGAATCAAAGATCTGCGCACAAATATTGAGACACGCAATACTCAAGCGGTTTTAGATGGAAAGTTAGACCAATTTATAGTTGCTTCGCTGAAAGCGGGGCTTTAAAAACTAACATAATAAATAGAGTAAACATGACTGATCAACAGGATGAAAACAAACTTATTGCTGAACGACGTGCCAAGTTGGATGTGCTTCGCACTCAAGATGGAGCAACGTTCCCAAATCAGTTTCAGCCAGCCCATAAAGCCGGCCAGTTACAGACTGAATTTGGCGATCAGTCTAAAGAGCAATTAGAAACCCTGGAAAAAGTGGTTAGTGTTGCGGGTAGAGTTATTCGTAACCGGGGTGCTTTTATTGTGGTTCAGGATAGTTCTGACCGTATTCAATTGTATGTAACCAAAGAGGCTCGACCGTTTGCAAAGTCTTTGGATTTAGGTGACATCGTCGGTATTACTGGAGCATTGTATAAGTCAGGTAAGGGTGATTTGTATGTGCAGATGGACGAATATCTTTTACTGACTAAAGCTTTAAGGCCCTTGCCCGATAAATTTCATGGTCTTGCTGATCAAGAGATGCGCTATCGGCAGCGTTATGTTGACTTGATTGTTAATCCAGATGTTCGCAATACATTCCGCATACGTTCAAAGGTGGTGGACTTTATTCGGCGCTACCTGAATGACGCAGACTACCTTGAAGTTGAAACCCCAATGCTCCAAGTGATACCGGGTGGCGCAGTTGCGCGTCCATTTGTGACCCACCATAATGCTTTAGATATTGATATGTATCTGCGAATTGCGCCTGAACTCTATCTCAAGCGGCTTGTGGTTGGTGGTTTTGAGCGTGTTTATGAGATAAACCGTAATTTCAGAAACGAGGGCCTTTCAACTCGCCATAATCCTGAATTTACGATGCTTGAGTTCTATCAGGCCTATGCTGACTTTAATGATTTGATGGATCTTACTGAAGATATGCTGCGCAAAATGACCACTGAAGTTTTGGGATCTACCAAAGTAGTTAATACAGTAAAAGATGCTGATGGCGAAATTCAAAGTGAAACTCATTATGATTTTGCAGAGCCTTTTACTCGACTATCGGTGTTTGATTCGATTCTTCAATACAACCCTTCTATTACTGCAGATCAACTGAGTGATGAGGTTGAAGCCCGTAAAATCGCGAGCTCTTTGCATATCCCTCTCAAAGATATCTGGGGTTTAGGAAAAGTTCAGATCGAAATATTTGAAAAAACCGTTGAACATCTTTTGGAGCAACCAACGTTCATCACCATGTACCCCGCTGAAGTTTCTCCTTTAGCTCGGCGCAATGATGAAGATTCCTTTGTGACTGATCGATTTGAATTTTTTGTCGGCGGTAGAGAGATTGCCAATGGTTTTTCTGAACTAAATGACCCAGAGGATCAAGAGGCACGCTTTAAGCAACAAGTTGCCGAGAAAGATGCAGGTGATGTTGAGGCGATGCACTTTGATGCGGACTATATCCGAGCTCTTGAGCATGGCATGCCTCCAACCGCTGGCGAGGGTATTGGTATTGATCGGTTAGTTATGTTGCTCACGGATTCTCCGTCTATTAGAGACGTTTTGTTGTTCCCTCACATGCGGCCTGAATAGACTATAGTATTTTAGTTGAAATTGTAGCTTGACCGAAGTTTGACAGTAACAGCGTTTTGACTGGGGTTAGTCTGTCGGTGTGAATGTTGATTTAAATCAATATCATTTTTTGTTGTTAGGTTTATCCTGAGCTTTTGTAGAAAGTGAACTGTTTTTGATGACTTTAGCTTCAACGTCGACGAATTTACCCGATCAGCTTCTTGCGCTGGCATCGAAGTACAGAGGGGAAGGGCCACGGTATACGTCTTACCCAACATCACCCCATATGCGCGAAGATTTTTCTTTTGAGACACTTGAGAAGGCGTTCAAGATATTGCCTGTGGAACAACATAACCAACCATTATCGATTTATACGCACATCCCGTTTTGCGAATCTATTTGCTACTACTGTGCGTGTAATAAGGTAGTAACAGGAAAGAAAAGATTTGCCACACGTTATCTCTCAGCTTTATCCAAGGAGTTAGATATATACCAAACTTGGGATTTGAATAAGCGGCCGGTCACTCAACTGCATTGGGGTGGCGGAACACCAACTTATTTATCTGCTTCTGAGTTGACGGAGTTGATGCATCTTTTGGCACAACACTATGTTTTAGTAAGCGATCCAGACAGAGAATACTCCATAGAAATAGACCCACGGACAGTAGATGGAAGAATCATAGCTTTACTCAAAGGGTTAGGGTTTAACCGTTTGAGTCTAGGAATTCAAGATTTTGATCCCACGGTCCAAAAAGCGATTAATCGAGTCCAACCTTATGAGCGCGTGCAGGAGTTAGTCAAAGAAGCAAGAGCACATGATTTCGCGTCTCTATCGTTTGACCTAATTTATGGCCTACCACACCAAAATGTTAAGAGTTTTACTAAAACTCTCGAGCAGGTAGTTTCGCTATCGCCAGACAGAATAGCGTGCTATAACTATGCTCACCTTCCTCATCGATTTTTAGCACAACGAGC
>CBFIFN010000143.1:0-2606 GCA_965661885.1 uncultured Burkholderiales bacterium | reverse complement strand
AATCGATGCACCCCTTCATATTCCTCATGGCTATTGATATCACGTTGAGGTTCGGCACCCGCAAGCATTTCCTCCATATTCCTTGTCCGCACCTCATCGAGGGCCTCTCCGGTCACCACGTGGACATGCCAAGGCTGCGTATTCATTGATGAAGGCGCTCGTCTTGCCAAGTTAATGATCTGCTCAATTAATTCACGCGCCACGGGCTTTGTTTTATAGCCTCTGACGCTTTGACGGTTTTTCACGACATCTTCAAAATTCATTTCATTACCTTCCTATTTTTAATATTTCTTCGAGACGCCGATTGTATTATTTACGACCGCATGGACGATGCAATCGTTACGGCAAAATTAAAAAAATCAATAGTTTTTCGATCTCTCAAAGTATCGTTAAGCTGAGATTTACATCTTAACTTAACGGTCTCTCACCAAATCTATTTGCTTCTTTATCGCCAGCTTTTATCTGCCAATAAAACAACAAAATAATGCCGATCACGGTAAACGCCAGCAATAGCCACCAACCAGACCTATTGACATCATGAAGACGGCGCACTCCAACAGCTAGGTATGTAATTCCAGTAACAATCGCTAGCAAGATGCACAAACTATTAAGCAACTGTAGGCCCACTCCGCCTGAACCGTACGACGCCTGAACTAAGCTAAACACGTTAAAAACAATTATATCGAACAGATAAAAAAACCAGTAATCGGCCCTGGAGGCGCGATCTTTGAAATTGGTGCAGTTGATGAAACAACGCTTTACCGATTGAATGAATGACATCTTGCCCTCCTTTGACGCAAAACATAATCAAACTGAACGATACTGCAATTTCGTAAAATTTGGTAACGACAGAATATAATAGATGGCGGTATCGGCATAAAATACGAAAGATTCGGATTAATAACGTGCAAAAATCATTGAGAATACGAGATAACTTTGGAATAAAGGTGATATGTAAATCGTCTGATCATCGATGGGTGTCATCCCCAATGCCAGGTGTAACCAGAATGATGCTAGATCGAATTGGAAATGAAATTGCTCGAGCGACAACGATTGTACGTTACGCGCCGAATAGTAGGTTCTCATCACACGTGCATTCAGGCGGTGAGGAGTATTACGTCTTAAATGGTATTTTCTCAGATGAACATGGTCAATATCCAAAAGGAACCTACGTTCGAAATCCGATAGGCACGAAGCATACGCCACGAATTGGAAACGAAGGCGCAACAATCTTCGTCAAGCTGCACCAGTTCAGTCCAGAAGATAAGGCTCAAAAGGTGATCAACACCCAAAAAGAAAAATGGCAACCTCGATTGGAGTCTGGGTTACAAGAGATGCCTCTCCACAAATATGGAAATGAAAAAGTTTCTTTGTTGAAGTCAGCACCTAACATTAAATTCAACAACCACGAACATGTAGGAGGAGGAGAACTCCTCGTTCTTGAAGGGACGCTATACGACGAAAGCGGGGCATATCCAAAGGGTTCTTGGATACGTTACCCACACTTAAGTCGACATACGCCTTTCACGAAGAATGACGGAGCCTTGATTTATTACAAGACCGGGCACTTACCTCATTTCAAAAATTTTTAGCGTCCGTTCAAGAAAACAGTATTGTTTTCGTGAATGTTACGCTCTTCAAGCTGCTTCTGTCTCGCCGCCTGCGTCACGCCAGTCAGGAAATCCACCAACATTACGTACTTTCTCGTAACCCATATCCATGAGGGTTTTCCCAGCAAGAGCAGCTTGTCCACCAGCGCCACAGACAAGCACAATTTCCGAACGCTTCTCTAGTGCTGGGTTGTAAAAGGGGCTATCTGGATCAGCAGCAAACTCAATGAAGCCGCGAGGAATTCTTAATGCCCCGGCAATTGTCCCTGATTCAGCTATAGCTGCCGAGTCCCTAACGTCGACAAAAATAGCACTACCAACCTTATGCAGTTCAATCCCCTGTTGCGCAGGTATCCGACTGACAACGCTATTGGCCTCATTAAGATAATCTTTCGCACTCTTCATATTCTGCCCCTTACTTGGTAATTATTAAAAATCGCTCGGCAATTATAAACAACACAAAAGCCGCGTCTACTGCTATTCATAAACTATGTAAAAATAATCGCACACAACGCTTGTTAAATTTAAAGTTATCATTCAAGCACGCTGTACCTCTTAGCAACGATTTAAACGAAAAAACGAATTCTCTTGCCAATCAATAAATATTTTTTATGTCCCTACTAATTGCGTATATTTCACTCGCACTCGGAGTTTCCTTTCTTTGCTCTTTATTGGAGGCAACACTCCTAACCTTGTCGTCAACGCATCTCGCAAGCCTAGAGACCAGTAAACCCAAATTAGCGAAACTTTGGCAAGGATTCAAAAAAGATATTGGAAAACCTTTGTCCGCCATTTTATCTTTGAATACAATTGCCCATACTGTTGGCGCTGCGGGTGCTGGCGCAAAAGCAACTGAGCTTTTTGGAGAGGTCTATTTTGGGCTGATTTCCGCGGTATTGACAATTCTAATTCTACTCCTATCCGAAATAATCCCAAAGACGCTTGGCGCACGTTATTGCAAAGAATTAGCGCCCGCTTGTGGCTATATGTTAAAAA
>CBFIFN010000142.1:0-2618 GCA_965661885.1 uncultured Burkholderiales bacterium | reverse complement strand
GATTCCCAAAGTGTAAAATTGCCGTCTTTGAGTGCTGGCATTGATGCCATCGGGTTTATTGCTAGATAAGCTGGACTGGTTTGTTCCGCTTGAAAATAATCCAGCCTATTTAATGTGTACTCCGCGCCTACTAATTTACAACCGGCAAGTACTTTTCGACTGTTGATCGTTCTTGGATCAAGTAATAATTCCATGACGCCCCCCCTTTGTTTGTTCTCGTTATTATTTATTTTTAGGTGTAACAAATTTAGTAGGAGATCTACGTTAGCAAAAAACGCAGTCTTTTAAAACTGTTAGAGATGGGTTTTTGATTGTATGACTGCGAACGAGCCCAACAAATTGAAGTCCGACTGAAAAATACAAATTAAATCAGAGTTTTACATTGGTTTGATATGTAAAACTGAAGAATTCGAAGGCAAGTGACGAACTAAAGAAGGCGTTTGGTAGGCGCGATTGGATTCGAACCAACGACCCCCACCATGTCAAGGTGGTGCTCTAACCAACTGAGCTACGCGCCTAAAGGAAGCAGGAGTTTAGCATTAATCGCACTTATGTCAAAGCGGACAATCAAAGTAAAGCGCGACATCTTCTTTCATCCCGCTGAGCGAGCGTCAACACTTAAAAACCCGTCGTCAAGACGATAAACCTGATTCATTTTCGCGGCCAACTCCATATCATGCGTCACAACGACGACACTTGTACCGAATTGCTCATTGACCTGTGCCATCAAAGTCATAAAAGCTAATGCACTGGATTTATCCAAATTACCGGTCGGTTCGTCGGCTAACAAACAGTCAGGATCAGTCACAAGAGCCCTGGCAATCGCCACTCGCTGACGCTCTCCGCCAGACAGTTCATTCGGTTGGTGCTCGAGCCGATGCGCTAAACCCACTTGCGTTAATAGCTCGCACGCCTTCTCTCTCGATTCAGCGACAGAGTTGGAGCGCATCAACAAGGGCATAGCGACATTTTCGAGTGCAGAAAACTCGAGTAGTAGGTGGTGGAATTGGTACACGAAACCTATCGAACGATTTCTGATCTCACATATGTCTGCCTCAGACAAAGTGGAGAACGACTTGTCATTGACTTTCACTTCGCCTCGAGTGGGTTTATCGAGACCACCCAACAAATGAAGTAACGTGCTCTTACCTGACCCAGATGTCCCGACAATGGCGGTCATGTCACCCGCCTGAACGTCGAACGAAACGTTCCTAAGCACATCCACCTCAGTCCCGCCAATAGCCCCGTAGCTTTTATACAAATTAACAGCCGATAAGACTTTAGGCTTCTTGGTCATTTCGCTACTCATAGCGCAGCGCCTCAGAGGGATTAATTTTGGACGCTCTCAAACTTGGGTAGATCGTGGCAAGCATGGTTAAACAAATTGACATAAGACCAATCCAGAGTACATCGCCCATCTGTATCTCTGATGGGATTTCTGAGATGTAGTAAACATCTTTTGCTAGAAACTGCACGCCAAACAAAGACTCGATTGCTGGGATTATGACAGCGATATTGGCAGCTATAGTTAAACCAAACACCAAACCAAGTGCGGTCCCGATAAAGCCGATTAATGATCCTTGAATAAAAAATATTTTCATCACTTGGGAAGGAAGCGCACCGAGCGTCCTTAATACGGCGATATCCGAGCGTTTATCTGTAACGACCATAACCAACGTCGAAACAATGTTGAAGGCGGCTACGGCAACAATTAACAGAAGAATAATTGACATAACGCGCTTTTCAATTTGGATGGCCCTAAAAAACGTCGAATGACTTTGAGTCCAATCGGAAACGAAAGTATTAATCGGAAGTGCAGGCGCGAGCTTTTTAGCCACCTGCGGTGCATCAAATAAGTCGCTCAGCTTAAGTCGGACGCCGGAGACTGAATCACCATATCTGAGTAATTTTTGCGCATCGGTCATATGAATGATTGCAAGCGCAGCGTCATACTCATAATTATTAACTTCGAAAATTCCGCTCACACGAAATTGTCTGAGTCTAGGCATCACACCCGCGGGCGTGACCTGCCCTTGAGGTGTAATCAAGACCACACGATCGTCAAGCTTCACCCCTAACGCTCTTGCCAAGTCAATCCCAAGCAAGACATTAAACTGCCCAGCTTCTAGCGAAGAAAAAGAACCCGACACCATGTGTTCAGAAACGTCTGAAACACTTACCTCCTGATCGGGTAGCACCCCTCGAATCATAGTTCCGTTGGATCGCCGACCAGCGGTCAATAGACCTTCTCCCGATACGAAGGGCGCGGACCCAACAACACCCGCTTCAATTCTCGCCCGTGAAGCGACATTCCCCCAATTATCTAGCTGGCTCTGACCTCCAAAAATCTGAACGTGAGACACCACACCCAAAATCGTAGAACGAAGCTCCTTTTGAAAACCATTCATCACTGACAGCACTACAATCAAAGCCGCAACTCCCAGCGCGATGCCAATCATCGACGTCGCTGAAATGAATGAAATAAAATGATTTTTACGCTTTGCTTTGGTGTACCGTAATCCAACAAAAAGCTCGAATGGCTTGAACATAGCGGCCCGCTATTAAAATAGATTCCTCATTATATCGTCAGACTCGATATTTAATTAACATCTCATGTA
>CBFIFN010000141.1:0-2696 GCA_965661885.1 uncultured Burkholderiales bacterium | reverse complement strand
ACCATGATCGAGACCGCATCCAACTCCTTAAGCAATGGGGACGCTGACTTCACCAGTGATTTAACTGAGAGAGATCAAGCGCGTGACGAACGAAGGCGTCGCCGAGAAGCTAAAGGAGCTTCATCGGGTTCACAAACCGAGCCGTTACAACAAGTGGAAACACAAGGAGATTAATACAATCTCCAATCGGGTTTACTGCTAACTAGGAACTAAATGCTTATGAGGACGGATACATTTCTCTTAAAAATGTATCCGCTCCTTCTTCAATCATTTGAAGTACCCGTTTAAATCCCTCGGCATCTCCGTAATAAGGGTCCGGAACGCTCTCGCGGGGGTATTCTCGGCTAAACTCCATAAAGTAAAATACCCGTGATTTATTCTCCTTAGGCTTTAAATTCTGAATTATTTTGTAGTGGTCAGAATCCATAGCTAAAAAAATATCGTATTTAGAAAAATCATCATTGCACAAATGCTGCGCGCGACATTGACTCATGTCATAACCTTGACGGGATGCAGTGCGTTGGCTTCTCGGGTCAGGAGACGCTCCAACGTGATAGCTGTGAGTGCCCGCCGATTCGCAATAGAAATCATCCGCGACACGCATCTCTGAGGCTTTTTTTCTCAGCACAATTTGGCCGGTCGGTGATCGGCAAATGTTACCAGTACAAACGACCAAAACTTTCATTGTTTTTAAAACTTCGACAAAATTAAGTGGGAGCGCCCGATATGAACTGAGTCTTTAGTACCTTTAAGGTATCTCTATATTCGGCAGCTTTTTCAAACTCTAAATTTTTGGCTGCTTCTCTCATACGTTTTTCGACTCGCTTCATCTCAACCATTAAATCTGATTCTGATTTAATCTCTGTTTGTTTGTCGACCTTCTCTCTACCGTTACGATTGACTTCTTTCTCCGAGAAAACCCCCTCAATTAGATCTCTTACACGCTTGTCGATACCGGTTGGCGTAATGCCATGCTTTTCGTTGAAAGCAAGCTGCTTTACCCGTCGCCTATCTGTCTCATCAATCGCTTTCTGCATAGAGCGCGTGATCTTGTCTCCGTACATAATTGCTCGTCCGTTAATATGGCGAGCTGCACGTCCAATGGTCTGAACGAGTGACCGCTCTGAGCGCAAAAAACCTTCCTTGTCTGCATCGAGGATTGCCACGAGAGAAACCTCAGGGATGTCTAAACCCTCTCGTAACAAATTAATTCCTACAAGAACATCAAATTCTCCGAGTCTTAAATCCCGAATGATTTCAACACGTTCAACCGTATCTATATCAGAATGTAGATAACGAACAGAAACCCCATTCTCTGACAAGTAATCTGTTAAATCCTCTGACATTCGCTTGGTTAATGTTGTAACAAGAACACGCTCATGAAGTTTTGCTCTAACATGAATTTCTGATAGCAAATCATCCACTTGACTACTAGCGGGGCGAACTTCTAAATGCGGATCTACAAGACCCGTGGGACGCACAATTTGTTCCACAACTTGTTGTTGTGTTCGACTTTCATAGTCTGATGGAGTTGCCGAGACAAATATAGTCTGAGGCATTAATTGCTCAAACTCATCAAAACGCAGCGGACGATTATCAAGTGCAGAAGGCAATCGGAACCCATAATTCACCAGATTTTCTTTTCGGGCTCTATCCCCCTTATACATACCCCCAATTTGGGGGGCAGTAACGTGAGATTCATCCATAAACATAATTGCATTTTTTGGAAGATAATCAATCAACGTCGGAGGAGGATCGCCCTCGTTTCGACCAGACAAATGCCTCGAGTAATTCTCAATTCCCTTACAAAAACCCATCTCTACAAGCATCTCTAAATCAAATCTTGTGCGTTGCTCAATTCTCTGCAACTCCACGAGCAGACTGTTTTTTTGGAATTGTCCGATACGCTCCTTCAACTCCAACTTAATTGCTTCAATCGCACGAAGAACTGTCTCTCGGGGCGTGACGTAGTGACTTGAGGGATAAACCGTATATCGTTTAACCTTTTTAACAATATGGCCGGTAAGCGGATCAAAAATAGAGAGTGATTCGATCTCATCGTCAAACAAGGAGACACGAATGGCATGTTCGCTGTTTTCCGACGGAAATATATCAATAATATCTCCCCTGACCCTAAAAACGCCCCTGTGGAAATCAACTTCATTTCTCTCGTACTGCATTTCCGCCAAACGCTTGATTATCTTTCTTTGACCGATTTCTTCGCCTTCAATCAGGTGCAAAATCATGCCATGGTAGTCAACCGGATCGCCAATCCCATAGATACAGGACACGCTTGCGACAACAATAGAGTCATCACGCTCTATCAACGACTTGGTTGCTGACAAACGCATTTGCTCCACGTGCTCATTAATACTCGAATCTTTTTCAATAAACAAATCACGGGAAGGCACATATGCTTCGGGCTGATAGTAATCATAATAAGAGACAAAATACTCAACCGAGTTTTTGGGGAAGAATTCCTTAAATTCCGAATATAACTGAGCAGCTAGTGTTTTATTAGGAGCCATAACAATGGCAGGACGACCAGAATTGGCAATCACATTAGCCATCGTATACGTCTTCCCAGATCCGGTTACGCCCAGTAGCGTCTGGTGAGACATGTTACCTTTTAGGCCTTCTAGAAGTGCGTTAATGGCCTGTGGTTGATCACCTGCAGGTTCAAATAATTTATTCAG
>CBFIFN010000140.1:1068-2708 GCA_965661885.1 uncultured Burkholderiales bacterium | reverse complement strand
ATTGAATCACGCGGTGGGAAGATTCATCTACCCCGTGATGTTGTTTGTGCCACAGTGTTTGATCAAGACGCCGAAGCAACAACAAAAAATATAGTTGATATAAAAAGCGATGATTTGATTCTTGATTTTGGACCGCAGAGCATGATTGAAATAGCAAATATAATTGAGAATGCTGGAACAATTGTATGGAACGGACCGGTCGGCGTATTTGAGTTTGATCAGTTCGCAAACGGTACGCAAGTGATGTCTCATGCAATAGCTCAATCAACAGCTTTTTCCATTGCTGGCGGTGGGGACACGATAGCTGCCGTTACTAAATTCCAGGTGACTGATAAAATTGATTATATTTCGACGGCGGGTGGCGCATTTTTAGAGTTTTTAGAGGGTAAAGTATTACCTGCATTAGATATACTTGAAAAAAGAGCGGTTGAATTCAAATAAAATTTAGTGGCTGGTAAGGCCGACTGATTCTAATCTTGACACAGAGGACATTGATATATGGCTTTAGTTTCTATGAGGCAGTTGCTTGATCATGCAGCTGAAAATAATTATGGGGTACCGGCATTTAACGTAAATAATCTCGAGCAGGTGCAGGCTATCATGGAGGCGGCGTCAAAGACCTCAAGTCCGGTGATCATGCAAGCATCAGCTGGCGCTAGAAAGTATGCAGGTGAGCCCTTCCTAAGACATCTCATATTAGCTGCTATTGAGCAATATCCTGATATTCCCATCGTCATGCATCAAGATCATGGAGCCTCGCCGGCTGCTTGCCAACGCTCTATTCGATCGGGATTTTCAAGTGTCATGATGGACGGCTCACTTGAGGAGGACGCGAAAACACCATCATCGTATGAATACAACGTAAATGTAACAAGACATGTCGTAGATATGGCTCACCCCGTCGGGGTTTCCGTCGAGGGTGAACTGGGTTGTCTGGGGTCTTTAGAGACGATGGAGGCGGGCAAAGAAGATGGGTCTGGTGCCGAAGGAACATTGACCATGGATATGTTGTTGACTGATCCAGAGCAGGCTGCGGATTTTGTAGCTAAAACCGGTGTTGATGCATTAGCTATAGCAATAGGAACGTCACACGGTGCTTATAAATTTTCGCGTAAACCGACCGGAGACATTTTAGCGATCGATCGTATTAGAGCAATTAACGCTAAAATCCCCAATACGCATCTCGTGATGCATGGTTCTTCAAGTGTTCCTCAGGAGTGGTTACAAATAATCCGGGAGCATGGCGGAGATATGAAGGAGACTTACGGTGTACCTGTTGAAGAGATACAAGAGGGTATAAAGCATGGAGTTCGGAAAATTAATATCGATACCGACATTCGGTTGGCGATGACCGGTGCTATCCGAAGAGCATTTGATATTGATAAGGGTGAGTTTGACCCAAGAAAGTACCTTAAACCAGCAAAAGAGGCAGCCAAGTCCATTTGCGAGGCCAGGTTTGAAGCGTTTGGTACCGCAGGTAATGCCGAGAAGATTAAACCAATGCCGCTTGATGATATTGCGATTGGTTACGAACAGTTTTGATATGCTTCTGAGTGTAATAAGAAAGAGAATATTAAGAGTAGATTAATGAGTAAAATTAGAAAAACCCGAAAACCAGTCGTAGGAATTATCATGGGTAG
>CBFIFN010000140.1:0-1058 GCA_965661885.1 uncultured Burkholderiales bacterium | reverse complement strand
AAAGAGAATATTAAGAGTAGATTAATGAGTAAAATTAGAAAAACCCGAAAACCAGTCGTAGGAATTATCATGGGTAGCGAAAGCGATTGGAGCGTCATGAAACATGCAGCTAAGTTTTTGGAGGATTTTGGTATTCCCCATGAAACACTTGTAGTGTCTGCACACCGAACGCCAGATGAAATGTTTCAATATGCTGAGCAAGCTAAAGACCGGGGAATACAGATGATTATTGCCGGTGCTGGAGGTTCTGCACACCTTCCGGGAATGGTTGCTTCTAAAACGATAATTCCTGTGCTGGGCGTTCCTGTTACGACAAAGGCGATGAATGGCCTTGACTCTTTGCTTTCTATCGCGCAAATGCCCAAGGGTATTCCGGTGGCGACTTTCGCTGTTGGTGAGGCTGGCGCGAGTAATGCGGCCCTTTTTGCGGTAGCGTGTTTGGCGTTGGATGATGAAGGCTTGAGCCGTAAGCTCGACGCGTTTCGAAAGCGGCAGCGGGCGAAGGTTAGAGCGATGAAGTTGCCCGCAAAATCTGCGAAGTAATGATTCGGCCAGGCTCTTGGTTAGGAATTCTCGGAGGGGGTCAACTTGGCCGAATGTTTACGCAGGCAGCCCAAGCCATGGGTTATCGAGTAGTGGTTCTCGATCCCGATCGGTCCAGTCCTGGTGGACGGGTTGCCGAGAAACATTTACAGGCACAATATGATGATTTAGGTGGATTAGGGGAACTCGCTAGCATTTCATCTGCGGTAACCACTGAGTTTGAAAACGTTCCAGCAGACAGCCTCCGTTTTCTGAGTGATTTATTGCCAGTCAGCCCTAATGCCGAGGCAGTGGAGGTGGCGCAGGATCGTATTCGTGAGAAAACCTTTCTCAGTAATCACGGCTTCAAGGTTGCACCATACGCCGCTTTTAACAATATCAATGATGTTACTCATGCATCTGACGACTTAATCTTCCCCGGGATTTTGAAAGCGAGCCGGTTTGGTTATGACGGCAAGGGCCAGGTTCTTATTAACAGCCGTACTGAACTGAGAAACGGGTTTGAAAAGCTTGGC
>CBFIFN010000139.1:0-2768 GCA_965661885.1 uncultured Burkholderiales bacterium | reverse complement strand
AAAGTTTCCTCTTTAGACTAGCGCTAGTGACACTATTCTATCCAAACACAACAACCCGGGGGAGGTTCTACACCGGGTTACGTTATCTATAGGTCGCTTGGAGGATAGGTTACAAAGGGCTACGTAACGTGAATCAAAAAATTTTGCTATCTTCGATTACAAGCTGTAAATTTAAAAAATAAAAAATTAATTTATCCAAAAACAGTTATGTCGATTTCAAAAATCTTAGCGATCTGCTCACTAATATTTGTTAGTAATTTTTCTCATGCTGAGGATATCACGACAGTAACTGCAGATGAACTTGCAAGAGCGTGGAGTAATAATCAACTCGCAGCTGAGATGAAGTACTCAAAGAAACCACTGCAACTAACAGGTATGGTGGACAGGATTAGCAGTGCTGGAGATAGATACTATGTTGGCTTAGATGCGGCGGGTACTTTTTTAGGAATTAGTGTTTATGTCAGGCCGGATGCACTTGATAAGGTCGCTGAACTACAAAAAGGTCAAACCATTACGATGTACTGTGAAAACTTTGAAGATGTCATCTCATATCAGTGTCACAATGGTTACGTTATAGATTAAGCCTGGGATAAACTTAGAGCAAAGAAGGAAATCCCGTCATTGCTTCTAACATTCTTAAAAGAATTTTTACCACCACAACTCAGTAAATAAATGCCGCATATGACGGATTTTTTGTAGTCCAAGAGAGTTTCGATATCACTACGAATCCTGTAACTGTTATCGTGCAATCCGACCCAAAAATCATCGAACTCCTTCTCAAATACTAGATGACTAACGCCTCATTTCGTCAGGCGCGAATCTCTCACTCTTCGCCACACTGATAAACATATAAATACCTTATTCATTTACTCTTCGTTTCTATCTCAAACATAGAAACCGCTTAACGCATTTTCATACGCTGATCTTTCAAGATCTCACGGGCGGCGTTGTGGCCAGGGATACCTGACACACCACCGCCTGGGTGCATGGATGATCCGCAGACGTATAGTCCTTCAATGGGAGTTCGATAATCTGCATAGCCCGATATAGGGCGCTGAAAAAATAGCTGATCAGGACTCAGTTCACCTTGAAAAATATGTCCCATTGGTAAGCCAACGTTGGCCTCAATATCAGGGGCAAGAAGCAATTGAGCTTTTATGACGTCATCTGAAAATCCCGGAGCAAAAGCCTCTATCTGTTTAAAAATGTTCTTTTTAAATCGCTCTTTTTCATCTTTCCAGTCACCGTTTTTCAATGTATAGGGAGCGTGACCACCAAAGAAATTTACAACATGTTTGCCGGGAGGCGCTAAAGTATCGTCAACAATCGTTGGGCAAACTGGTGTGATGAATGGCTCGTTAGAATACCAACCATGTTTAGCATCATCATAAGCGCGCTCTAAATAATCAATATCTGGGGCGATATGCATGTAAGTCGGATAATCAAAGTGGCCTAAAACACCATCCTTTCGCAATTTAGATAACATGCTGTATTGGGGTGGTCTCTCGCAAGCAACATTCATCTTAAAAGCCGTGGACATAGTCCGGTATCCACGGATCTCCCTCAGAACTTCATCAGGTAAATGCTTCTCATCGATCAGGTTTAGATACATTGCCTTCGCCGACAGGTTAGACGCTATCACTGGTGCGGTGAAATTACGTCCATCTGTTGTAATTACCGAACTAACTTTATTTTCAGATACTCGAATTTCAGCGATCTCGGCATTAGTAATGATATCAACACCGTTTTCAAGACCATAATGGGCGAGCGCCTCAGTGATCTTGCCCATCCCGCCTTTTATAAAACCCCAGCCACCGGCGCCTTTATGCTCACCCATAACATGATGCATGATCACATACGCAGAACCAGGAGATTTGGGACCGGCAAAAGTCCCAATTGAAGCATAGTAGGCGATCAAGGCCATGATGCGATCATCTTCGAACCATTCACTCAAAAAATCGTACGCGCTCATTGTCAGCATATCGACAATGCGATACATTTTTTTTCCAATCTTTCGGTGCCGCCACAATAAAGACGCGCCGTTTCGGAAGGTTTTCCAACTCCGCCTCGCAGGATCAACGGGTGTTTCCCATAACAATTTGCGAACAATATCGGCAGCGTCATTCAAATAAGCATCAAATGCCGGATAAATCTGAGCATCTTTTTTAGAAAACCGAGAAAACGAGTCCTGCGTTTTAGCAATATTATCGGAAAACAGAATATAGTCCTCACCGCCAAGCGGTGACACTAAGTCCGAACAAGGCAACACCTCTAACCCCCGATTTCGTAGGTCAAAGTCATTAATAATGCGGGGATGCAAAATGCTCATTAAGTAAGAGTAGGTAGATGCTCTGAATCCATCAGAAATCTCCTCGGTGACAGCTGCACCACCAACAATATTACGGCGTTCAAGCACCGCAACTTTTTTACCAGCACGCGCCAAATAGTTAGCACACACCAAGCCGTTGTGGCCACCGCCCATGATAATTGCATCATAATTCGCTGTCGGTTTTTGAGTGTTAAGCATGATTAAACCTTACATGAAAGCACGATAAATCATTACATAGCAGACCGATAAAATTACATCCTGTAATCGCAATTGTTCTTCGACACCGCTGCAGACGCATCTAGATACTTAGTACTGTAAGAGCACTTTACAGTAATACCCTTTCGTTTATTCGTACCACCGAGAATTGTTTGCGTCCCCTCACCCTTTGCTCCGGTATTGGCAGCATCTTCCGCTCTACGCTCGTATAGCATGAACACCG
>CBFIFN010000138.1:0-2830 GCA_965661885.1 uncultured Burkholderiales bacterium | reverse complement strand
TGCCATACAACCTGTCCCTGCACTGGTGACCGCTTGGCGGTAAATGTGGTCTTGCACGTCCCCTGCAGCAAAAACACCACGGATGCTGGTCTCAGTCACGTTGCCATCTCGTCCACTTTTCGTAATGATATATCCGCCATCCATCTGAAGTTGATCGGCAAAAATGTCCGTATTCGGTGAGTGGCCAATAGCGATAAACACCCCAGCAACCTCAAGGTCCGACTCCTGTTCGGTGTTAACGCTTTTGATGCGAGCTCCAGTCACGCCGGAGACGTCACCGACTATTTTCTCTAGTGTGTGATTCCAAATGATTTCGACATTTCCCGTTTTTTGCTTTTCCATGAGCCGGTCGATGAGTATCGCTTCAGCTTTGAGTTGATCTCGACGATGAACTAGCGTTACTTTTTTTGCAATATTAGATAAGTAAAGCGCTTCTTCAACGGCTGTGTTGCCACCGCCTATGACTGCGACGTCTTGGCCTTTATAGAAGAATCCATCACAGGTGGCACAGGCAGAAACGCCTTTCCCGGCGTATGCCTCCTCAGATGGGAGACCTAAATACTTGGCCGATGCTCCAGTAGCGATGATTAATGCGTCACATGTGTACTCAGCTTGATCGCCCAAGAGAGTGAACGGGTTAGTTTTTAGTTTAACCGTGTGGATGTGATCAAAAATTAATTCTGTACCGAATCTCTCCGCATGTTTTTGAAACCGCGCCATTAAATCTGGACCTTGAACGCCGTCTGCATCTGCGGGCCAGTTATCGACGTCTGTTGTGGTCATTAACTGTCCTCCCTGAGCGATTCCCGTGATCACAATGGGATTTAAATTTGCTCTTGCAGCGTAAACTGCCGCTGAGTAGCCAGCCGGACCTGAACCTAAAATTATGAGTTTATTGTGTTTTTTTTTCATAAATATTGCCTAATTTTTGTAAATTCATCACTACGAACAGTCGTCTCACGGTAAAGGGCCAAGCCCTGATAATATCAAAATAAAAATGATTCCTAATCGGTTGATGCGTCTAAGATACAATATGTGCTGTTTACAGACGACTGGTCTAGTAAGTTTACATTCGTTCCGACTAACTGTGCGATAGGTTTTAAAATTGGCTAAGCGAAAAACACCTAAAAAATCGGAAACAGTGAAGAAGGGTATTCCCGCGAAAAGCGTCCTTCCAGCGAGGATGATTAGCATCCTACGTGAGGTCGGATTGTTACTTTCTGCGGGTTTAATTGCATATTTAACCCTTGTTCTTAAGACTTATAATTCCGCTGACCCAGCCTGGTCCCGTCAGGGTGCAACTCAGGAGGTTATGAATGCAGGTGGAGTGGTGGGGGCACACACCTCTGACGTACTCTTATATTTGTTTGGTTTTTCCGCTTGGTGGATTGTACTGGCGGGTATTCTTCTCATTATAAGGGCCTACAGGCGAACGACTAAGGAGATCACGGAGAATTCAAAAGTAGTTTTATTAGTTACAGCAGGTTTTATTCTTCTGGTGCTATCAAGTGCGGCCTTTGAAGGGCTCCGCATGTATTCTATCGCCTTCGAGCTCCCTGGAGAGCCTGGTGGCATTATAGGTGGTGAGATTGCTCTCATGAGTGATAATGCTTTTGGGTTTATCGGAAGCACGCTCATTTTATTGGTGTTGATGGCGGCCGGCGTCTCCTTGGTGAGCGGGGTTTCGTGGATCATGGTGGCTGAGAAAACAGGCTATTGGTTAGAAAATTCGGCGCTTAGAATCTGGCAAGGGTGGGAGTCCTGGCGAGATAGAAAAGCGGGAGAAATTGCCCTTGAAGCCCGAATGGATCGTTTAGACGAGGTTCGTGAGAAGTTCACTGTGCCTGAACCTAAGCCCTTGCGAATTGATAAACCGGTGCAGCAAATCACCCAATCAGAGCGAGCTCAAAAAGAAAAACAAAAACCGCTATTCGAAGACTTGCCTGACTCTGAGCTTCCGTCAATTAATCTACTGGATGCCCCGCCCGCCGATCTCGATGTGATTTCTGCGGAGACACTCGAATACACGTCTCGACTTATTGAGAAAAAACTTCTGGATTTTAATATCGAGGTTAGGGTCGTTGCGGCTCAGCCTGGTCCGGTGATCACTAGGTATGAGATTGAACCTGCTGTGGGGGTGAAAGGGAGCCAAATCATTAACCTCACGAGAGATTTGGCGCGATCTCTATCTGTTGTCAGTATTCGCGTGGTGGAGACGATTCCCGGGCGAACCACGATGGGATTAGAGATCCCAAATACAAAACGTCAGGTGGTCTATCTCTCTGAGGTTCTCGCGTCACAGACTTATGCCGATGTGCCGTCTCCGCTTGCTATTGCGCTGGGTAAGGATATCTCTGGTGTGCCTGTTTGCGCTGATCTAGCGAAAATGCCACATCTGTTAGTGGCAGGTACGACAGGCTCTGGAAAGTCTGTTGCAATTAATGCGATGATTTTGTCATTACTTTATAAATCAACGCCCAATGAAGTTCGTATGATCTTAGTCGATCCTAAGATGCTAGAGCTGTCAGTTTATGAGGGGATACCTCATTTGCTCGCACCGGTTGTGACTGAGATGCCGAAAGCTGCTCACGCATTGAATTGGTGTGTTGGAGAAATGGATCGTAGATACCGTCTGATGTCCGCGTTAGGTGTGAGAAACCTATCAGGATTTAATACGAAGATACGACAGGCAGCTAAGTTGGATCAAAAAATTGATAATCCATTTAGTTTGAATCCTGATGAGCCTGAACCGCTCCAAGAGTTGCCTTTAATCGTCGTAGTTATTGATGAATTGGCTGATCTTATTATGGTTGTGGGAAAGAAGATCGAA
>CBFIFN010000137.1:0-2834 GCA_965661885.1 uncultured Burkholderiales bacterium | reverse complement strand
TAACCCTAGTGTGCGTGCAGCATACTTAGGAGAGGACTGAATTGATGTCGATGCTCTCCGTGCATAATTTAACAGCTGGGTATGATGAGGCAGATGTGGTTAGTAATGTGTCGTTAGAAGTGATGGAGGGAAAAATTACGTGTTTACTTGGCGCGAATGGCGCCGGAAAAACTACCCTCATACGGACGATCTTAGGACTGAATAACATTCGGTCAGGCCGTGTGGTGCTCAATGGCGCAGATATTTCTGCCCTGGCGACGCACGATATAGCGAGCGAGGGCGTTACTTGTGTGCCAGAGGGGAGAAGGGTTTTTGGAAAAATGACTGTTCTTGAAAACCTACAAGCAGGTGCTTTTCTAGAAAGGGATCCCAATGTTGTTATGGGGCGATTAGAGCAGGTATACGATTTTTTCCCTAAGTTGGAAGAGAGGTCTGAGCAGCTAGCGGGAACGATGTCGGGTGGTGAGCAAGCTATGTTGACGATCGGCAGGAGCTTGATGAGTAATCCATCGGTCATGATTTTTGATGAACCATCGCTTGGTTTGTCACCGTTATTTGTGAAAGAGAATTTTCGTATCATCAAACAGATTAATGAAAAAGGCACGACCGTTTTGTTAGTGGAGCAAAATGTCCGACAAACATTGGAGATCGCTCACTTTGGGTATGTCTTATCGCAAGGAATAATCGTAGCAAGTGGTTCTGTTGATTCGTTAAGGAATAATTCAGAGTTACGCGCAGCTTATTTCGGAAACGCTTAGTGTTAAGGAGACGGCATTGGGATCAGTAATAGAGTTGACTAAACATTTAGTGCGCATGAACACCATAAACCCGCCTGGGGATGAGGAGGCTTGTGCACGATTTTTAGGTAATATTTTAGAGACGGCAAAATTTTCGGTGTCATATTTTCCTTTTGGCGATAAGCGAGCGAGTGTGGTGGCCCGAATTGGCGGCAATAGCAAAAAAAAACCATTATGCATCACGGGACATATTGATACCGTTCCTCTTGGAGCCGCGTCGTGGACAAAAGACCCTTTCTGTGGCGAAACGGATGCGGGACGGTTATTTGGCCGGGGCACAAGTGACATGAAGTGTGGAGTTGCTGCCTTTGTTATCGCTGCTATTGAGCTCTCAGAGCATCTAGGCGGCACACCGGGGTTAGAGTTGGTTATTACTGCTGGTGAAGAAATTGGATGCCAAGGCGCCTTTGATTTGGTCCGTCAGCAAGGAGCCCTTGGCCGAGCCGGGGCAGTTTTGGTCGGGGAGCCAACATCGAATTTCCCTTATGTTGGGCATAAGGGGGCTTATTGGTTAACGGCGAAGACTAGTGGTGTCACTGCTCATGGCTCGATGCCCGAGCTTGGAGAGAATGCTGTGTACAGAGCAGCAAAAGCAATTACCGCATTAGAGAATTTTAAATTCTCTAATCCGGCACATGAGATGATGGGACAAGCGACTCTAAATGTAGGAATGGTGCATGGGGGGCTCAATATGAATTCGGTTCCAGATGAGGCATCGATTTCGATTGACATTAGAAGTGTGCCTACGTCGAAGCACGAGGATGTTAGAGGGCAGTTGCAAAAATGTGTGGGGCATGACGTAGAATTGGAGACGCTTGTTGACTTAGAAAGTATCTATTCGGAGCCCGATACCCCATGGGTACAGAATGTTTTTGATCTGGTACAACCGTATTTGGGATACCGACCAGAACCAAAAGTGGCCACTTATTTTACGGATGCTGCTGCTCTTACTCCGGCTTATGGGTCGCCACCGACTCTGATTTTGGGACCCGGAGAACCGAGCATGGCACATCAAACAGATGAATATTGCGTGATGGACCGCGTTGAGGCTTCGGTAGACATGTACAAAGATATCATTTCAAATTACTGCGAAATTTAACATTTTATCTGTACATCAATATGGGTCAACGAACTTAATTTTCACTGCATAAGGGTATGAATTTTTATTCACTCATCGAAGATATTATCCAAGTAAAACCAACTAATGCGGCGATAAAAATAGATGGTAAGGGCAGTAGCGTTTCATACGCTGAGCTTGGTAAACAGGTTTCACGCTATTTAAACACTCTGAGTGCCTTAGGCGTATCTCGCGGTGACCGAATTGTTGTTCAAGTAGATAAAAGTTTACCGAGTTTATTTTTATATTTGGCATGTTTAAAAGGAGGCTGTGTTTTCATTCCTTTAAACACCGCTTACAAGGCATTGGAGTTAAATCACTTTATTTCGGACGCTGAACCTAAATTATTTGTGACGTCTGGTGATCGGCATGAAGAGATATCTGCGTTAGTTGATGATGTGGTGGGCTGTTCGGCGGTTGTATTGACCGGTGATGCCAATCATGACCTTAGTAGCTCATCTCAGAGGCAGCCTGAATTTGCGCAAACTCAATCGACAGATTCTGATGAGATTGCCGTTATCATTTATACCTCGGGCACAACAGGTCGAAGTAAGGGTGCGATGGTGACGCACAATAACTTGATTTCAAATATGAGAGCACTTACTCGATTGTGGGAGTTTTCCGATCAAGATGTATTACTGCATGCCCTGCCAACTTTTCACGTCCATGGTTTGTTCGTGGCAAACCATTGCGCATTGTGTGTGGGAGCAACTATTTATTGGATTTCTCGTTTTGATATTGACGCGGTCATTCAAGCGATTCCGGAATCCACCGTGATGATGGGTGTGCCCACCTTCTATACTCGCCTGCTCAGCCATAAAGCATTAACGACTAAGTTGTGCCGTACGATGCGATTGTTCATATCCGGTTCAGCGCCGCTACTCACCGCGACGCATGAGTCATTTGAGAGAATTACGGGA
>CBFIFN010000136.1:0-2878 GCA_965661885.1 uncultured Burkholderiales bacterium | reverse complement strand
TAATGTGATTTATGAAGGTCGATCCCCTTTTAAAGTGACCCGGTGTAGCAGTCTTTGGTGACCTTGGTAGTCATTAAGCGGGAGATGAAGTAGCCTTCGATTATCCCACAAGGCTAGATCACCGTTATTCCACTTCACGCGGCACTGGAATTCCATTTTAACTTGATGGGCAAATAATTCGGACAGTAACGCGACACCTTCAGCCGAGTGTAATTCTTGGATTTTGACGGTATGAGCCGGACTGATATAAAGGCTTTTTAATTGAGTATCCGGGTGAGTCCGAACCATAGGATGGATCGCCGAAAAATGGGGTGAACTTTGTTTATCTGAACTTAAGGATCGAGTCAGACGAGTAGCAGACACGGCTTCAAGGTCTGACCGCGACTCTGCTGTGAAGTGTTGTATCATTGCTTTTGTTTGATCAGGCAACGTTTCGTAGGCTTTAGTTTGGTTGGCAAAAAGTGTGTCTCCCCCATGGGAGGGAACGTCTATCGCATAGAGCATACTGGCCATTGGGGGCCGCTCAAGGTAGATCGTGTCGGTATGCCAAACGCCTCCAAAATTCTCAGTCTCGGACGGAGTTTTTAAAACACGCGTTATTTCAGGATACCCGTCTAAGCCTGTTAGAAAGGGATAGACGTCTGGTGACCCAAAATGCTTAGCAAATTTAAGTTGCTCTCGAGGGGTTAAATGTTGATCTTTAATCACAACAATCCCGTATTTCAGCCACACGTCATGGATTTTTTCCAATTCACTCCCGCTTATATCGTTTAAAGATACGCCCTCTATGGCGCATCCGACGACCTGATTAAATGGCGTGATGATCATGAAATGAATAATTAACGGTTAAAGATTCTGTTTCTTTCTTATCGGAACCTAATTTTAATTAAAATGACGACATTGGATTTTATTTCTAGGTCAGTCACGCAATGCTTATACAAAAAATCATCAACGTTCGACATCACAAATTATTTGAATTATCGATGATATTCATCATCCTTTTCTCAGCGCTAACGGTTGGAGCACGAACGTATAAACAACTCGAACCATATCAGGATTTTCTCTCGTATCTCGATATTTTTATTACGGTGATCTTTTTAATTGAAATTGTCATTCGTTATATTGCCGAGGGTGATTTCAAACGATTTGTCCGTGACCCTTGGAATCTTTTCGACACGATTATTGTTGTAGGCAGCCTCATTCCGCTAGAAAGCTCCAATCTTGTATTTGTAGGGCGATTACTACGAATCTTTAGAGTTTTACGGCTTATTTCTTTTATTCCGGAATTACGACTTTTATTAAATGCATTATTTAAATCGCTCCCGAGACTCGGTTATTTAGTGTTATTGATGTTCATATTTTTTTATATTTACGGCGCAATTGGTTCGACGTTATTTGCATCCATCAACCCATTTCTATGGGGCGACATCTCGAGATCGATGTTGACCTTATTCAGAGTTATGACGTTCGAAGACTGGACGGATGTGATGTATGAGGTGATGGTATTCTACCCTCTCGCATGGATCTACTTTCTTACGTTTATATTCTTCTCCGCGTTCGCATTTTTAAATATGTTGATTGCGATCGTAGTTGATGTGGTGAATAAAGAAAATAAAACCCTTAACTCAGCTGACGATGAAGATGAACGTCACAAGCAAGAGCTAATGAATGGCATTAAGAAAATATCCGGTGAACTAGAACGTTTAAAAGATAAGCTAAGCTAGCTAATCTTCATTTTTTAGAAATAATCGATGAAAATTTTCTGTCGTTTTTTGAGCCACGACGTCAATGGGTAGCTCCTTTACTCGAGCAAGCTCATCTAAAACGAAACGCACGTAAGATGGTTCGTTAGTTTTGCCCCTATTCGGTGTTGGAGCTAGATATGGAGAGTCTGTTTCAATCATAATGGATTCAATGGGTATCGCCCTCGCAACAGCGCGGATATCCTCGGCATTTTTAAAGGTCAAAATCCCTGAGAACGAGATTAAGAAGCCGAGCTCGATTGACGCAAGTGCGAACGGTAATGTCTCTGTGAAGCAGTGCATGACCCCTTTTACCTGCCCTCTTCCCTGCTCCCTAAGAATCTCTAAGGTGTCGTCACCTGCTTCTCGAGTATGAATAATCAAAGGTTTACCTGTTCGCTTTGAGGCATCGATATGCACCCGAAATCGATCTCTTTGCCATTCGGTATCGCCCTCAGATCTAAAATAATCAAGCCCGGTTTCACCTATGGCGACCACTTTCGAGTGGTTCGACAGAGATACGAGTTTTTCAACAGTTGGTTCTTCGCAATTTCTATTGTCAGGGTGAACCCCTACAGATGCGTAAACGTGAGGGTACTTAGTCGATAGCTCCAATATTTCTTGAAATTTTTCAAGTTGCACGGACACGCATAGCGCCTTGACGACATTATTTTCGCGCATACGCGCCAATAGACCATCAATATCCTCTAAGAGTTCTGGAAAATTGATATGGCAGTGAGAGTCAATTATTTGCATAAAATTCTTTATTTCTTTTGAGGCCATCTTAAAAAAAGTGCCTCAAGAGCTAATCGGCGATTCATTGGGTGATTGGCCGACTTGAGGTAGTCATTAAATTCGGAGTGCCACCTACAGAACGCCTTTGCTGCCGTAGACCGTTTTATATCCGCGAGCTCTTTCATTTTATCGATGTGAAACAGGGCTCGCCCATGGTTTTCTATCATTAACAAATCATGAAGCAGTGAATAAAACACTCTTTGAAGAACGGGCACTTCAATTTTTTCACAGTATGCGGCTAACGCAAAAGCGTCGACATAATGTTGACTCAGTAAAGAAAGTATTTCTCCTCTTTGATTAAAAAACATATCGTCTTCAACTAATTCTAGTGCCGCTAATGG
>CBFIFN010000135.1:0-2894 GCA_965661885.1 uncultured Burkholderiales bacterium | reverse complement strand
TATCCACCCAGGTTCGAGTTGCTTTCCCGGTGGAACTACGCTGTCAGCACAAATAACTGAACCTGCACCGACGCTGGCATTGTCCATGACTACAGCATGTTCTCCGAGCACGCAGCCTTTACCAATTTTGCAAGCATGCACAAGGCTGAATCTTCCCACAGTGACCTTATTGCTGACTGTGGCTCCAAAGGTGGTGTCGGAGATATGCACGGTTGAGTATTCACCGAACCAGCAGTCCGAGCCCACATCAATAAAATCACCATCTCCTCGCAGAGTCACGAGGTCCTCGAAATGGCAGCGTTCACCTACCTTGGTTCTACCGATGATAGATACCCAGCGATCACTGCTGCAGTCTGAGCCCACCTGCGGTGAATAATCAAGGTAGGAAATTAACTTCATTGTGCGCTCCTTATTCGATTTTTTATCAAAAATAATGTTTGAATAATGCATATTTCATACTTATCCATGAATTCCTATATTAATTGGGACTTGGTCACATGGATGGTGCGAAGAAGCCTTTAAAGATAATTTGGCTAGTCAATCATTATAATATGTAAGTCTGTCGAGATATCATCCCTTTGATAGGCTCTTTAGACTTGTTTCGACCTATATTAAACGTGTGGATTTGCCCACATTCTATTGATTGTCCTAAACCCACCAGCATAAATTTAAAATGACTCTTCCGCTATCAGATCCACCGCTAACGTTCCCGTTTACTGAACTCCCCATGATGGGCGTGCCCAGCCCTGTTGCTCAGGGAGTTTTATGGTGTCGTCATACCTTACCGTTTGCGTTGGACCATATTAATACCTGGTTGTTAAAGGATGAAGACGAATGGGTGATTGTTGACACAGGAGTCGCTGACTCGGCGACTCAAAAAGGGTGGGAGAACATCTTAAAAAACGAGTTAAACAACTCTAAGGTATCAAAAATAGTAATTACTCACTATCACCCAGATCATATCGGTAACTCATACTGGTTACAGAGACGGACAGGGTCATCAGTATGGATGACACATTCCGAATTTCTAACTGCCCACGCTGTCTTCGACCGATCGACAACACATAGTACCCAGTCGGTTGGTGCTTTATTTCAGCTTCACGGTCTTCCTGAAAGCGACGTAGGCCGCGTCGCCCAAAAAGGGGATCATTACAAGGAATTGATAGGGATTTTACCGGCCTCCTTTAATAGATTGACTAGCGACGGTCGTTTATCGGTCGGCGGCAGTTCCTGGCGTGGGATACCAGGTAGCGGCCATTCACCAGATCATCTTTCCCTTTTCTGTGAGGAAAAAAAGATACTTATATCAGGGGATATGTTGTTGCCAAAAATTTCAACTAATGTAGCCGTTTGGCCGCATAGTCCTGATGGAAACCCCCTGAGAGAATTCCTGACATCGATTACATTATTTGAGGGTTTACCGCGGGATACACTGGTCTTGCCTTCACACGGACTACCCTTTATCGGAATACATAAACGGGTGCAGGAACTGAAGGCGCATCATGAAGAGCGTTTAGATAAGATCCTGTCGTTATGTGAACAGCCGAAAAATGCGTTTCAAATTTTACCGACTTTATTTGATCGGACACTAGACGCTTATCAAACGTTTTTTGCCATGGGTGAGGCGGTTGCACATCTAAATTTCCTTTGGTGGGAGGGGGAATTAGAGCGATTAGTGAGCACTACTAACAGGAAGATAGTAAGCTTTGTAAAAAAATAAGCTATTAAAAATGTCTACAGAAAATACTATTCGCCGGCAAATTATAAGTACCTCAATATCGATGAATGCCATGGGTATTAATCGTGGAACTTCAGGAAATGTAAGCGCAAGGCACCGTAAAGGATTTTTAATTACGCCCTCCGGATTAAGCTACGATAAAACCAAGCCCAAAGATATTGTTTATATCGATGAAAAAGGTCTACCGCACGGTGACAATACGCCTTCTTCCGAATGGAGATTTCATCATGATATTTATCAAAATCGGCTGGATGTCAGCGGGATAGTTCACACACATTCAAGTTTTGCGACATCTCTTTCCTGCCTTCGTATTCCCATTCCTGCTTTTCACTATATGGTCGCCCTCTGTGGTGGAGATGATATTAAATGCGCACCTTACGCCACTTTTGGCACACAGAAGCTTTCAACTTATGCTTTGCGTGCGCTTAAAGATCGTAAAGCGTGTTTACTGGCGAACCACGGGATGATCTGCATCGGGCAAACAGTGAACAATGCGCTCAACCTTGCGGTCGAGGTTGAGGCGTTGTCAGAACAATACTGGCGCGCGTTGCAGATTGGGGAACCGAAAATATTATCTACAAAAGAAATGCAAATTATCTTAAAAAAATTTCAAACCTACGGTTGAACCTAAAAAATTGAGAGGCGTGAAAAAAAATACGATTTAAATCCAACGAAGAAACGTTTCACACTGGTAATCCTTTGTTAGTCAGAATAAGAGATGTTGACACCGATCCTGACTCATTAATCGATTTAATCTATTAATGAGTAAATATTAATCAATTGGATCGATTTATCTGGTGCGTTTATAGTCTTTCTTTTAATTTTTACCCTTATAAAGAGAGATTGAAATGGAATTGAGAAATTTTGAAGGCGCCAGGGTCCCTAGTGTTAATTTTAAAACCCGCGGAGATGATGAGTGGATTACGGTTTCTAGCGACGACGTATTTAAAAATAAAACCGTTGTTGTCTTTTCGCTTCCAGGCGCATTCACCCCGACATGCTCCTCAACGCACTTGCCTCGATACAATGAATTAGCACCAGCTTTTTTTGAAAACGGCGTAGACGAGATAGTGTGTTTATCAGTTAACGATGGGTTTGTGATGCATGAGTGGTCAAAAGACCAAGAAAGTCAAAACATCCGCCTATTGCCAGACGG
>CBFIFN010000134.1:0-2952 GCA_965661885.1 uncultured Burkholderiales bacterium | reverse complement strand
GTGGGATCCGCTACATCGGTGAGCATTTGCACCAGCCCCATCAGTACGAGGATGATCATCAGGGGATGAATTAAGTCTGTTATCAGATTGATACGATTTCGACTGAAGCCACCCGCCGCGGCGAGGGATAAGGTCAAGCTAGCAACAATAACCATGGGAGTGAGATTAAATAAATGTGCAGCGGTAACGTACAAGATAGCCTCCTTTGCTACGTGGGCCTTCAGCCGGTCGCCAAGATCCTACAGCTAAAAACCCTATAACTAGGTGGGCTATGTCAGCATTGTGGATCAGTCTTTTCAACATAAAGGCCCTATTTGAAACTCGGGCAAAACCCAAAGTGCGCTCTAGGTCACAAGTTTCCTGTGAAGTAGAGTTAGGGTTCGCGTAGGGTGTGGCGGTAAATTTTGTGGTCTTCCCCTGATCAATCGTCTGAGGTGTATCCGAGCTGATAGTGCCAAGGGCCTCGCCGAGGTCACGTACACTGTAATCAGGCTGGTCTAGTAGACGGTTGGTGTGCCAGGTTTTTTCGATAAAAGTGGGCTGGCACCAGACGGAGAAAGTCGCTGAATTAAGAAGGGCATTAAATTGGCCTTTTTAGTACGCCTTTGTCATTTTTCGTATGTCTAATGGCGTAAAACTTATATTGGAATCTATCTTTTGATGCAGGGTGAATTCGGCACCTTTTCCTGCCAACAGGCAAACATTGGGGGACGCGACATGATCAGAAGCAATTTCCGATGTCTTTTCGCAGCTTCCAATCAATAGAAAAGAGTCTTCACTTCTTTCAACATAACTTTTTAGATTAAATTTCTGAGTCCAGGTTAATTCAAATTTGACCGTTGTCTCTAATTTATAGTTAAGCTCGACTAGCACAGGCATTGAAAAAAACCTGTTGTCAATTTTGATTCTGTTATTGTTAACGTCGATGTCCAGACTTTTTTCAATTTTTGGAAAGTCCCAGAACTGGATAATGTTGGGTTCCCATTTCTCTAAGCGGTCTTGCAAATCAGGAATGACGCTTCCCTTCGTATTTAAATCTCTTCCTAATCCGATTTCGCTCGTATAGCCAATGTAAGGAAGTATCGTTGAGCCCAGATCAAGCGTTGAGCCTGATGTGTTGACTTTTACCGCTTTGGATTTGCCCGTGTTGATCAAAAATAAATTTCTCCGCTCTTGTTTGCGAAGAGAGTCGTAAGATGTTGCGTTTTTAAACGCAAGGTGGTCGGAGGCAATGACAATAACGGTGTCTTTCCCAAATTCAGATTCCCTTATTTTTTTCACAAAATTACCAAGCAAATAGTCCGAACATGCCACGGCATTCAACATTGGGTTCTTGCCATCGCTATATTGCTTATCGCTACAGATTTTTGATGGAATCCCATTTGGGTGGTGGGTGTCTAATGTCACCAAAAATATTGCGAATTTACCCTTTTCCTTAGATATTTTAATAAATTCGTCGTAAACAATAGTCAGCAGCGAATCATCAAAAAGGCCCCAGTCGGATAAGTAATTCTTGTCTTGAAGTGACGCGACTAAATTATTTTTTCCCTGAACATTATCGAACTTGTGCGTGGCGTAAAATTTTCCTTTGCCGGCGAAATCAAGTTCTGAGCCTCCATAGTATGAAAGGTGGTAATTTTCTCTATGTAGCAAGTCACCAAGGCATATGGCTGATTGGAGATAATGATCCATACCGCTCATGGAATTGGCGTGAGAAGGAGTTACCAATGGGAACCCACACTGACTAGCAACCATTCCTCCAATAGTATGGTGCGAGTATTTGTCCTGATTGATATTAGTAAAGGTAGTGCTGAGAGACTCTAGCTGTCCGAGGTTGGGTGTAAGACCAGGAAAGACAGCATTATCTAAATATGTCCTCTCAAAACCTTCGGCGTAAATAAAGAGCAAGTTTTTTGACTCACCAGTCTGTTCAATTTCCGGCAATTTGTAATAGTCGAAAAAATCTGAATTTTCAGCAATAACTTTTGGTTTGAGATGGCTTTTTAGAGCGCTCGTAGTTGGATTGAGATATAAGGACAGAGCAATGAAAAAAAATATAACGGAAGTGTAATATCTGTTTCTGGTCGTTGTATAAGCCTTAAATATTAACCACATCGAAAAGGAAAAAATTAAAAACACCAATAAAACGAGTAAATAGGTTTCCCAAACGTACTCTGCAAACCCTGCGCCGGACAAGCCATAAAACGCGAAATAAATTGCCCCTTCGGTTATACCCTCGCCAGTCAAATAATGTGCCGCAATAAAAAAGAGGAAAAAAACACCTGAAATAGCCACGCCAACGCTGAGTAGCATTCGAGCGGAAATCGGGATATTGATCTGTTGGTGGCAATAAATGTAGATCGACAAGCACAGCAAGCTTGAAGAAAAAAACAATGTAGGTTCCAAAATAATCCCCAGATAGGAAAGTCGAGGAAAACGCGCGTCTTGCGACAGGTAATGCTAGGAGTATAGCCCATCACCTTAAGGCGGAATCATGAAAAAGCCCGGTGATCGCCTCAGATGGTGGGGCGCCAGTACAGTGTGTCACTTATTGCACATTTGTCCGGTTCCTGTTGATATACCATAGTGTGTTGGCATGTCGTGGTGGTATGTCGGAAGACCATTCCTAAAAGGGAGATATTTATGCAAATTGTGAGAGCCATAGTGCTGAGTTTTTGTGCGTTCATGATCCAGCCGGCGCTGGCTGATGAGGTCGAGACGACACTGGAGAATTTCCGCACGGCGGGTGCTGGCGAGTTTATTGAGGACGCTTATGGCTACGCAGTGTTCCCCAGTATCGGAAAAGGCGGCATTGGTATTGGTGGTGCGCACGGTAAGGGTTTTGTCTATCGGGATGGCGAGCGGACGGGCAAGGTAAAAATGAGTCAAATCACCTATGGCCTGCAGTTAGGCGGACAGGTGTATAGCCAAATGATTTTCTTCAGAGATGAG
>CBFIFN010000133.1:0-2972 GCA_965661885.1 uncultured Burkholderiales bacterium | reverse complement strand
AAACGCTGATTTTGAGACGCTCTTCATTCGCATACGGGTCAGTAGTTTCGCCAATGTAGATCACTCTTCCGTCTGCCGGAGAAATGACCATCTCATCCCCATCAGGGGTCACTCGAGAAGGATCGCGGAAGAACTGGAGAACAAAGATAAAGATTATCCATAACGGCAAGCTGAAATACCCAAGGTATATACTACTCAGACTCGCCATTATTCCAACACCAGCCAAGTAAGGCCAACCCTCCCTGGCAATTAATGGATGATCGTAGCGCCGGCTTACTTTCACGTTGAACGACCTTTAAGGGACCGGTTTTTTAAAGCACACCCATCACAAAAAAATAACGCTTCGTTTGCCATCGGATACTAATTTTTAGATTTATCAACCAATCTATTTGCCTTGATCCAGGGCATCATCGCGCGGAGTTTGTTACCAACCTCCTCAATTTGATGCTCTCCAGAAATCCGTCTAGTCGAAATTAGCTTAGTATTTCTCGTTTGGTTCTCTAGTAGGAACTCCTGAGCATAAACACCGGTTTGAATCTCCTTCAAGATTCTTCTCATCTCATTCTTGCTGTCCTCGTTAATGATACGAGGTCCACGAGTAATGTCTCCATATTCAGCGTTATTTGAAATAGAGTATCGCATGTTAGCAATCCCGCCTTCGTAGATTAAATCGACGATTAGCTTTAATTCATGCAAACACTCAAAATACGCCATCTCCGGTGCGTAGCCTGCCTCTACTAAAACCTCAAAACCAGCCTGAATCAGTGCCGAGGTTCCGCCGCAAAGGACTACTTGCTCACCAAAAAGATCCGTCTCCGTTTCTTCCCTAAAATTGGTTTCAATGATTCCGGCCTTCCCCCCACCTATAGCGGCAGCGTACGACATCGAAATATCCTTAGCTTTTCCAGAAGCGTCTTGATGAATAGCAATCAAACAAGGAACGCCTCCACCTTGGTCGTATGTGGCTCGAACCGTATGGCCAGGCGCTTTGGGCGCGACCATGATCACATCAATATTTTTATCCGGGTTTACCTGGCCATAATGAACATTAAATCCATGCGCAAAACCGACAGCAGCGCCCTTTTTGATGTTTGGCATCACGTCATTTTCATAAACGTCGGCAATATTCTCATCCGGCAAAAGTAACATCACAACATCCGCCCCCTTGACTGCAGTTCCCATCTCTTTTACTGGGAACCCCGCTTTTTTCGCCTTCGTCCAAGATGCACCACCTTTCCGCACGCCAACAGTGACTGCGACTCCAGAGTCTTTTAAATTCAGCGCATGCGCATGTCCCTGAGAACCGTATCCGAGGATCGTTACTTTCTTACCTTTGATCAGTCGTAAATTTGCATCTTTATCGTAAAAAACCTTCATGATTACCTCGCAGCAAGTGTTTTAAATTATGTTTATGTTGAAAGATGGACTAAGTTCAAACTTTTAATATCCGCTCTCCGCGCCCTATTCCTGATGCTCCCGTCCTGACAGTTTCGAGGATCGCATCTTGATCCAATGACTCAAAAAAGGCATCTAACTTCGCCCCAGTCCCAGTCAATTCAATCGTATACGTTTTATCCGTCACATCTAGTATTCGTCCTCTAAATATGTCAGAAATACGCTTCATTTCCTCGCGATCTTTGGCTACCGCTCGCACTTTGACGAGCATCAACTCGCGTTCAATATGGCTACCATCGGTGAGATCAATAACTCTGACCACATCCACCAACTTATTTAACTGTTTTGTGATCTGCTCCAGCACTTCATCTGAACCTGTTGTAACAAGCGTCATTCGTGATAGCGACGAATCTTCGGTTGGGGCTACCGTCAAAGATTCGATGTTATATCCACGCGCCGAAAAAAGTCCTGAGACACGAGACAAAGCACCAGATTCATTCTCCAATAACAACGAAAGAATATGTCTCATAGATTTGACTTGGTTAGTACGTAAAAAATTAGCGGTTTCATTTAAGAATCATTTCCGATAAACCTTTTCCGCCCGGAATCATGGGATAAACATTTTCTTCCTGATCAGTTATGAAATCCATGAACACCAAACGGTCCTTCAGCGCTAAAGCCTCTTTCAAAGCTCCTTCGACGTCCGACGGCTTCTCAATTCTCATGCCAACGTGGCCGTAAGCTTCAGCAAGCTTTACAAAATCTGGTAACGCATCCACGTAAGATTCTGAATAGCGATTACCATGAAAAAACTCTTGCCACTGACGAACCATTCCCAGGTAGCGGTTATTCAACGTTATTACTTTTAGCGGCAGGCTATATTGCTGCGCCGTCGATAACTCCTGAATACACATTTGTATGCTGGCCTCACCAGTGATACAAGCAACAGTCGCGTCTGGATAAGCAAACTGAACACCCATCGCATATGGCAAACCAACGCCCATCGTGCCCAACCCGCCAGAGTTAATCCACCTTCTCGGGCGATCAAACTTGTAGTATTGTGCCGCCCACATCTGATGCTGACCGACATCAGATGTCACAAACACATCATCGTTTTTAGTTAATTCATAGAACGTTTGAACAACGGACTGCGGCTTGATGACTTCGTCAGAGACAGCAAATTTTGAAGACTCTTTTTCACGCCAAACACCAATTTGTTTCCACCATGCATCGACATTGACTTCGACAGAGGAATTTTTCGATTCGTCAATGCAATTTAACATCACCTTTAGAACCTCAGCAACGTCCCCAACAATCGGCACGTCAATCTTGACCCGTTTAGAGATCGATGAGGGGTCAACGTCTACGTGAATGATTTTACGGTCAACAGCCATAAAATGCTCTGGGTTACCAATCACCCTGTCGTCGAACCTTGCGCCTATAGCAAGCAACACATCACAGTCTTGCATCGCCATGTTTGCTTCATAGGTGCCATGCATTCCCAACATTCCAAGATAAAGCGGGTCCGTGGCGGGGAATCCACCTAACCCCATCAATGTGTTGGTGCAAGGATACCC
>CBFIFN010000132.1:0-3080 GCA_965661885.1 uncultured Burkholderiales bacterium | reverse complement strand
CACTCTTCGTTTTCATTCATACACGATCGGTTAGTAAGCCCGCTTAAGGCACGGTTCAAAAATTATGCGTGCCCAACTCTCTAATTTAGAAAGTTACTGCCAGCCGGCGCGGTCAGCGAGCCTTACAGCCGCCTCGTTGTTTTTGCCGAGCACTTCGAGATTTAGTTGGTCGGCCTTGAAAGGCCCGAAGCCCTGAAGGGTTGTGCTCACAGGGATATCAGCCCGAACCGAATATTCGTTGTTTACCTCGGAATACCACCCCTGCGCGTAGTCATCACTCAAAAATTCAATGAGCTGACGAGCCTCCTCCACATTCTTGGACCCCTTAATCAGACCGGCTCCACTGACGTTCATATGAGCTCCACGATTATCTTGGTTAGGCCATAACACACCGATTTTCTGCGCGACTTCAACGTCTGTATCTACGTCTGAGTTTAACATGCCCGCGAGGTAATAAGTATTGGCCACCGCGAGCTTACACTGGCCTGCTACAGCGGCGCGAATTTGATCGCGATCCCCGCCCTGCGGCCGCCGAGCCATATTAGATACTAATCCTTCCGCCCAGACTTCAGTCGCCTCTTCCCCATGATGCTCGATTAGCGAGGCTAGCAGTGATTGGTTGTAGATGTTACCAGAAGAACGGATGCATATTTCACCCTTCCACTTCGGGTCTGCGAGATCTTCGTAACTGGAAATTTCTTCAGCAGAGACTCGCGACTTATCGAACATGATGACGCGTGAACGTAGCGACAAGCCGAACCATTGATTATCCGGATCGCGATAAGCAGAGGGAATGCGCTGAGTCAGAATTGGCGATTTCAGCGAAGCTAGAATACCCGCCTCCTTTGCCCGAAATAATCGACCAGCATCGACCGTTAGCAGGACGTCCGCCGGGGAGTTAGCACCTTCGAGTTCTATACGACGTATGAGCGCATCAGCACTCTCTGTTATTAAATTAACTTTTATGCCCGTTTGCTCCGTGAATGTATCAAGCGCCGGCTTTATGAGATCTTCACCTCGAGCCGAATAAACATTCACTTCTGCGCCTGAAGAAATCCCAGAGATAGCCATAAAAAAAATTAAGGTACACGCGAGTCTATTACCCATTTTCATAATTTTAATTCTCATTTTAATTTGCGAAAAGCTTAGTTGTGCTGCGAATTTTAAGCTTTCATGGGATTAAGAATAGCGGCTCTAAAAAAACTTGGCTAACTTATAATTTATAACCTAGACCAAGCTCAACCTCAGGGGAGTTATTTAAGCCTCTGCTGCTACCCGTAAGCCAGCTCGGCGTATCCCAAACTGCTAATTACTGGTTTAATTAAACCTAAAACTTAAATCTGGCCCCTATCAACGTTATTCTTGAGGCTTGGGCTCGTGCCCCATTTTTAGGTGCTCTCGCAACTATATCTTCATTATCGGCTAGATTTGTCATAGTCAGATACAAGTCAATTTTTTCACTAATCTCCCTATTTAATGTAAGGTCAAGAGTATTATAGCTATCGACTTTAGTGCCTGCCTCACAGCTAGCAACTGAGCAAGTGCCCCCAAATAAATACGCGGTGGCCGTCCCAGACCATCCGTTGCCAGTGTCAAATCCAGCGCTCAGTGCAAGCTGGGTTTCAGGCAGATCAGGTATCGCCATTCCTGCGCTGACATCCCCCCAGAATGAGCTGGAGAAGGTGTTTTTAAATTCAGCATCTGTAGATGTGAAGCTCAGCCTTAGCGGGAACGTCATCCCGCTCGATTCAACAATGGTTTCTGCAACAAGTTCGAGGCCAGATATTTTAGCTTCTCCCGCATTAAAAGAGTCACCAATCTCACACTCTCCCGACGCACCTCCAGAAGCTGTGCAACTACCAAACATATTTTGATAATCTGTGTTGAAATAGCCAACATCAATAAAAGTGTCCCCTGAAGCGTATCTTACGCCAATTTCGGAGTTATCCGCTCTCTCTGGGTCAGCTCCCCCAGAAGTAGGAGTAAACCCTTCGTGGAATCCTCCATAAATGCTTACGTTATCACTAACATCGTAAGTAGCGCCGAAACCAAATAGAGAGTTATCAGAGTCAGACAGCGTTTTAGGATAACCTTTATCTGTGGCAATAGCGCTTCTAGCCGTATCTACGTACCTTTCTTGAACGATTGTCCATTCTTCGGATCGATAGCCAAGGTTTACCGTTAAATTGCCCAACGTAATTACGTCACTAATATGGAACGCTGATGTATCAGCGCTAGTGAGTCGATTGTTTGATGAATAACCGGGCATAGCCCCTTCAACTAAAGACCCCATTTTTCCGTTCATCCAATCTGCTGTGGCATACCATTGCATCCTGTCTTCACTATCTTCAGTCTCTCGGTATCCAGCAGTGACATAGTGCATCTCACTGCTCCAGCTGAGCTTTAAATCAATGCCGCTAGACTCATAAACTCTGTTATTGTTCTTAAGCTTTATTTCTACAGCTTTCGAATTTTCTCCGTTCAGGATAGCTGCCGCGTCAAGATCTCCTTCATTTGCGGCACCAATTATGTTGTTTATGCCGCTCCCAATTCCATATACTTTTTTGTTATCAATCTTATCGACTTTAAACCAATTGCGAGCAAAATCGTTTTCATAAACCGTTGCACTCAGTTCAAAATCGCCAGCATCTAACACATAATTTAGGGACATTGATTCATGATCATTATCCATATTGTCGTATTTCGTCATGCCATAACGCTCATGGGCATTGTTTTTAAACGATGCATCGGACAAACCAACGTAAGTTTGATCTGATGACTCTTCAGACCACTGGTATTTGAAATTCAGCTCATGATAGATATCTAAGCCCCGATCGCTGTTCAGGCGAAACTTCGCTAAAAAATCATCTTTCCGAAACCCGGTGTCACCAGTTTCATCTTGTATCGTGTCAAAACCATCGCTTTCCCAAATATGGCCCTCTACAAGAAACCCGTAATTTTCCTTTGAGCTGCCATAAGTCGCATGAGTTCGCATGGACCCGTGTTGCCCTACTTCTTGATTAAAGAAACCTTGCGTATCTTCAGGAATTGGAGTGCTGAGCATATTAATCGCACCACCG
>CBFIFN010000131.1:0-3134 GCA_965661885.1 uncultured Burkholderiales bacterium | reverse complement strand
GCGATGAAAAACGAGTTAATGCAAAAAGCATCATGGGAGTCATGATGCTCGCGGCGGCAAAGAATGTGTTTCTTGACATTGAAATTAATGGCCCAGACGAAGAGGAGGCCGTAGCAGCAATAAAAAATTTAGTTTTAGATTTTTTCGGAGAAGGACAATAAATTGCAATTAGTATTAAGAATCAGAAATTCTGCACCTAAAAAAAGGCTCATGAAATGAGTTTTACGATACATGGCGCCGGCGTTTCCGGCGGTATCGCCATAGGCAGGGCTCAACTCGCATCGCATGCGCTTTTAGAAGTAGCGCATTATAGCGTTCCAAAAAATAAAATTAGAAGCGAAAAAGCTCGCTTTGATCGAGCGATTAAAAGCGTTGGAAAGGAGCTTAAAGATTTAAGAAAACAGATGACCGCAGATATTCCAGAGGCGGAATTTGAGGCGTTTATCAATCTGCACAAAATGATCTTGGAGGATTCCACCTTGTCAGAGGAACCCAAGAAGATTATTGATTCGATGAACTGTAATGCGGAATGGGCCTTGAAATTACAGTTGGACAATTTGCTAGAACAATTCTCAAAAATTGAAGATGCCTATTTGCGAGAGAGAAAAGCCGACGTGCGGCAAGTAGCGGAGAGGGTGTTGAAAGCACTTTCCGGACGACCTGGCGCTAACCCAATAAATAGTGCGGAAAAAAATACGATTATCGTTGCTCACGATATGTCGCCCACCGACGTGATCCTTTTTAAACAACACAACTATGCAGGTTTCATTACCGACTTAGGTGGTGCGACTTCCCACACAACGATCGTCGCAAGAAGTCTTAATATCCCCTCTGTTGTTGCGTTACATCAAGCCAGAACTCTTATTCGCGAGAATGAACTCATCATTGTTGACGGAACGGCAGGAGTTGTAATTGTAAATCCTGACGAAATTATTCTGAGCGAATATGAAGTTCTACGTAAACAGTGGTTACTAGGACAACAAAAACTAAAAAGGCTCCGTCGTAATCGAGCTACCACAATTGATGGGGCTGATATTGAATTAAACGCCAATATAGAACTTCCCGAGGACGTTTCGTCTGCGAAGGAAAATGGAGCCACTGGGGTTGGGCTTTTTAGGACCGAATTCTTATTCCTCAATCGAGGCGACCTTCCATCAGAAGACGAGCAATTTGAAGCTTATAGGCACGTTGTGCGTGATATGAAAAACTCCCCCATCACAATTAGAACCTTCGACTTGGGGGCAGATAAGCAACCTGATGGGTTCACACGAGTGGCCGCTAACCCAGCTCTCGGTCAGCGTGCTATTAGGCTCTGTCTTGCTGAGCCTCGCCTTTTTCATCATCAGTTAAGAGCAATTCTGAGAGCCTCTCAGTACGGTCATATTCGGATACTAATTCCTATGCTCTCGAACGTACACGAGATTGACCAAGCTCTTCACCTCATTGCTGAGGCTAAAGAGTCGCTCGATGTCGACGGCATCAAATATGACGGTGAGATTACGATCGGAGGAATGATTGAGGTCCCGGCCGCAGCCTTATCAATAGACTCATTTCTCAAAAAACTTGATTTTGTCTCGATTGGGACTAATGACCTAATTCAGTACACTCTAGCTATCGATCGAACTGATGATACCGTAGCTCACTTATATGACCCTCTACATCCAGCAATTCTGCAATTGCTCTCATACATCATCGGGTGCGCCAATCGGGCGAGTAAACCAGTTGCTGTTTGCGGGGAGATCGCGGGTGATCCATCTATCACTCGCCTACTTCTTGGAATGGGACTACGTACATTTTCAATGCATCCCGCCCATCTATTAGCCGTCAAGCAAAAAGTACTCACATCGGACTTGAGAGAGGCAGTCACAATCACGAAAAAAATTCTTAAAGCACAGCACCCAGACCGTATTGAAAGCTTGATTTATAAGCTCAACGCAACTAGCTGACCACATTCATGCAAATTAATGCCATTGATCTGCCCAAACACCTAGAGAGCGATTTACGTCCTCTTTATGTGGTACACGGAAATGAGTCTTTACTAAATCTTGAAGCGACCGACCTAATCAGAAAAAGCGCTAAATCCAAAGGGTATGAGGACCGCGATATTCTAGTCGCTGAAAATAGGTTTGATTGGTCAAAGCTTAAAGAGCAAACGCAATCCATCTCATTATTTTCATCAAAGAAAATCGTCGACCTACGAATTCCATCCGGCAAACCCGGAAAATCTGGAGGCGATGCAATACACAATTACGTGCAAAAACTGCCAGAAGATACGATTACTTTAGTCACTCTTCCGACACTCGATCGAAGCACTCGATCATCAAAATGGTTTAGCGCGCTTGTAAATGCTGGTATCGAGATAGAGGTCAAAAAAATATATAGAGAGCACCTCACTCAATGGATCGCGCATCGTCTAAAACAACAAAATCAAACCATGGACCAAAACAGTCTGCTACTGCTTGCAGACCGCGTGGAGGGAAACCTCATCGCCGCTCATCAAGAAATACTTAAATTAGGGTTATTGTTACCGGAAGGACACTTATCAGCCGATAGCGTCAAAACTGCGGTTGTTGATGTTGCTCGATTTGACCCATTCGATCTAGGACCCGCTGTTCTTAATGGAGATAAAACACTTTTAATAAAAATAATTAGAGGCTTGGAAAAAGAGGGAGCGGCTGCTCCTCTCGTGCTTTGGATCCTAGCGGAAGAGGCGAAAATTTTACTCAAAGTAAAAATAGCGCTGAATGAAGGAATGGATATGCGCAGCGCTTGCGCAAAAGGAGGAGCTTGGGGGCTAAGACAAAAGTTGATTCCAAACGCAGTGCGCAAAGTGGCGGTCAGCAGGTTACGACAAGCGGTTGTTCAAGCCTCCAAGATAGATAAGCAAATTAAAGGTTTATTGCCTGGCAAGCCATGGGAAAACTTAATAGAGTTGGGGCTCAAATTTATGCCGCCAAGCGCATGATTTAGATTTGAATTTACCTGTAAACTATCTTTATAAAAACAGAGCGTAAAACATGAATCCAAATCACCATTTGAGAGATCTAGGCGAAACGGCTAAAAAGGCCAGCCGAGCTATCGCCTCAGCAAATACAGAAACCAAAAAGACCGCGCTTGTCGCCATGGCTGATGAA
>CBFIFN010000130.1:0-3180 GCA_965661885.1 uncultured Burkholderiales bacterium | reverse complement strand
GATTTGGCGTTATTTTTGTTGGTTGCGGGAGCACACAACCCACGATACCGCATCTTACTTTCACAACCATAATATTTTGAGCTTATGTAAATACGAGCAAGCAGGCTTATGCGTGATGAATAGGGTCTCAAGTTTCATCATCAAAAACCAAAGAATGAATTCAAGAAATCGACCCGTCAAATTTTCGTAGGTGCGCGTTAATCATCATTCCGTGAGGTTTGTTTGTAAAACTGATTTTAGGTCCTAATTCAGCTTTTTTTGTATTCCTTTAAATCTTTATCGATCAACATCCTTTCAGCCGCCCCATCAAAATCATCATATTGGCTGGAAACAACCGTCCAGAGGAATGCCAGTAAGCTTAAAATGCCAAGGGATAAAGAAACTGGTATTAAGATTATTAGTATATTCATTTTATACTTTTCAATCTGAACGCATTCATCAAAACGGTAAGAGATGAAGCAGACATTGCAATCGCAGCAATAAGGGGCGTAGCCATGCCCAAAAGCGCTAGCGGCACAGCTATAATATTGTAGCAAGCCGCGATTAAAAAATTTTGTTTAGATAGTCGGATGGCTGTTTTAGCGGTAATGATAACAGAGGCCAAATTGCTAAAATCTTGGCTTAAAACCACTATATCTGCTACGTTGCGAGAGGCATCAAGCGCACTCGCTGGCGCAATCGATGCATGGGCTGTTGCTAGAGCGGCTGTATCATTTAAACCATCACCCACCATTAAAACTTTATGGCCTTCAGCGGTCAAACTTGACACATAGGTATGTTTTTCCTCCGCATTTACATTGGGGATCAAAGTCGTAATTCCCAGTTTTTCCCCCATATTTTTGACATTTTCAGCATGATCTCCACTCAAAATGCACAGGCTGATGCCAAGTTTTTTCATATCAATAATCATTTTTTGAATTCCGGGCCTGAGTACTTCTCGTGTCGGTATATTTCTGGGGGCTTGATTTCCAACCTTTAACCCCAAACCTTTATGATTTGCTCCTAGCCAAGTCGTGCTGCCAAGTTTTACCACCTCACCATGGTAGCGTGCCTTCATACCTGAGCCGATAATTTCTTCAATTTCCACTACCTCCGCAGGCTCGATATTATACAATGCAGCAGCTAGACCTTTTGAAAGCGGGTGATGCGAGCCTTGGGCAAGTGCTAGCGCTATAGACTTTTCGGTCTCCGACAGATGGTTAGTTGCCATTTGAAACGACGCTAGCGTCAAAGTTCCTGTTTTATCAAATAAGCACGTATCTATTTCAGCTAAACGTTCCAGTGCATCTCCATCTTTGACTAAGAACCCTTTGCTAAATAATTTACCAATAGCTGCAATGCTTACCGCCGGCACGGCCAATCCAAGTGCGCAGGGGCAGGTTATAATCAAAACCGCAATTGCAATATTCAGCGCAAGGCGTGCGTCACCACTAATCCATAACCATACCACAAATGCAGTTGTTGCTAAAATATGAACCGCTGGCGCATAGATCCGTGCTGCTCGGTCTGCTAGATTAGTATATTTATTGCTGGGGTTTTCTGCATTAGAGATCAACTCAGACAATCTTTGCATGGTGGTGTCACGCCCCACTGCACAAACAGAAACTTGAGCTAGAGCTCCAACATTAATTTCGCCTGCGTGTACTCGCGCACCTTTTGAAATTAGAATTGGCATGGTTTCACCGGTCAGCATCGAACGGTCAATTAGCGTAGATCCTTTTTGAAGGTACCCGTCGACGGGAAACTGCATGCCAGATGAGACCTGTACTACATCGTTAATCTTCAAATTTTTTGTAGCCACCCGTTCGACTCGGCCATTACTTATGCGATCAGCCGAGTGAACCTCCAAAGCTGATAAGTCTTCCGTTGCAGAACGCGCTCTCTTCCGCGTCATGTAGTCCAGATAGCGTCCCAATAGTAAAAAAAATGTCAATGACAAAGCGGCGTCAAAATAAATTTTCTCACCACTGTTTAACATTTCATAAAGAGACAAAACAGATGCTAGTAGTATTGCCAGTGAGATCGGCACATCCATGTTCAACGACCAGGTTTTCACCCCTGCCAAAGCATTTTTAAAAAATGGCTGAGCCGAGTAAAGCGCGGCCGGTAGGGCGATTGTTCCTGAAATTAGATGAAATAATTCGCGAATTGTTCCGCTGGCCCCAGACCAGTTTGCAACTGATAAAAGCATTACATTCATCATGGCAAACCCGGCAACGGCAAGACGTATTAACAATTTTTGGGCTTCGTAGTCTTTTGAAGCAGATGTCATTGAGGCGTTCAGTGCATGGCCCTCAATACCCACAGCCGCAAGTCGATTAATAAGGTATTCAACTGGCAAAGAAGCCGTGGTGACTTCAACTCGCTTTCGGGACAAGTTGACCTGTGCCCGAGAAACGCCCTCAACTGCTTCGAGCTGGCTTTCTACCTTTGCTATACACGCCGCGCATCGAATACCCGGCACAGAGATAAAAACTGTCTTGGGGTCTGAAGATCCCATCGTATGGGTGTTTCCAGAGATATTAGGGGAATTGGTAGGAGATGAGTTTAGGCTCATTTGGGAACTTCGAAAACAAAACGCTTCTGAAATAATGTACCATCCTCAGATCTAGCCTTAAGCCGCAAAACCCATCGCCCAGCTTGCAAGTCAACAAGAGTTGTAAAATGACGTCCATCATAGACAAAATCGAGTGCTTGATCATCGTGCATACCCGCCGGCCGAGACAGCTGTGCATGTTCGATAAGAGGTGTTATTGGAAGTCTACCTTTACTAAAGGCAACATCGAGTTGATTATTTGTCGTTTTTATTTTGACCGTCCAATCCAGATTAATTTGAGCAAATCTTTTTTCCTCAAAGTTTTGAGAGGCAATATAAGAATTTTGCACTTCTAGTCCTGGAAAACTGCGTACAGCGTGAAACGCGAGAAGAGCGTTTGCAGAAATAATAGCGGTGAAAAGCATGAAAAAGATCAAGAAAACATGCCAGCCTGTCAAAGGTCTTTCCGTCATTTTTTCACTCCGTTAAATATTGTTTTACTTGATGCACGACTGCCACTAAGAACGTCATTAACCCAAAGCTTAAGTGGCGTGAGCGAACCTTTAGCCGCGGGATGATCCCGTGGAACACTAAGGTAAAACCGCTGAAGGTATGTGCTGTCCGCGGGTACTTTTACGGCGACG
>CBFIFN010000129.1:0-3216 GCA_965661885.1 uncultured Burkholderiales bacterium | reverse complement strand
CCAACTTCCAGCAGGTGACGTGAAATACCATCAAGGATTTTCGTCTGATCTTATGACACCCGGCGGACCAATGCACGTATCTTTGGCTTTTAACCCGTCTCACTTGGAGATTGTAAATCCAGTAGTTGAGGGGTCAGTTAGGGCGCGGCAGCACCGTCGTAATGACCCTGACGGAAGAGAAGTGCTTCCGATACTAATTCACGGAGACGCCGCGTTTGCGGGACAGGGCGTTGTCATGGAAACATTAAACCTCTCTCAAACGAGAGGATACCGAACGGGTGGCACGGTTCACATCATAGTGAACAACCAGATTGGTTTTACCACATCAGATGCTCGAGATGTTCGCTCGACGTTGTATTGTAGTGATATCGCCAAGATGATTGACGCCCCTGTTTTTCATGTGAACGGAGACGATCCGGAGGCCGTCGCTTTCATCACTGAGATTGCGCTCGATTATCGACTGGAGTTTGGGAGAGATGTCGTCATTGATCTTGTTTGCTTCAGAAAACTTGGTCATAACGAGCAGGACGAGCCGATGGTAACTCAACCTTGGATGTATGGATTAGTAAAAAAACATCCAGGTGCCAGGAAGAAATATGCTGATAGACTTCTCATCGAAGGTACTCTTGAAGCTGAACAAGCCGAGGGTATGATCCGTAATTTTAGAGAAGCGCTAGACGGCGGGCATCATACTAACAAAACAGTCCTAGCGAATTTCAAACCACCCTTTACGGTGGACTGGTCGCCTTATCAAAATATTCCATGGACACATTCGGCAAAAACAAGCTTAACCTTACGTTCCATCAGGGCTTTGGCTGGGAAGTTGACGTCTTTTCCTGATGAGTTTGAGATTCATCCCCGCGTTCAAAAAATTATGAATGACCGTCTGTTGATGTCGCAAGGTAAATTACCTCTCGATTGGGGAATGGCAGAAAACCTTGCTTATGCGTCAATTCTTAAAGCAGGGTTTGGAATTCGTTTATCAGGACAAGATAGTGGCCGAGGTACTTTTTTTCATCGGCATGCTGTTTTACATGATCAAAGTAGGCAGTACGCTAATGATGGGGTCTATATTCCGTTAGAGCATATTGAGAGAGGGCAACCTAGTTTTACGGTTATTGATTCGCTTTTGTCTGAGGAAGCTGTCCTTGGCTTTGAGTATGGTTATGCAACCACTGAGCCAAATGAGCTAGTTGTCTGGGAGGCACAATTCGGTGATTTTGCGAATGGAGCGCAAGTCGTCATTGATCAGTTCATTGCCTCTGGTGAGGTAAAGTGGGGCCGAATGTGTGGTCTTGTCATGATGTTGCCGCATGGATATGAAGGGCAGGGACCGGAACATTCATCTGCAAGAATAGAACGATATCTTCAGCTTTGCGCTGATTACAACATGCAAATCTGTATTCCTTCCACGCCGAGCCAAATGTTCCACGTGTTGCGACGCCAAATGCTGCGGCCCTACCGTAAGCCCCTAATTGTGATCAGTCCAAAAAGTCTGCTCAGACATAAGGAATCTATATCATCGCTGGACGACCTCGTGAATGGTGAGTTCAAAGTGCTCATTCCAGACACCGATGAGTCCAAAGCATCGAAGGCGAAACGCGTGGTATTTTGCAGTGGTAAGATTTATTTTGAGCTTAATGCAATCAGAAATGATAAATCTTTGGATCATATCGCCATTGTTAGACTGGAACAGCTTTATCCATTTCCACACGATGCATTCAAGGAGCAGATTGAGTTATACAAAAATGCTAAAGAGATAGTTTGGTGTCAGGAAGAGCCAGGGAATCAGGGGGCTTGGCACAGAATTCAACATTATATTGAGCGACATCTGCTCAAAGGGCAAAAACTTACTTACGCCTTGCGAGCATCTTCTGCGTCTCCAGCTGGAGGGTATTCTGCTCTTCATGCTAAGCGCCAAAATGCCGTATTGAATGCGGCACTAGGTTTAAATGATTAATAGTTACAATTTTTCGCGACTAACCATACCTGGGAGAGGTCATGCTGATTGAAGTTAGAGTTCCTGCACTATCTGAATCTGTTGCTGAGGCTACGCTATTGTCTTGGCACAAGCAAAAGGGGGAGTACGTCAAAAGAGATGAAAATCTGATCGATATTGAAACGGATAAGGTAGTGTTAGAGCTACCTGCCCCTCAGTCCGGGATTTTAACGGAGATCGTTAAGGGAGAGGGTGGATTAGTCGCTGCTAACGAAATCATCGCGCGAATTGATACGGACGCAATCGAGGATAAAAGCAATCAGACTGCCGGGACAAATGACGTCGAAATTAAATCGTCGGTATCCGCGAACCAAGGTGCTGTCCTTATGCCGGCCGCGAAGAAGCTAGCCGCTGAAAAAAACGTTTCACTAGGCAAGGTTTCTGGGACAGGACGAGGGGGACGAATCACCAAAGGTGATGTTATTGCCGCCTCGACAATTCAAAAAACTCATCCTGAAAAAAGCGTTGGCAAGCCAGCAAGCGTTGAGATCGATATAAAGGGAAGAGCCGAGCAGCGTGTTCCTATGTCTCGATTGAGACAGCGTGTCGCAGAGAGGCTACTCGAGTCGCAAGCGACGGCGGCCATTTTGACCACTTTTAATGAAGTAAATATGCAGCCGGTTATCGACATAAGAAGTCGTTATAAGGCTCAGTTTGAAAAAGAACATGGGGTGAAATTAGGTTTTATGTCTTTTTTCGTAAAGGCTGTTGTAGCTGCCCTTAAAAAGTACCCAGTAGTCAACGCATCGGTAGACGGTGACGACATCGTATATCACGGGTATTTTGATGTGGGGATGGCTGTAGGTAGCCCCAGAGGCCTTGTAGTGCCGATTATTCGAAATGCGGACAACATGGCTTTTTCTGAAATTGAGAAAAATATCAGTGATTTTGGAAAGCGCGCTCAGGAAGGCCGGCTCACTATAGATGAGTTAACTGGCGGTACATTCTCCATTTCTAACGGCGGGGTCTTCGGTTCGATGTTGTCAACCCCGATCATTAACCCTCCGCAGTCCGCCATTCTCGGTATTCACGCAACTAAGGATAGAGACGTTGTTGAGGATGGGCAGGTCGTCGTGAGGCCGATGAATTACTTAGCGCTATCTTACGACCATCGGATTATTGATGGAAGAGAGGCAGTCTTGTTCCTAGTAGCAATTAAAGAGGCCCTTGAAGATCCGTCCCGATTATTGCTCGAGATTTAGCGGTTAACTGTTTTT
>CBFIFN010000128.1:316-3249 GCA_965661885.1 uncultured Burkholderiales bacterium | reverse complement strand
GACGCAGCGGATTCAAAATCCGCCGGTGGAAACACTGTGGGGGTTCGATTCCCCCTCCCGGCACCAACAATTGTCCAACTGCTCCTTAGCAAGATTAAAAAAATGTCAGCGTGATTTATAAAATTAGGTCAAAGTGTGATTGAAATGCAAATATTTTAATCATGCGGAGCCAGACCAATATGGTTACTGGTAGATCCAAGAGCCCTCCTAAAAACCTTACGGTTCGTATATGTACTCCACCTCGGAATAAGACAAATTTAACCGATGAAACTTTTAATCCGGGAAGTTGATCTAGAAACACGCTTACGCGATCTAGCATCGTTCTTGGACCCACAATGGCAAGTCAAAGCGACTAATCATCTCGAGTCGGGTCATTGGTTAAGGGAGATCCAGAAAGTTGACGCCGTGATCTCTATGGATTGGGTTCATCCTGGCGCAACGTGCGACCGTTTGAAATTGATCCAACTCCCTGGGGCAGGTTTAGATGGTATCGACTTCACTACCATTCCATCGCAAACATCAGTTTGTAATGTGTTCGAGCATGAAATTCCGATTGCAGAATATGTGATGGCTGCAATTTTACAGTCCGTCATAAGGCTTCCTCAAATGGACCAAAACTTGCGAAAAAATAACTGGACTGGATCTCACCTATTTGGACCCACACACGGTGAACTCTATGGCAAAACAATCGGCATTATAGGTTACGGAAATATCGGAAAAGAAGTTGCCAAGAGAGCAAAGCCTTTTGGCCTAAAAGTCATTGGCTGTGGGCCAAGAAAACCCTTGTCGGGGATAAAACCAAATGCCTTCTATCCACTAGGTCGATTAAACGAAATGTTAAAGACTAGTGATTTTCTCCTAATATCTGCACCTTTAACCTCTGAAACTAAAAATCTAATCACTAAATCTCAACTAAATAAAATGAAAGCATCGTCGATTATCATCAATATCGCGAGAGGACCCATCGTTGATGAAGAGGCCTTATACGTCGCGTGCAAGGAGAGGATTATTGGGGGAGCCGTCATAGATACCTGGTACCAATATCCGAAAATCGATAAAGTTAATACCCCGCCTTCGCGCTTTGACTTCGGTCAATTGGATAATGTCATTATGTCCCCTCACGCCTCAGCGTGGACTGATGCCTTAATTCGACGAAGGACAAAGTTTATGGCCGAAAACTTAAATCGCCTTATCCGAAATAAACAACTACGAAATATCGTGAAATCGCCAAATAAAAATATATCAACCGCAATATTAAAGACATAATGGACCAAAAACTAATTGATAAGGCAGCTCAAATTATTTGGGACTGCTGGAATACTGGCAAAACTATCTCAAACTTACCAAAAGACTGTAAGCCAGAAAACAAAAACTCTGCTTATGAGATTCAAAAACGTGTGACGGAAATGTCGCGGTCTGAACAAATAGGCTGGAAGATCGCAGCGACTAGTGAAAATGGACAAAACCACATTGGTGTTTCAGGCCCTCTGGCCGGACGTCTTCTTGATTATCGATCAAGAGTTACAGGGGATAACTTGACTCTCGGACCAAACATCATGCGAGTAGCTGAGGCCGAGTTTTGTTTTAAATTGGGCGACGACTTACCGATAAAGAAGTCGGCATACACGGTAGACGAAGTCTTAAGCGCAGTTGATACACTCCACCCAGCGATTGAAATCCCAGACTCTCGATATCTTAATTTTGAAACTGCAGGAGAGATACAACTCATCGCGGACAACGCCTGTGCAAGTTGGTTTATCCTCGGAGAAAAAACAACTGCCGATTGGAGAAGTATTGATTTACGGGAGCATCAAGTCGACGCATCAGTGAATGGCGTCGTTAAGGAAAAAGGCGTTGGTAAAAACGTCTTAGGTGACCCTCGTCTAGCATTGACGTGGATTGCAAATGAATTAAGTCAAGAAAAAATTGGACTAAAAGCAGGAGAAATCATAACGACTGGCACCTGCGTATTACCATTTTGCATCAAACCGGGCGACTTTATAGATCTGGATTTCGGGCAAATAGGTGAAGTTAACGTTACACTAACCTAAATAATCACATAGTTAACTGGAAAGCACACTAATGGCTGAATTCGATTGGAGAGATCCATTTTTACTGAATGACCAACTTGAAGCAGATGAAAGGTTGATCGCTAATAGTGCTCGTGACTTCTGCAAAAATCAACTATCACCTAGAATTATTGAGGCCAATCGTAACGAGAGTTTTGACCGTTCGGTTTTTGATGAAATGGGTGAAATGGGGTTTTTAGGTTCAACAATACAAGGGTATGGGTGTGCCGGTGTAAACCACGTGTCATACGGCCTAATTGCACGAGAAATTGAGTATATAGATTCTGGTTATCGATCAATGATGAGTGTCCAGTCGAGCCTCGTAATGTATCCAATATTTACTTACGGAAGCGAGGAACAACGTCAAAAATATCTGCCTGACTTAGCATCAGGAAAAAAAATCGGTTGCTTTGGACTGACTGAACCTGATTATGGATCAGATGCCGGAAGTATGATCACCCGAGCAGTCAAGGTACCCGGAGGATGGAAACTAAACGGTGCAAAAATGTGGATTACGAATTCACCCGTGGCTGACGTTTTAGTTGTGTGGGCTAAAGATGAGTCACAGACAATTAGGGGATTTATCCTAGAGCGTGGCATGGCAGGCCTTGAAACTCCAAAAATAAATGGTAAATTCAGTCTGAGAGCATCCATCACAGGTGAGATAGTCATGGCTGATGTCTTTGTGCCTGAGGAAAATATATTGCCTAACGTAAGGGGTTTATCTGGCCCATTTGGCTGTTTGAATAAAGCCAGGTATGGAATATCTTGGGGCGCACTCGGAGCAGCAGAGTTTTGCTGGGTGGCGGCCCGCGAGTATACGTTAAATCGTACCCAATTTAGGCGGCCCCTAGCGGCCAATCA
>CBFIFN010000128.1:0-306 GCA_965661885.1 uncultured Burkholderiales bacterium | reverse complement strand
CGGCAGACTTTTAGACCTTGAAAAGGGAACACCAGAAATGATTTCCCTAGTTAAACGAAACTCCTGCGGTAAGGCACTAGACATTGCTCGCACATCTCGTGATATGCACGGAGGGAACGGTATTTCTGATGAATACCAGGTTATACGACATGTGATGAACTTGGAGGCAGTAAATACTTACGAGGGCACTCATGACGTTCATGCATTAATTTTAGGACGAGCTCAAACTGGGATTCAGGCATTCACTGGGGCCTAGGTTCAATAATAAATAGGCCCTTCACAGGGGCCTATTTATCCTTACGAACT
>CBFIFN010000127.1:0-3320 GCA_965661885.1 uncultured Burkholderiales bacterium | reverse complement strand
ACCATTAACGGTAATCGTGTTTTCCAGACCAAGAAAGCTACTACCAACACGCAAATGAGCTCATAGACCTGCGAAAAACTATTCATCAGAATAAACCCTGTTGAACACAATAAACCCACCACAACCGGAGCCGAAGCGATAGAAAATGATTGAACTGATAAACGATTTTTATTTTTTTCACGCCATCTTATAGCAAGAAATGCAACTATCGCAGTCGGAGCAATCATCGTGAACATAACCAACAGCGCCCCAAGCAGGCCGGCGATTTGATAACCCAAGATAGCTACAAACAGAGCATTCGGACCTGGCGACAGCTTACCTAACGTAACCGCCGCTAAAAACTCGTCATTCGACACCACGGAAAAATCTTCAACAACCGCCCGATACATATCAGGGGCGATAGCCATAACTCCACCAACCGCCAAGAAAGAGAGGAAGCCAAACTGACTTAATAACACTATCCAATCGGAAAAACTCAAGAATCAACCACTATTTTTTTCGTAATTTAAGCGATCGCCGCGCCCACCAAAAAGATCCCGTGCCAACGAACAACAGTGCCCATACAACTGAAACACGCAAATAACCGACCAAGTAGAAAACAATAAGAATAATTAGCAATGGCGATACTCGACCCATGACCTCGGTATTTATTCCAGAAAATAATCGTAAGGCCGTTCCCAAAGTCATGCCGACGGCAACAAGGGACATTCCTTTGATAGCACCCGCCGCGCTCGTGTCAGAGGCGATAAACTCGTAGCTTCCCGAAAGGGATAAAATTATGACCATTGGAAAGAGCAGCATTCCTAGTAACGCCGATAGAGCCCCCCTCAAGCCAAAAAATCGATCGCCGACCATCATCGCCAGATTGCACACATTAGGTCCAGGTAGCACTTGAGCCAATGAAATCATATCCAAAAACTCTGGCTGCGAGAACCACCCTCGCCGATCAACCAGATCACGCTGCATCACCGATATAACTCCACCAAAACCCTGTAAGGTGATTACGGAAAAGATACAGAACAAAACGAATAGACTACTCGGTTTGGAATTTTCAAAATCAGAGGGCATATGCACAAATAAGGATCGACTGAATTCATCCAAGACTGGGTATAAATCTGCAATACCGAGCAAGAATTAAGATGCAAGACAAGATATCATATGTCAAAGGACTAACGTCGAGTTTAAACGCAACTAAACCTGAAACATAATATAAAACGCCCTATGAGCAACTTAGAACTAGACCGCCTCTCCACCAAGGATCTCAGCACTTTGAAAAGAGGAATCGAGAAGGAAAGTTTACGTGTCTCCATTTCAGGTCAGCTCAGCCAACAACCCCACCCGGTTAATTTGGGTTCAGCACTCACACATACAAACATCACGACGGACTTTAGCGAATCCCAGCTCGAGTTAATTACCGATACACATGAACAGGTCGATACCTGCCTCAGACAGCTGCGAGAAATTCACCAGTTTGTCAGTCGTCATATTTCGCACGAACACCTTTGGTGCTCGAGTATGCCCTGCATGCTTCCACAAGACGATCAAATTCCAATTGCACAGTTCGGCAACTCGAATATTGCAACGGCCAAAACGGTTTATAGAAATGGTTTAGCCGTTCGCTATGGCTCAAAAATGCAAACCATTTCTGGAATACATTACAATTTTTCACTGGCTAACGATACCTGGTCACGAATTTTTGGTCAGTCGCAAGACCGCAGTGAACTTATTACAATTAAAAATGAACATTACTTCTCGCTCATTCGTAATTTCCGTCGGCATGCCTGGTTATTGCTTTATCTGTTTGGGGCCTCTCCAGCAGTGTGTGACTGTTTTGTTGAAGGACGAGTCCATCATTTAAAAAATTTAGCTAAAGGAACTCGCTATTTGCCCTATGCGACTTCCCTTCGTATGGGACCTCTGGGTTACCAAAGCGACGCTCAATCCGCAATAAACGTAAGCTATAACAGCCTCTCTAGTTATGCTCGTTCGTTATACGATGCACTCACCCAGCCTTACCCACCCTATGCGGCAATCGGCTTAACCAACAACAAACGCCACGTGCAACTTTCAGATGCGCTTTTGCAAATTGAGAACGAATTCTACGGAACTATACGTCCTAAGCAGCCCATTCAGTCGGGTGAACGCCCTTTGCTCGCTTTAAACCGAAGAGGAGTCGAGTATGTCGAAGTTCGCTGCATTGACCTTGACCCCTATGAAGATATTGGAATTAGTCGAGAAACCATAGCATTTCTTGATACCTTCTTGCTCTTTTGCCTTACCTCAAAGAGCTCCGAGGATTCGCCAGAGGAAAATCGATCTGATAGTGAAAATCAGTACCTCACTGCGGAAAGAGGTAGAGATCCGGCGCTTAAGCTCACCCGAAATAACAACTATGTATCAGTAAAGTCATGGGGAGAAGACATTATAAAAGCGTGTGAGCCCTTGGCGCTAAAGTTGGATACGGCCAACGACACAAAAATACATACTCAAGCCATCGAGCGCGCTATAAGCAAACTAATCAACCCTGAACAAACACCCTCCGCGAGGATATTAAATGATTTAGACAATCATAACGGCTCTTATTTTGACTTCATTATGAATCTATCCTCGCAATATACAAACAATCTGAAAACGCGTGATTTATCTGAAAATAGACTCACTGAACTCACGAATAACGCAATTGCATCGATAAGGCGACAGAGTGAAATCGAAACGACGCCTCAAAAGCCATTTGAAGAATTTAGAAAAGAATATGTTTCACAAGAAGCCTCCAGGATCATTCTGGAGAGGCCATAATGGATCTAGCACCAATGCCTTACTAGAAGGCGCTGTTGTAGACCCCTCCGTCAATTAGCAAGCTCTGACCAGTAATGTAACCCGCATGCGCGCTACATAAAAAAGCGCATGTTTGGCCGAATTCGTCAGGAACTCCAAAACGCTTAGCTGGAATTTGTGACATCCGGTCCTTGGCAACCTCTTCGACGTCGACGCCGTTGTTTTTTGCCCATGACTCTAAACCACCTCTTAATCGATCAGTATCAAAAAAACCAGGGAGGATATTATTAACGGTGACGTTTTGGTCAGCAATTGTTCTAGAAACGCCTGCCAGAAAAGCAGTCAGGCCAGCTCTAGCTCCGCTAGAAAGATCCAAACCTGGAACTGGCATTTTCACGCTCATAGAGGTGATATTGATAATGCGACCAAATTGCTGAGAAATCATGTGGTCAATAACTTTTTGAATCAGCTCAATCGGTGTAACCATATTCATAGTCACGCCATCAAGCATTGCATCCCGATCAAGCTCACGAAAATCTTTGAAT
>CBFIFN010000126.1:0-3388 GCA_965661885.1 uncultured Burkholderiales bacterium | reverse complement strand
GTGACAGTGCAGGCTATAACGCGCTACTTGATAAGCCAGAGCTTTTACAAGCCATTTTTTCGGCTGAATCACTAGATGAAAAACGCAATACAGAAGCCTTTGAAGTTCAACCGAAGACTTTAGTCGCTGCGAGAGTGGTTGAGTACGCTGTTGAAGAGGAAATGGGTTTTGAAGAGGTGGCGTCCGAGGTTAAGGACTTCCTTCAGTCACAGGGTGCGCTAGATAAAACGATTACTGAGGGAGAATTTGCCCTTGAAAAACTTGTCAACGGCCAGGAAATTGTGGATGGGGAGTGGTCAAAGCCAGGCATGGTTACCCTTGTAAAGCGACAAGGACTTCATCCTGAAGGGTTAAGAGCTGTTTTTGGGGTTTCGAAAGACGATTTGCCGGCTCACATTGGAATGCCCATTGATGATGGACGTTATGTGATTTTTCGCGTTTCTAAGGTTCAGGACGTGGAAGAGGTTACAGACGATGATTTAGCAACGGCGAAAAGGCAGCTGGAGTCAATGTTAAATCAACAACAGATGGACGCCTACATTGCGAGTTTACGTGAGAAAGCTAACGTTCGAATTAAAAGCGACTCGTCAGCTATAACTGATTAAGAGCGGAATTGCCCTTAATCTAGCGGAGCAACGCCCGCAGTATTGAATCCTGCGTCAACGTAAGTGATTTCCCCAGTGATACCGTTTGCGAGGTGGCTAAGTAAAAATGCTGCGGCATTGCCAACTTCATCGATAGTGACGTTTCTCTTCAGCGGTGACGCTTTTTCAGCAAATGAAAGCAGCTTAGAGAAACTCCCAATACCAGCTGCTGCTAGTGTTTTGATAGGACCTGCTGAGATAGCATTAACCCTAATCCCGTCAACGCCTAGGCTATGCGCCATGTAACGGACATTCGCCTCTAAACTCGCTTTGGCAAGTCCCATTACGTTATAGCTTGGAAACGCTCGCTGCGAACCAAGATATGTTAAGGCTAGAAGTGAAGCATTACGACCCAGCATAAGAGGGCGGGTTGCTTTTGCTAACGCGGAAAAACTGTAAGAACTGATATCGTGAGCTATTTGGAACGATTCCCTGCTAACTGAATCGAGATACTGGCCGCTCAATGACTCTCTCGGTGCGAAAGCAATTGAATGCACGAGACCATCAATGCCCCCCCATTCTTTTTTTAGCGAATTCGCTAGACTCTCTATTTGTGCGTCACTGCCGACATCACAAGGTAGAACCAGATCAGTACTAAAATCTTTAGCGAGCTCTTTAACTCGTTTTTCTATTTTTTCGCCACCTGCGTAACTAAACGCCAGTGTGGCCCCTTCTCGAAGGGCGGCTGTTGCAATACCGTATGCTATTGATCTGGTGCTAAGTAAACCGGTTATAAGTATTTTCTTGTCTGATAGGAATCCCATTATTTCACCGTTTCTTTGAGTGCGTGAATTATATTTTAACCCTCGAGCATTTTTGATACACGCGGGACCGATAGGTCTTTATAAATCACGAGTTTTTTTCCCACTCGAATCATATTGGAACGTAATTTGTTCCAGGCTTTTATTGCTTGGATGGAGACGCCATAACGTTTCGCAATGCCAGATAGAGTATCCCCTCGTTTAATGCGGTAAACAAATTCTTTTCCATAAAGTGAGCTTGGATGGTTAAATTCGGAAAGTTTCCAAGTTTTTTCAAGATTAGAAATCCCTAGGTTGCTCGGCCAAGGAATTAGTACTGATCGACCTTCTTGGATAGGTACATATGGCCTAAGTCCGTTAATAGCCCTAAGTTTATCTAAACTGATCGAAAATCGTTCGGCAGTCTGAGACAGTGTGTCTCCTTTTTTAAATTTGTATGTACCCCAATTTAATATCGGAGATTCTATATTTTCTAAGTTGCTTTTAAATAGGTTAACGCGATCGGTTGGTATTAGGATATAGCTATCAGTCATCCCAGTGTATACAGGACGATTATGAGATGGATTTAGCATTTCAAATTCTTCTAAGTCTATTTCTGCTAGCTTTGCCGCCACATTTATATCCATCAAATAGGGAACAGCCACAGGGGTGAAGTAGGGATAATCCGCGACGTGAGGAAGATTGAGGGATCCCGTGTGTGATTCAAGCACGATATTTTTAATCGCCTGTAATTTAGGAACGTAGTTTCTTGTTTCATTGGGCATTCTTAAGTCAAAATAAGAAGTCCCACGACCTTGTTTTTGATTTCTTTTGATCGATCGTCTTAATCCGTTTTCCCCCCAATTATATGCGGCTAAAACTAGCTGCCAGTCGTTAAACTCCTTGTGTAACGTCTCGAGGTAGTCTAGCGCAGCTCGAGTAGAAGCCAAAACATCTCGACGATCATCTCGCCACCAGTTCTGTATCAGTCCATAATTCTTCCCAGTTGACGGGATAAATTGCCAAAGTCCAACCGCGTGTGCTCGAGAGTATGCTACCGGGTAGTAGGCACTCTCAATCATAGGTAGCAAAGCTAACTCTGTTGGCATATTTCTTTTTTCTAATTCGCCGAGAATGTAGTGTATGTATTTTTGACTACGATTAAAAATTCTTGTGACATATTTAAGGTTATTTTTGTAGCGCGTTTCGAATTGCTTGACGCGTTTACCTTGGTTTCCCCTTTTGACAACTAACCTTTGCCCTATGCGGATGAGTGACCCTTTAAGTCTGTTTTGGTCCTTTAAGGTTTTGATTGTGACACCGTACCGTTTCGACAAGCGGGACAGTGTGTCTCCCTTTTTGACAACATAAAAGGTTGTTTCTGGGCCAGATTCAATATCGGGCATGCCAAAACCCTTGATAAGACGGGGCCAGATGCTTGGTGCTGATGCCAGAGAAATAGAATTCAGACTACTATTTTCCGTATTCGGATATATATAATTAAAAGACCAAAAGCTGACTGTTTTGATCTCGTTTTCGTTGAGGTACTTTTCTACTTCCTCCGTCGCGACATCAGCATCAGCACTGATAGGGCCAGTGATCGAAGTAAGAAAGACTACCAAAATCCGTAATATTAGTTTGAAGTTCATGGTCAGGGGTTGTATGAGTGTTACGGGAAGATCTAAAAAGTATTTTTCCACTCTCTAATTTCGGTAAAAATTTCCAATTCATTTGTAGAAATCTGATGCGATCTTTTTTTTGCCGCTGAAGCAATGCCTGACTCGTGACATCGCAGAAATGGATTCACAATTTTCTCGAATCCAATAGTGCTGGGCAGAGAGGAGTGTCCGTTGGACACCTTAAGTTTAACTTCTCTTTGGTACGCTAACAAATCAGGATTTTCAGGCTCTAATGCTAGCGCGAACTTGAGGTTGGATAATGTGTATTCGTGAGTGCAGTAAACTTTAGTTGAGTCAGGCAAAGACGCTAATTTATCAAGAGATT
>CBFIFN010000125.1:0-3390 GCA_965661885.1 uncultured Burkholderiales bacterium | reverse complement strand
GAAAGTCTCCTCGCAGAAATTGAGGATCATAAGAGAGGATGCTAGATGGGTTGGGTATTTCATCTAGGTCCGATATCAGAATAAGGTCTTCGGGGCGGGCGTCGGTTAGGCCATTGGTAATATTGTTTCTGATGTAATTTTCGTTTTTCCAGAAATCATTAGGTCCAATTGGTTTTGTTTCTAATTTGCAGTATCGAATTTTAGCCTTGTATTTTTCAAATTTTTTTATGTCGAAAATAGTATCTCTTGGGTGTCCTTTGTGTGTGTAAGTCGCTTCGGAAATAACAAAATAATCGACATGATCCCAAAGGGTGTCCAGTCGTAGCTGGAGCAACATTTCTTCGTTAAAGAAAGAAAAACAATCGTAAATTTTTGGTTTTGACACGACTTAGGATTAAACTGGTGGAAATTAAACTCTCAGAGTACCTTACTCTATTTAACCCCTCTGTAAAAGGTTAGCGAAAACATATGCACGATTATTCAATTACCTTTGCTTGTTACAATTCTGTTGAATATACAAAAAAATGTGTAAGTAGTTTGGTTGAGGCTGAAACTCCGATGGATCGAGTTGTCGTGGTCGATAATGGTAGTCACGACGGTACGCGAGACTATTTAGCTGACCAATCTTTCGGAAAAGTTATTCTCAATAAGGCTAATCTCGGATGTGGTGTTGCCTGGAATCAAGGCGCTTTAGAGCAACAAGCCGACTGGACAATCGTTATGAATAATGATGTGTTGGTGACGCCCCAATGGGCTGATAGATTAATTGATGCCGCAATAAAGTTAAACGTAAAAGTAGTTAGTCCTGCGATGATTGAAGGTCCCCTAGACTACGACTTCCAAAAGTTTGCAATTAATGCTGAAAAGCGTTTGGCTACGACATATCGTCAAGGCGCGAGACATGCTGTGTGTCTAGCGGTGCATAAGAGCGTCTGGGCGGATATAGGTTATTTCACACCTAAACCTCGTTTGTTGGGCTACGAGGACACCGTTTTTTTCAATGAAATGGATAAGGCTGGTATCCAATCAGCTATCACTGGCTCAGTCTGGTTCCATCATTTTGGTTCTATCACTCAGGATCAAATGAAAAAGGAAAAAGGATTGCTATTGTCCCAGGCGCTAGGTGATCGTAATAATTACAAGTCATTAGGCTTGAATTGGTTTGAGAGAAAAAGAAGGCGCCTCAAACGTAAAAATATGGAAGCTTCGTGGCGACATAGTGAGATCGAAAAATTTGATATGACCTTGCATGGGGTCAGGCACGATAGTCAATTTCAATGGCAATAATTCGAAATTCCAGTCCCAACGTTTTGAGCGGATCGGAAAAGATATCCGCAGTGATCATTACAAAGAATGCCGAGCGCACTCTCGAACGTTGTCTAGATGCGTTGCGTTGGGTGTCAGAGGTGATTGTTTTAGATAGCGGCAGTAATGACCGAACTCCTGACATCGCTAGCTCAAAGGGAGCCCAGTTTCACGTCACTAATTGGCATGGGTTCGGCCAGCAAAAAAATATGGCTATTGACTTAGCGCGAACTGAATGGGTTTTATCGATTGATGCTGACGAATTCGTAAGTCCTGAATTGGCTGCTGAAATTAGCAATTTAATCCATACTAAAGCGAAGAGTGATATCTTTGAGATATCCAGAATTTCCAAGTATTGCGGGAAAGAGATGCGCCATTCCGGGTGGTATCCAGATTATGTGGCAAGGTTATTCCGACGAGGGACAGCTCGATTTAGCGATAGTCTCGTTCACGAGCGGCTTGTCTTTTCGGGGAAACCTGAAAGATTACGGCATCACATGATGCATGATTCGTTTCATTCCCCGAACGAGGTCCTGGATAAGGTAAATCGCTATTCATCGCTAGGCGCTCAACAGCTGGAGGAGTCGGGTCGGACAACGAGTTTGACGGCAGCCGTGTTGCACGGACTTGGTGCCTTTTTTAAGACGTATATTGTTAAAGCAGGCTTTCTAGACGGGGCAGAGGGTTTTCTACTTGCCGTGTCGAATGGGGAGGGGGCGTACTATAAGTACGTAAAGCTTTATTACTTAAATAAGCAGAAACGTTGAAAACGACTGTTGTTGTTACTACTTATAATCGTCCTGATGCCTTGGCGCTCACGTTACGAGGCTTCTTTCTTCAAGACGACCTTAATTTCGACGTTATTGTCGCTGATGACGGCTCCAATGATCTAACGCGACAAACAGTGGAGCAGTTAAAAACGGAGTCTCCAGTCGATTTGTCGCATGTTTGGCACGAGGATATTGGTTTTAGAGCTGCAGGCATTCGAAATAAGGCGATAAGGGCGAGTCGCAGTGATTATTTAATTTTCACCGATGGCGACTGTGTCCCAAGAAAAAGTTTCGTCCGGAAGCATAAAGAATTAGCTGAAAGAGGTTGGTTTTTGTCTGGGAGTCGAGTGCTCTTGAGCCGACGTCTGACTGACAACTTGTTAAATCATTTTATCCAGCCTAATAGTTGGGGGGTATTGACGGTTTTGAGGCATTATTTTTTTCGAGATATTAACCGTTTGATGCCATTTTTTTCTTACCCGATGCTAACGCTAATGAGAAAGTTGCGCCCGAAACGCTGGCGTGGTGTGAAGACGTGTAATTTCTCCGCATGGAAGTCTGATTTAGCCGATGTGAACGGGTTTGAAGAGGAATATGTAGGGTGGGGTCTCGAGGACTCTGACCTCATCGTTCGATTAATTAAAAAGGGTGTACGTCACAAGAGCGCCCGTCAGGCTACACCTACCCTTCACCTTTGGCACGCTGAGAACGACCGAAGTCATTTAAAAAGAAACAAGGAGAGGCTCAAAGTTCTATTGGATACAGACAAGACCAATGCTAATTTAGGGCTTGAAAAACGCAGGGGCCAGTCAGTGAGAGGGATAACTGAATGAAAATTTTGGTTATTTGCACTCGACGCCTCGGAGATGTTTTTTTGGCAACACCTACGCTACATGCTTTACGGCTTCGGTATCCCAACGCGCAGTTGGATATGCTCGTTTTTCGTGGCACGGAGATGGGGGTATTGTCCATTAAGGACGTTGACAACGTCATAACAATTTCTGAGCGCCCTCGTTTAAAAAACCATCTGAAATTTGTTGCTAAATATTATCGTCATTACGACATTTCAATATCTTTGTTACCCGGGGACAGACCGGTGCTTTATGCTTGGTTATTCGGTAAAAAACGTTATGGCACATTGGTTGAAAACAAGAAATATTTTTGGAAAAAATGGCTTCTGACCAAATACGTAGAGTTCGATTCAGTGGGGCGGCATACGTTAGTGATGTATCACGATATAGCTGCTCAGTTTTTGGGTCGCTTTGAAATAGCCCCTCAAATTCCTTCATTTTTTTTTAAAAATGACAAAATTGAG
>CBFIFN010000124.1:0-3401 GCA_965661885.1 uncultured Burkholderiales bacterium | reverse complement strand
TCAGTCAAAAGATTAAGGATTTAGGGTTAGTCAGTGCATTGATTGTGACGGATGATCCGGACGAAAACTTGTATTTAGCAGCAAGGAATCTCCATGCGGTTGATGTTTTAACGCCTAAGCAGGCAGATCCAGTCAGCTTGCTTCATTTCGAAAAGGTCGTTATCACTAAACAAGCGATTGCTCAACTAGAGGAGGCTTTATCATGAGTCAGTTGAAGTTCAGTCAAGAGAGATTGCTTAAGGTGATTTTAGGTCCTGTTGTTTCGGAGAAGGCAACCGAGTTGGCTGACTCTAGAAGCCAATTCGTCTTTCGGGTGACTACGGATGCCACAAAAGCGGAGATTAAGTCAGCCGTTGAGATGCTGTTTAAGAAGGATGTTGATAGTGTGCAAGTGGTCAACGTGAAGGGTAAGAAGAAGCGAACCGGGCAACGACTTGGGCAACGTAAAGATTGGAAAAAGGCCTATGTCTGCCTTAAGCCTGGTCAGGACATAGACTTAACAACTTCGGAGGTGAACTGATGGCTCTCGTTAAAATGAAACCCACCTCACCGGGTCGACGAAGTGTCGTTGCCGTTGTTAATAAAGATTTACACAAAGGTAGGCCGCACGAGCCGCTCGTAGAATCGCTTCACAAGAGAGCTGGACGAAATAGTAAAGGGCATATCACCACCCGACATCAAGGCGGTGGCCACAAGCGGTTGTATCGAATTATCGACTTTAAAAGGGATAAAGACGGCATTCCTGGAAAAGTTGAACGTCTAGAGTATGACCCGAATCGGAGTGCTAACATCGCGCTAATTTTATATGCTGATGGCGAGCGCCGGTACATTTTGGCACCTAAGGATGTAAATGTTGGCGACCAGCTTGATAGCGGCGCGTTAGCTACCATCAAATCAGGTAACACTCTTCCAATAAAAAATATTCCTGTTGGTACTACAATTCATTGCATTGAAATGAAGCCAGGCAAGGGCGCTCAGATGGCGAGGTCTGCTGGAGCCTCGGTGCAATTATTGGCTAAGGAAGGACCGTATGCGCAGTTGCGACTCAGGTCTGGTGAGATACGAAAAATATCCATCGAGTGCCGCGCAACAATCGGAGAGGTGGGCAATAGCGAACACAGCCTCAGAAGTCTGGGGAAGGCCGGAGCCAAGCGCTGGAGAGGAATTAGGCCTACGGTTCGTGGTGTCGCGATGAATCCAGTTGATCACCCACATGGTGGTGGTGAAGGTCGAACTGGAACGAAACGGGATCCAGTTAGCCCTTGGGGAACCTTGTCAAAGGGATTCCGAACTAGGAAAAATAAACGCACGCAGAATATGATCGTTCGAAGACGAGCTAAATAGAGGGGAATACTGGAATGGCACGATCACTAAAAAAAGGACCTTTTGTTGACCTCCACCTCATAAAGAAAGTGGATGCAGCTCGGTCTGGCAATGATAAAAAGCCGGTTAAGACATGGTCTCGGCGATCCACAATACTGCCCGACTTTGTGGGTTTAACCATTGCGGTTCACAACGGCAGGCAACACATACCAGTTTATGTTACTGAGAACATGGTTGGGCACAAGCTCGGTGAATTTGCGAACACAAGGACCTTCAAAGGTCATGCGGCTGATAAAAAAGTCGCTAAGAGATAAGGTGAGGAAATAGATATGGAAACATCGGCTGTACTTCGTGGTGTGAGACTGTCTCCTCAGAAAGGTCGGCTTGTGGCTGATCAAATCCGAGGGATGTCCGTAGATAAAGCTCTAGACCTGCTCAATTTCAGTCCCAAAAAAGGGGCGGAGATCATTAAGAAGGTATTGGAGTCAGCGATCGCTAATGCTGAACATAACGATGGTGCTGATATTGACGAATTAAAGGTAACGCAAATTTTCGTCGAGAAAGGTCCAGTTTTAAAACGCTTCCGTCCTAGAGCAAAAGGTCGAGGGGTACAGATTCTTAAACCGACTTGTCATGTCTTTTTGATGGTCGGCGATCAGCCTGGGGAGTAGGTATGGGACAAAAAATAAATCCGATTGGGTTTCGCTTGGGTGTTCAACGTAATTGGAGTTCGCGATGGTACGCAGTGAAAAAAGATTTTTCTGCGATGTTGTTGCAGGACGTTGAGGTTCGAAAGTACTTAAAGAAGCGATTAGCTCACGCGTCTGTCGCAAAAGTGATAATTGAACGCCCAGCGAAGAATGCGAGAATTACGATTCATAGCGCGAGACCGGGTATCGTGATCGGTAAGAAGGGTGAGGACATTGAGGTTTTGCGAGCGGAGCTCCAACGGCTGATGGGGGTGCCAGTTCATCTTAATATCGAAGAGGTGAGAAAACCTGAGATTGATGCGCAGCTAATTGCGGATTCAATGGCACAACAGTTAGAGAAACGAATCGCTTTCCGAAGAGCAATGAAACGTGCAATGCAAAATGCGATGCGTCTCGGAGCACAAGGCATAAAAATTATGAGTGCGGGGCGACTTAATGGAATCGATATTGCAAGAACTGAGTGGTACAGGGAGGGACGTGTCCCACTCCACACACTTCGCGCCGAAATAGATTATGGGGTCGCTGAGGCTCAAACGACGTTTGGAATCATCGGTATTAAAGTATGGATCTATAGGGGCCAGATGATGGGTGCTAATGACAAGTCCGTCGCTCTGCCAGCGGATGCGCCATCTAAACCGAGAAAACAACGAAAAACTGGAGTGAATAATGCTGCAACCGTCTAGAACTAAATTCCGAAAACAGTTCAAAGGTCGGAATTATGGGGTTGCGACTCGAGGGGCAAAAGTATCATTCGGTGAGTTTGGCTTGAAAGCTGTAGATCGAGGCCGGTTGACTGCTCGACAGATTGAAGCGGCAAGACGGGCTATGACTCGCTATATCAAACGTGGTGGCCGCATTTGGATAAGAGTTTTTCCCGATAAGCCAATTTCTCAAAAACCTGCTGAGGTTCGTATGGGTAAAGGGAAGGGTAGTGTGGAGTATTGGGTTGCAGAAATTCAACCCGGTAAAGTCCTCTACGAAATGGATGGAGTTAAAGAGAGCGTAGCGCGAGAGGCATTTAGGCTTGCCGCAGCGAAACTTCCACTTCGCACAGTGTTCGTTAACAAAAATTTGGGATAAGGCATGAAAGCTAAAGATTTGGAAACCAAAAACGTGGAAGATTTGAACAAGGAATTGCATGAGTTGCTCAAGGCGGCTTTCTCACTCCGCATGCAAAAGGCGACCCAACAACTCACTAACTCTAGCGAGATACGTAAGGTTCGTCGCGATATCGCACGCGTTAAAACTGTTCTAGCAAAGAAAGCGAGTACAAATGTCTGATAATTCCACCGCTAACCGACGTCGTCTTACTGGCCGCGTTGTGTCCGACAAAATGGATAAGACTGTAACGGTTGTTGTTGAGCGTCA
>CBFIFN010000123.1:0-3409 GCA_965661885.1 uncultured Burkholderiales bacterium | reverse complement strand
GCTATTTTCATTTCATTCAGCCTGATTTCAATGCTGATGCTCAGACGACTCTTCAGTCTCTTTGGGCTTGTCTTCAACAGGCTTGATGTTGGCACCCGAATATTTGCTAGGACCAGGAGTTCCTGCAGGACCCGCAAAGGCTGATGAACAGGCAAAGACGAACGCAAGAGATAAAATAAAGGTCAGTACTTTCATTGTTATGTCGCTCCAAATTTGAGATTTCATACTCGTAGGTTAAAAGTAATGTTAAACAGAGTCAACTGAAATAATCAACCTCTTCCCTTCGACAAAAAATTGGGAAGTTTATTGCCGATCTCGATCCATCACGCGAATTCAACGAGCAAGTATCGCTTTACTTAAAAAACTCATCGTTATGCTCGCCTACGAGCGGCGCATGCTTCTGCCGATCGTCATTATTTCGCAGCGCTTTAACAATTGGAACAGGAATCGCAGGCATGGAAACTCCACTCTTGCTCATTAAAATTTCATCAAAAACACCGCGTGCTTTAAATTGCTTATCGTCTAAGGCCTCCTTAACTGTCTTAACGATAGAACAACAACAATCAGCCTCTTTTAAAATAGGCTCCCAGTGGGCCGCAGTGTGCCTTTTAATAATAGCTTTGACCTGTCGAATAGTCTCTTCCTCGTTGACCGAATCGTCTCGATACTGTGTCGCTAAGCCTATAGTCGCAACAAATTTTGACCAAAATTTATCCTCTAACGGGCCTGCTGCAACAAATCGATTATCGCTCGTTGGGTATAGCTGGTATCTCGGAGATCCGCCGGTTAAACGATCCCCCCCATTTTTTGGGTTGTCGCCGGTCACTTGTGTTTTACCAAGCGCCCAAAATAAAAAAGGCAATACACCATCAGTCATCGAAATATCGATATGGCACCCACATCCGGATAAGTCTCGCTCTCTGAGTGCTAATAAGATGTTCATTACCGCAGGGTAAGATCCACCAGCTATGTCAGCGATGAGGGCTGGTGGAACAACCGGCTCATCTACTGACCCTAAACCTAACGACAAGAGGCCAGCGTCGCCCACATAGTTGATATCGTGACCGGCCAGTTTTTGTTTTGGCCCAATCTGACCATAACCAGAAATTGAACAATAAATAATTTTAGGATTTAATTTTTTAATTGCCTCATAGTCCAAACCTAAACGAGACATTACCCCAGGTCTAAACTGCTCTACTAAAACATCAGCCGTTTCGATCAACGGGATTAATAAATCTCGATCAGAAGCACTTTTCAAATCGAGTGTAATACTTTTTTTTCCCCGATTTAAAAGAGAAAAGTTGATACTGCTATCACTCCATGCCGGTGGGTGTCGTCTCATATCTTCACCTGAGACAGGTCGCTCGATCTTAATTACCTCGGCGCCCGATTCAGCTAAAAATAACGTTGCCATCGGTCCAGGGAGTAATGTTGAAAAATCTATAACCTTTATACCTCTTAGGGGTCCACTCATATTCACTCTCTTGCAGATTAGTTTGTAGTCAAAGTCATACGCGGTTCCAAAACTCAGCTCATGGTCAGCGTGATGTGCCAGACATAACCGGATTGAATCACACGTTTAAACGTTTGCACCGAGTTCCGCACCTAAAGGTTTAAGTAAACCAAGTCTCTTGCTGCTATTCTACAAGGATCGACTGAACCATAAAAATTACCTATGCTAATTGTTGACTGGGGAACCACCTCATTAAGGATTTACAAAATACGCGAGCCAGGCGTCGTTGAGGAAGTGATTGAGTCACGACTTGGAATCATGAATGTAAATAATAAGGACTTCTCGAGCGTCTTAGGTGACCTACTTAATCCATCAGACATAAATGACCAAATCGTAATGTTTGGCATGATAGGAAGTAAAAATGGTTGGCATGAAACACCTTACGTTCAAGCACCTACCGCAGTGAGCGAACTTGTCAACCACGCGCAAAAATATTCATGGGCCAGTGATCATGAATCCATCACCCCTTTTTGGATTATGCCAGGGGTTAAACTTGAAAAATCAGATGGTCAAGTCGAAGTTATGAGAGGTGAGGAAACGCAAATTATCGGATTTTTAGAAACAGAACCAACCTTTAACGGCAAAATTGTTCTACCTGGTACCCACAGTAAGTGGATTGCTATTCGCGATGGGTACATCGATGATATTAGGACTTATATGACTGGAGACATCTACAGTGCTGTTCTAGACAGCACAATACTAAAGCATACGACTTTGCCAAGTTGCGAACCCTGTACCAAGTCCTTTCTTCAAGGGGCTGAGCTATCGTCAAAAAAACAATCGATTACTAATTTAATGTTTCAGGCTAGATCAAAAGTCTTAAACCATGACTGGGACCCTTCCGAGGCAACAAATTACCTGTCAGGTTTACTCATAGGCCATGAGGTGCGTCAAGAATTAGCTTCCAATGAGGACATCCGAATCATCGGCTGTGGCAAACTTTCAAATCGCTACAGCGCCATATTCAGCTATCTCAATCATCATGCAGATGTGATTGATCAATCAGTTGTTTCGTACTGCGAGACAACCTTTAAAAGTCTTTTATAAAATGATCAAAAATAAATTTGAACATGCATTCCAGCGATGTCCTTTAGTGGGAATTCTCAGAGGCATTCGTCCATCGGAGGCGATCGATGTTACTGAAACTCTTGTCTCCGTAGGATTCAAAATTATAGAGGTTCCCCTTAATAGTCCCGCGGCTCTAAAAAGTATCGAAAAAATCGTATCTAAGTTTGGGGATTCCTGCGTCATCGGCGCAGGGACTGTAGTAAGTGAAAAACAAGTCGCTGATTGTCATAACGCGGGAGCAGCCTTAGTCGTATCACCGCATGCAGACCCCGAGCTTGTTGAAAAAACTTTAGAATATGACATGTATCCGATACCGGGGATCGCGACCCCCACGGAGGCATTTAGAATGATCAAATCGGGCGCCACAACTCTAAAAATTTTCCCGAGCGAGCTCATCAAACCCAAGCATCTTTCAAGTTTAGTTCAAGTACTGCCCAAAAATATCCGCCTCTTACCTGTAGGCGGAATTAACCACGAAAACATCTCCGAATATTTAAAGGCTGGAGCTCATGGTTTCGGGCTAGGTGCGTCTCTTTACCAGCCAGGATTGGAAATTTCCACTGTTCGAAAAAATGCAGTAACGTTTATCAAAGCATTAAGGCTTGACCAAAACTAAAACAGGTATTCGCATTCGTTTTTATATTCAGTCCGAACGAACGACCTTAAGAGGTATATGGTTTTTTGGGTCTAAACCTGGCTCGTCCATCGGATCCTGTTTTGTTATCGGGCGGGGATCAGCTAACACTAGATTTCGTACGTAGTTAGGAAGTGCGAAAACACCGTGATGCGTATCTGCGTTGTAATATTGAAGATCAGCAATTTTTCTCG
>CBFIFN010000122.1:245-3483 GCA_965661885.1 uncultured Burkholderiales bacterium | reverse complement strand
CAAAAACCGATGGCAAACTTGAATTCATTTTTATTCGCCAAAATAAAGAAGGTATAACTATCACCGAAGGTCTGCAAAAAGCGCTGGACGTTTCGATTGCAAACCTTCCAATACCCAAAGTAATGACCTACCAACCACAAGATTCTCTAGAGAGTGTGTCGTTTGTTCGTCCTGCTCATGGACTGATAGCCATCCATGGCGACGACGTGGTTCACGTGCGCGCCTTGGGGCTTGACAGCGGAAATCGCACTTTAGGACATCGATTCCACTCTCAAGGGATGATCACTATAAAAAATGCGGCTGAATACGAAGCCACAATGGAATCGGAAGGTCACATTATTCCAAGTTATGAAAAGCGAAAATCAAACATTCAGAGTCAACTCCAAAGTGAATCAAGTAAAGTAAATCTTCTACTCCACGATGATGAAGCGCTTCTGGATGAGGTAACCGCTTTGGTTGAATACCCCAAGGTATATCAAGCACAATTTGACAAAGAGTTTCTCTCAATACCCGACGAGTGTCTGATCCTCACCATGAAAACCAATCAAAAGTATTTCCCATTATTTGGGCAAACGGGGGAATTAGCGGAAAAATTCTTGTTAGTGAGTAATATGGACCTCGACGATCCCAACCATATCGTCGAAGGGAACGAGAAGGTCGTTAGACCTCGGCTAGCGGATGCAAAGTTCTTCTACCAAGGAGATATCAATACACCACTTAAAGACCTTACAGAGAAGTTAAAGAATGTCGTTTATCACCATAAATTAGGAACGCAGCATGACCGGATTATTCGATTGGGTAAACTCTCCAAACGGATTGCTGAGCAAACGAAGGCCAATGTCGGCAATGTAATCAGAGCAGCCGAGCTTTGTAAGGCCGACTTACTTTCTGGCATGGTCGGAGAATTCCCAGAACTGCAAGGCACCATGGGTAAATATTACGGCGTCGCTCAGGGAGAGCCCGAAGAGGTCTCAACAGCTCTGGAACAGCACTACAGACCGAGATTCGCTAATGATCATATTCCGAGCGATGTGGTATCTATTTCCTTGGCTTTAGCTGATAAACTTGAAACCGTTACGGGAATGTTTGGACTAGGACTCGCCCCTACGGGAGAAAAAGATCCCTACGCATTACGGCGACATGCGATAGGCATTTCCAGAATTCTAGCTGAGAGCTCCATTAAGTTAAATCTGAGCTTATTGGTTTCATGCGCCGCAGAGAGCTTTCCGAAAGTCTTAGAATTAGAAATAAATGAAATAAAAATCAAAAATTTTATCGTTGACCGATTTAAGGGATACCTAAAAGAAAAGGGCTTTTCGATAGATAAAATTGAAGCCGTTTTAGCAACGGATTCAAATAGACTACATTTAGCAATTCCTCGCCTAGTGGCGCTGAGCGATTTTCTACAAACGGATGATGCACAAGCGCTATCGAATGCGAATAAGCGCATCAGAAATATCCTTAAAAAGAACAGCTCATCAAGGCAGGCGCAAATATCACAAAATCTATTCACCACAGAGGAAGAGTCTGCACTACATAATAAAATGCAATTGTTATCGCCGGTTGTTTCGCAGTCGATTGATGAAGGGAGATACTCCGATGCACTTTGCGACTTGGCCTCCGCACGCGATCCGATTGATGATTTCTTTGAAAAAGTTATGGTAATGTCAGATGACCCTATCGAGAGAGCCAATAGGCTAGCGCTCCTCGCGGAGCTATTTGGCCTCCTCAACTGCGTAGGCGACCTATCCGAAATATCGATATCCACAACCAATTAAAAATGAAACTTGTGATACTCGACCGAGATGGCGTTATCAATTTTGATAGCGACCAGTACATCAAAACACCCTCCGAGTGGAAGCCTATTCCGCAAAGTCTAGAGGCTATTGCTCGTCTTAACCATATGGGATATCGAGTTGTTGTGGCAACTAATCAATCAGGTGTCGGGAGAGGACTTTTTGATATGTCAACCTTGAATGCGATCAACGATAAGATGTATCGAGCCCTCGCTAATGTTGGCGGTAGAATTGATGCTTTATTTTTTTGTCCACACACCAACGAGAATAACTGCGATTGTCGCAAACCTAAGGCTGGAATGCTTTTAAACATCGCCGAAAGATTCAATGTCAACCTAGAAAGTGTTCCATTTATTGGTGATTCTCTCAAAGATTTAATGGCAGCCGCAACCGTAGGGGCGCAACCAATCTTAGTAAGAACTGGAAAGGGAAATTCTACGTCAAAGAGCCCTGATTTACCTGACAATATAGTGCAATTCGATGATTTAAACGAGGCGGTTAAACACATCACATCACAATTACGATGACTATCCTTATCCGGTCTTTCGTATTCGAATTCTGTCGGATCCTGCTCACAGTGATCTTTTCATTTATCGCAATCTTAACTTTTCCATTCAGTGCAAGAAAAAGATACTTAATCATTACGCAATGGTCCGTATGCATTACTTATTTAGCTAAGCATATTTGTGGGATTGACCACCAGGTTAGCGGTCTTGAAAACCTACCTAACCATCCATGTGTGATTTTGTCCAAACACCAGTCAGCATGGGAAACTTTCGCATATCAAACAATCTTTCCGCCCCAGGTTTGGGTTCTAAAGAAAAGTCTTTTATTTGTCCCATTTTTTGGCTGGGGACTCGCGATGATGAATCCTATCGCGATAGACCGCTCCAGCGGACCTAGGGCCCTCAAACAAATGCTGAGTCAAGGAAAAGAGCGGATCTCAAAGGGCTGGTATATCATTGTTTTTCCAGAGGGTACCAGGGTTCCACCCGGCAAAAATGGGACTTATCAGATCGGTGGCGCATGGCTTTCTGCGAAACTGCAAGCCGATATTATTCCGGTCGCACATAATGCAGGCGAATTCTGGCCAAAAAACGCATTGCTTAAAAAACCAGGGACAATTAAGGTAACGGTCGGAAAACCAATTAATACAGCTGACCGGTCCCCAAGCGATTTAATCAAGCAGGTGGAGGGTTGGATTGAAGGTCAAATGTCAGGCACGATCAACGAAAAGATATGAGTTTAACACCGCGAACACTAGTCATAATCCTACATATTTTAGCTCTGACAGGCTGCGGACAAACCGGGCCCCTTTACCTACCTGATTCCTCCAACTCGGGTGACGCCGAGGTAAAAGATCAGGTAAAGCCCAATCAAGATCAAGCATCTCCAAAAAAATAATGACAATTAATCGAATAGCCGGGCATTTGAATATAGGC
>CBFIFN010000122.1:0-235 GCA_965661885.1 uncultured Burkholderiales bacterium | reverse complement strand
AAATTCCTGCAAGTGATATTGCGGAAAGGTTTAAAACGCCCTGTTACGTGTACTCTAAACTCGCAATAGAGCATAACTTTAATCAATTTAAAAATGCCTTCGAAGGACGGAAAAACCTTATTTGTTATGCCGTAAAAGCGAATTCAAATATTGCAATAATAAATATTCTTGCGCGCCTTGGTAGTGGTTTTGATATTGTATCCGGTGGAGAGCTACTTCGTGTCATAGCAGCCGG
>CBFIFN010000121.1:0-3495 GCA_965661885.1 uncultured Burkholderiales bacterium | reverse complement strand
TAAAAAAATCGTAGACTTGAACAACGTCTCCTTGATCACTTTGAGCTCGAATTATTTGATACTCTTTACCTTCAGTAATCGACTGTGCAGACGCCTGAAGGCTCATTTGAGAGAACACCAACACCACAATAGCCAATAAAGTTTTCATAATCCCTTTCGTTGATTAATTTGAATTGTCGTTATTCGACTGTATGACTGTCACATCAAAATTAAATTCCGCCATCTCAGCTTTAATATCTTCGACCTCTGCCAGGTCTAAATATGGCCCAACACGTATTCTGTGCAATAACCTACCCTCAGCGGTCTCAATTGATTGAATTCGAGATTCAAAGCCGTTCATTGCCAGCCTCGCTTTTAGGTTATCCGCCTCACGAGCATTTGATAATGCAGCAACCTGTATGAAATAGACCGCTCGAGCTGACGCGCTGATATTCTCATCAACTCTTCCCGAGGACTCAGAAACTTCATCTCCTTCTGGTAAAAGTTTATAGAAGTCGAACTCGACGTCTTCCTCTGTTGCTTGAGGATTACTCGAATTAAGAACTGAGTCGACTAAATCGTGATTATCACCGATCTGTTGGGAAGCGCGATTGACGTAAAACATTACTGCAATTGCCAAACCCAGGCCGATGCAGATACCGAATAAAACTCCCAAATTTCTACGTTTTTTGGGAGTTTCTCGTCCGTTAATTTTACTTCTACGCTGCGCCATAAATACAATTCTACATGCGTTCAGGAGCGTTGACTCCAATTAACGCTAAACCGTTTTTGATTGCTTGTTTAACCGCAGCGATCAAAGCGAGTCTTGCTTTGATAAGTCCCTTATCACCACTCAGAATTTGAATAGCGTTATAGTAACTGTGAAGCGCTCCAGATAAACTTTTAAGGTAAAAGGCAATAGCGTGCGGCGACAAGTCTTTCGCCGAAGCTTCAACTACTCCTGGAAAATCCGCGAGAGCTCGCATCAAATCAAACTCGTCATTCAGGACCAAACCGCTGACATCAGCGTTTACCAACCCGTCAATCGTTTGCTCTGCCTTAACTAAAATACTAGAACACCGCGCGTGGGCATATTGAATGTAGTAGACGGGATTTTCGTTATTCTGAGCTTTAGCAAGATCTAAATCAAAATCCAAATGCTGGTCACTTTTTCGATAAATATAAAAAAACCTCGCCGCATCCCGGCCCACGTCTTTACGTAACTCCTCAAGCGTAACAAACTCCCCGGAGCGCGTGGACATAGCCAATTTTTGTCCATCACGATACAGAACCGCAAACTGAACCAACGGTACACGTAATTTTTTTGACTCGAGATCACACACACCAAGCGCGGATAAGGCCGCACGGACACGAGGAACATATCCATGATGATCTGCCCCCCAGATATTAATAACCGTGTCAAAGCCTCGTTCAAATTTATCCAGATGATAAGCGATGTCAGACGCAAAGTAAGTGAATGCGCCGTTGTCGCGCTGGACGACCCGATCTTTTTCGTCACCAAAATCAGTTGATTTAAACCATCTCGCGCCGCCTTTAGTGTAGACGTACCCCTTCTCGTCAAGATCGCCAATAACGGAATCTATCTTGCCGCTGTCGAAAAGGCTTTGCTCAGAAAACCAACAATTAAACTCAACACCAAATTCACTTAATTCATGTCGGCAAGCTGTTAATTGCTGCTCTAAAACATATCCATGTATTGATGCATAACGATCACCTAAAAGTTGTTTTGCTAAGACAATTAACTGATCGATTACGTACTCTTCATCACCACCCTGTGGCTCATTAAAAATCTCTACTTCAGTTTCGACGGCATATCGATCACCGTCTTTCTCCTTTAAAGACTCGGCCATATCCACCACATAATGGCCTTGATATCCATTAGTTGGAAAACGAACTTTCATTCCAACCAGCTCAAGGTATCTTAACCACGTGGATACCGCCAAAATATCCATTTGTCGACCAGCATCGTTAACGTAATATTCCCGGGATACATCGTGTCCAGTGGCATCCAGTAAATTAGCTATGCTTGCGCCGTACGCCGCACCTCGACCGTGGCCGACATGTAACGGTCCAGTTGGGTTTGCCGACACAAACTCAACCTGAACACGCCTGCCTTGACCCAAATCACTTTTTCCAAAATCCGCGCCGCTCTTTAAAACTTTTTGTACTACGCGCTGATGCGATTCATCACTTAGAAAAAAATTTATAAATCCTGGCCCCGCAACCTCGCTTTTCTTAATTAGAGAAAAATTGGATAGTTTTGAAATCACTTCTTGTGCGATTTCCCGAGGGTTCATCTTAAGCTCTCGGGCAAGCTGCATAGCAACGTTACACGCATAGTCACCGTTCGCCGTTGACTTGGGACGCTCTAGGGTCACCCTATCGGGAGAAATCTCTAGATCCATCTCCTCTAAGGCCGAGATAACCCCATCCCTTAGCTGATTAATTATTTCCATCGTATAGTTCATGATCACGTCATTTTTTGTTACAAATAATCATTTTATTTTAACTAAACACCTTACTCATACATCTATCGGATCAATATCAAACGCATATCTAACACCGTTTTCTTTAATCGCATTAACTTCTGAAACCCACGCTTTCAGAAATTTTCTCATAACGATTCGAGAGCTTGCTTGAATTAAAAGTTGCCCTCTGTACAACCCCGCCATTTTAAAAACAGGCGAAGGGACTGCATCATACACCTCTAATTCAGCTATTTTGATTTTCAGAGCCTTTGTTTGTGCTAATGATAAAAAACTCCAGACACTGCTCTCTTTTTTTGCAGCCACCCTCAATAACGCCTGAAAACAATATGGTGGAAACAGAGCCTCCTCTCTTTCAGTTAACAATTTTTGAGCAAAATCATCAAAAGTCTCATGGATTAAGGACTGATAGACCGGATGTTGAGGAAACTCAGTTTGCAAGACCACTTTACCCTCGGTAGCACCCCTGCCTGGCCGACCTGACACTTGTAACAACTGTTGATACAACCTTTCCGTCGCCCTAAAATCACTGCTAAACAGCGACTGGTCTGACCCAAGGATCACGACCAAAGAAAGATTTGGGAAATCGTGTCCTTTAGCCAACATCTGAGTACCGACAATGATATCAACTTCTGACTTTTCTATAACTCCCCTCATCTCCTTAAAAGCACCCTTACGTTTTGTTGTATCACTATCAATACGCAGAATGGACGCATCAGGGAACTCTGACTTTAAACTACCTTCGATTCGCTGGGTGCCCTGACCTAGCTCAACTAAATCTTGGTTACCACACGCTCCACATTGATCCGGCAACTTGCCCTGATAACCACAATAATGGCAATGCATGCGCCGTGTGTGCTTATGACTTGTTAACTTCGCCGAGCAACGATGGCACATAGCAACCCAATTACAAGAGGAACAAAAAAGTGCTGATGCATATCCTCGTCGATTTATAAACACCAGAGCCTGCTCACGATTAGCAATACAGGACTTAATTGATTGGAGTATT
>CBFIFN010000120.1:0-3501 GCA_965661885.1 uncultured Burkholderiales bacterium | reverse complement strand
TGATGAGATTCCCAATGCGACTTTCAAATTGAACGATAGTTGCCATATTTGCATCCTCACCAAATAATTAAAAACAAGCAAATTAAGGGTGGCGCTTGCTAAGGCGTTGTTATACGCATGTTAGAGTGAATCTGATTCGATTTTGTCTTTAATACCTTTAAGCCCGACTTTATAAATTTTATTATAAAGTTCGACTAAAGTTTCATCGTCTCTTGCGCCTGGCGGCGCATCTCTCCAGTAGTGAACCCGTCTAAAAGTAGCTTTCCATTCGACTTGCGATAAACCTTTATTGATACTTTTAACAGTCATAGTGGAGTAGTAGTCACTCGAAAGTGGAACTCCTTGAACATAAGAGTAAGAGGCTGTCATATTACTGGGGTCGTACGCTACGAGGCGCTCCTCAATTTTGGTGCCATTTCCCCTTGTCAATAAACGGATGGCTCCCTTTTGTCTATTTTTCCCTAGCGTGATTTTTGTGTCCTTGATGAAAATAAGCCAGTGGTGAATGCCTCCAAAGTCACTCACAACGTCCCATACTTTATGGGCTGGAGCATTAATCTTGATGGCTTGTCTGACGCTTAACTCTGGCGCTTCAGCCGAGTACAGTGAAGGTGTCCACATTAAGAGAAAGCAAGAGAGAATACCGAGTGCATATCTTAGTTTCATAGCGTACTCCTTCGCTGCAGGTTTGATTTTTGACTTTCTTACGATTAATAATGTACCACGATGAGCCAAGACTGAGAGCTCGTTGACTAGTTTTATATACAAATGAATATTGCCAACATTTTGCTTAAAGCCTCTCAAAAATATCCTGACCGGTCAGCGATATCAACAGGGTCTAAAGTGCTCTATACCTTTCGGTCGCTTTATCTCCGGGTAAGTTATCTTGCAGCCTCAATGCAACAGAAGTATCTCTTAAAGCCTGGAGATCGAGTCGCAATAGTGATGCCAAATCATCCTGAGTATCTTGTTATCAGATATGCAGCTTGGCTTGCAGGTTTAACGGTTGTCCCCATTAACTCCAAGCTCCATGGTTTAGAAATAAGTTACATGTTGAAACACTCCGGGTCGAGTGTATGTTTTACGCTGAGTCAGTTGACAGAAATTCTAACTTCTGACCCTTATGCACGCCAGACTGCAGTGTCGGTAATTGACGTGGAATCGGACGAGTATCGAGATATGACAAAAGGACGTCAGACAATTGAAATTGAGGAGAGAGAGTCTGGTGATATTGCGTGGCTCTTCTACACCAGTGGAACTACCGGGAAACCCAAGGGCGTAATGATCACGCACTATAATTTACTCATAGGTGCAATGACCTTCCTTACTGATGTCAATGAGGTGGAGGCGTCAGATAGTATTTTTCACGCAGCACCTCTATCTCATGGCTCTGGTTTTTATGACCTCCCGTATGTGATGAGAGGTGCTAACCAAGTAATACCTATCAGCGGACGGTTTGTACCGAGTGAGGTGTTTGAGTTGTTGGAGAGTTGGCAGGGCGTATCCATGTTCTTAGCCCCAACTATGGTTAAGCGATTAGTGGAGCTTCATCAGAGTAAAAAATGTACAACTAATGGCTTGAAAACTATCATATATGGTGGCGGACCAATGTATGTGCAGGACATTAAGCGGGCGATTGAGACTTTGGGGCCACATTTTGTACAAATTTACGGTCAAGGCGAGTCACCGATGACGATAACCGTTTTAACCAAAGCGGTTATCAACGACGCTACGAATCCGAGACATCAAGAGCGGCTAGGTTCTGTTGGAACGGCACAGAATGTAGTAATAATGAAAATACAACGTGAGGATGGCTCGGACGTCTCAAACGGCGAAATGGGTGAGGTTCTGGTCAAAGGCCCGGTCGTAGCTGCAGGCTATTGGAATGATAAAGAGGCGACGCAAGCGACTTGGAGGAAGGGTTGGTTGCATACGGGTGATGTCGGGTTCATTGATGCTGATGGATTTCTAACATTGGTTGACCGCGCTAAAGATATGATTATAAGTGGTGGGTCGAACATCTATCCTCGAGAAGTTGAAGAGGTGTTGTTAGCACATCCATTGGTCAGTGAGGCGGCCGTTGTGGGACAGTTTAGCGGCGATTGGGGTGAGAGTGTCGTGGCGTTTATAGTCATGGTTTCAAATGCTGAGCTCGATGAACATACACTAGACAAATTCTGTATCGACCACATTGCAAGATTTAAAAGACCCAAAAAATACTATTTTCTAGAATCTTTACCAAAGAACAATAACGGAAAAATATTAAAGACTAACCTGAGGCAGATGCTAGTTTAAAGAGGCATTAATTTTTTTTTGCTGAACCTTTGTAAATATAACCAATAAACTTAGGAATATTTTTTACGTACATCGCTTCGTGGTCATGAAGTTTGAAATCAGTCGCACTGATAAGAGAAAAAATATCGCGCTTCAAATGACACCCTCCAGCTAAAGGTTTCCATAACGGTTCTAACCATCTTTGCCACTTTTGAACTTTAGGGCTGTCACTCAGCCCGTGCTCGCAAAAATGAAGGTCTCCGCCCGGCTTAAGAACTCTCTTAATTTCTTCTAGAGCTAAAACTGGTTCAGGAATGGTGCAAAGTGAAAAAGTGACAACTGCCGAATCGAATCGATTATTTTCGAATGGCAAGCGCTCCGAAACCGCGCGGATAAGATTTATCTTACTCTGATGAGGAGACTCATTCCGCACTGCGATTTGCAGTAGGGACTCGTTAGGGTCGATACCAGTTATCTCTGTAACTTGCTCGTGAGCATAAAATTTCGTATTCAATGAGGATCCTAAACCAATTTCAAGCACGGAACCCCTGGCTCTTTTTACGATGCTCTCCCTATATCCATTAAGCAGAGGTAAGCCGCAGACGCAGTTTAAAATCGGAGGAAGTATTTGGCGCTCGTAAAAATTCATAGGATTCCTTTTTCTTTCAATGTATCACGACATAGACGTATCAGTAATTTTGGTGACGTATAACAAAGTGATTAAGGTGAGAGGCCGACTCTAAAACGGTTTTGAAGTTAGAATGGAAGCAAGGACACATTAAATTTATACTTACAAAGCGATGTTTCAGCGTCGCTTAAAATACTGAGGGGTTTGAATGGCTAAGGAAGAATTAATCGAAATGGATGGCACCGTTCAAGAAGTGCTGCCGAATACAACTTTTCGAGTAGAACTTGAAAATGGCGTGGAGGTCATTGCCTATGCGTCGGGAAAGATGCGAAAAAATCGGATTAGAATCACTGCAGGTGATCGCGTGTCGGTAGAAATTTCGCCGTATGATTTAACCAAGGCCCGTATTAACTTTCGTCATCGGGAAGATCGTCCATCTGCTTCACCCGCATAATTACTTCGTGCAAATGCCACTTTGCTGAATTCGAGGGACGTCTACTCGGATCTGTTTGGTGAGTATTGTTAAAATTTTAAAAAGGAACGGTCATGGCAGGTCCACTTGAAGGGGTCAAGATCCTAGACTTAACGTCTGTAGTGAT
>CBFIFN010000119.1:0-3587 GCA_965661885.1 uncultured Burkholderiales bacterium | reverse complement strand
CCCTTACATTGTGGTCTGTAATTATTACGCCAATATTATGTTTCACTAGGTAACGAATGATTTCTTTAATATCTAGTACTGCAATTGGATCTACACCTGCAAATGGCTCATCTAATAAAATAAAGCTAGGGTCGGTTGCGAGTGCTCTGGCGATCTCTACTCTTCGTCTTTCTCCCCCTGAGAGTGAGGCGGTTGAATGTTTTCTCAAATGAGATATTTGCAAGTCATCCAGTAATTGCTCCAAACGAATGTTTTTGTCCTCGCGCGTCTGAAGTTCTAAGATGGCTTTAATATTGTCCTCTGTGTTCAGTTTTTTGAATATCGAAGCCTCTTGTGGGAGGTAACTGATACCTAATTTGGCGCGTTGATGGATAGGGAAATGGGTAATATCTTTGTCGTCAAGTTTTAAGTTTCCTTTCGTGCATGGAGTAATCCCTACGATCATATAAAATGTGGTGGTTTTTCCGGCGCCGTTGGGCCCAAGTAGCCCAATAATTTCACCTCTTTCGACTGCAATGGAGACGTCATGGACTACGGTTTTTTTACGATATTTTTTGTTAAGGTTTTGGGCTTTGAGCATATGGAGTTCAACTGCCGGCAAGTTACGTAAACTAGAAGATCAGCTACGTTTATTGAGGTTAGGGTTCGCTTTTTGGCTTCGGTTGTATTATGGCTTTAACTCTTCCTGTTGTTGACTGTCCTGCACTAGAACTTGGCCCCTCACCCCGAACAGTAAAGGTCTCGGTGGCGGCGTTATAGTGAATGAAATTACCTTGCACTTCGTCGCCCTCACGCCACAGTTTCGCATCATCAATCATGATCAACTGGTCAGTTATTGCGTCAAATTCTATTCGTTTGGCTTCCCCCTCGATAAAGTCCTGATAACCTTCGCGTTTTTGTCTGAAATAAGCAACATTCCCTATTGCGATTCCTTCTTTAAACTCATCATTTTCCTGTTTCACCGTGAGCGTGTCTGCTTTGATGAGGAGTGTACCTTGCGTCAATATGACGTCACCTTCGAATATTGCTGTGCTTGTTTTGTCATCCATTTCGGCGCTATTAGCTTCAATATTTATTGGTTTTTCGCGATCTGCCTTTTCCGCTCGACTATGAATTGGGTTCAACGAGAAGAAAATAGCAGGCAGAATGTATAGATAAGCAATTGTTTTTAATATGTATATTTTACTTTTATCAGTCATCGTAAGTTAGGGTCACTGTCGATTTGAGTTTGAGGATTCCACTGATATCATCATATATGAATCCGCGTGAAAGTCCGACTAGATTTTGCCGAGTAATCGTAGCTTGATATTCTGTTTTGACAATTTGTTCAGGTATCTCAACAACAGCAAAATCTGTCACAACTCCAGTTGGAGAGGTAGGTTTATTGTCTTTCATGCGTAGTGTGACGTTTCCCATTAGGTCAATGGTTTCGTTGTCTTTTGTGACCCCCGCGTCTGAGGTTACCGTAAATGTTGAGTTCGCGGAGTTTTGAAATATTAACTTTGGTCTGACGAGTTTTGACTCGTTTTTTGAACCTGATTGTAACGCCGAGTCGAATAACAGCGTGGCTTTTTTTGTGCCATTTTTGTCGAATCGTGTGGAATTGACTCCGTTTAGAAAAAATTTCGGTAGCCCCTTGGATATTACCTGCTCTTGATTGGAAAACAATGAAGAGTAGTGTGTCCACCAAGACGCCAAAGCCAACGTTATAAGCAGCGCCATGAAAAGTGATCGGGGAGTGGGTTTTAACATCAGCAAAGACTTTGTAGGTACGAGTCCCAAAATCCTTTAGATTTAAGAATAATTTCGGCAACCTCTCTAATCGATCCGTCTCCACCAGATTTTTCAGTGACGTAGTCCACTTGCTGAATCAGATCCGCACTACCATTTTTCGGAGAGGCTGAAAGTCCGCAACGCTTTAATATCGGTAAGTCTGGTAAATCGTCACCAATGAAAGCAACCTGTTCAGGTTTAAGGCCGGTCAAATCCAAAAATTCGTTAAATGAGGAAAGTTTTTGTGATACTCCTAAGTACGAGTATCGAATGTTGAGCTCTTGCAATCGGTAACGGAGCGCTTCGGAATCTCTTCCGCTGATAACTCCGGTAATAATGTTGAATTCGTTTAATAACTTTATTCCAAGGCCATCTGAAGCATTGAACGCTTTGAAGCATTCTCCATTATTCGAGGAATATATTTTGCCATCTGTCATAACACCATCGACATCGAATAGCATCGCATCGATTTTCAGCGCTTTTGAAAAAAGTTTGCTTTTCATAGGATTTTAGCTCTCAGTAGATCATGCATTCCCACGACTCCTGTGGGTCGTTTTTCTCGGTCTAAAACGATCAATTGGTTGATGTTATGTTTTTCCATCATTTGCACGGCCTCAGCGGCTAGGGCTTGGTCAGCAATGGTTTTGGGATTTGCTGTCATGATTTCTTGCGCCACTAGATTGACCAACGAGCGTGATTCTTGAAAAGCTCGACGAAGGTCTCCGTCTGTAATTATTCCGACTAGACTGTTATTGTCCATGACGGCAGTAATTCCCATTTTTTTTGAGGTTATTTCAATAATCGTGTCTTGTATGGTCGTCTGCGATGTGACTTGTGGAAAGCCATCTCCGGATCTCATGATGTCACTGACCCTGGTGAGTAAAGATCTACCAAGCGATCCACCAGGATGAGACTTTGCAAAATCATGTTCTGTGAACCCTTTTGCTCGGAGTAGTGCAATAGCGAGAGCGTCTCCTAATGCTAGGGTCGCGGTTGTACTCGAAGTCGGAGCTAGACCTAGGGGGCATGCTTCCTTTGATATCGCACAATGTAGAGTGACATCTGCTAGTTTCGAGAGAGTGGATTTTTTGTTTCCTGTTATCGCTACTATCGAGACGTTCTGCCGTTTAAGCGCAGGAGTTATCAAATTGAGTTCAGCACTTTCGCCGGAATAAGAAATGGCAATTACCACATCTTCCTTCGCAATCATTCCTAGATCACCATGGCTCGCTTCCGCTGGATGTACAAAAAATGAAGGTGAGCCGGTGCTGGAAAGTGTAGATGAGATTTTACGGCCAATGTGTCCTGATTTGCCAATGCCGCTAACCACTATTCGCCCCCTACACCCCAGCAAAAGATTACAGGCCTTCCCGAAAGAACTGTCCAACTGAGCTGAGATTTCAGCTAAAGCACTGGCTTCAATTTCTAAAACCTTACGAGCATGTTCAATGAAACGGTTCGTTTGATCAAATGATTTTTCAGTCATGGTAGAAAGTATATATGAATCATCCTTGTCTGCGGCTTGTGGCTAAATTTGCCGTTTTATTCCTTTTTAATCTCTCCACCCGAGGATCAACCTTAAATCTTGTCATTTATTAGCCAGTAAATCGGCAAGATTCACTAATTACAGATAGAATATCGGCTTACCACTCAAATCGCAGTGATGATAAAAAAAACGGATTTACTACAGCTCTCGTCGATCAACTTTGCCTATGGCCAATCTCAAATTTTTACAGATTTGAACGTTGGATTTGAGGCAGGAAAAGTCACGGCAATTATGGGAGGCAGCGGGTCGGGAAAAACGACGATACTAA
>CBFIFN010000118.1:0-3741 GCA_965661885.1 uncultured Burkholderiales bacterium | reverse complement strand
CCAATCCTCTTTCAGGTATTAAAGACGCCTTTATAGCACCGGCTAAAAAGCATTTACCTACCTTACTGCCACATCAGCTAGATGATCTGGTGAGGCGAATCTATGGTGCATCAATTCGTTTCACGACCCGTAATTTGGTGCTGTGGCAACTACATACCATGGTAAGGCCAAGTGAAGCAGCCGCCGCGGAATGGGCAGAAATTGATCTTGATGCAAAGCTTTGGACTATCCCCGCGTCACGGATGAAAAAGAAGCGCCAGCATATAGTACCGCTGTCTTCTGAGATGATAGAGATCCTCGACGAAATGCGAGTTATAAGCAGTCTTAGTCAGTTTATCTTCCCCTCTGAGGTAAAACCTTTAGAGAGCATGAATTCTCAAACAGCCAATATGGCTTTAAAGCGAATGGGCTACGAGGGCCAGTTGGTTTCACATGGGATGAGATCGTTGGCGAGTACGATTTTGAATGAACACGGCTTTTCACCAGACATTGTTGAGTCAGCATTAGCACATACTGACAAAAACACTGTAAGAGCCGCATATAACCGCGCTGAGTATGTTGAGCGGCGCAGGGATATGATGGACTGGTGGTCTAAACGAGTTAGCCAATCACGCACCACAAACTTATCTGTTGGCGCACTTTCAATTACGGAGCAAGAAGCTTCGCAGTAACAGGACAATGATATGGCTTTAAGAATAATGCGGTTAAATGAAGTAAAGGCAGTAACGGGTCTTTCAAAGACCACGATTTACCGATTTGAGAAAGAGGGGCGATTCCCATCGAGGGTTAGTCTCGGCGAAAGGAGCGTGGGTTGGTTTGAGGATGATGTGGAGGCATTTCTTTTGTCATTGAAGCAGTCACAAGAAAGCGTGGCTTAGCTTAAAAGCGGTTATTACTCCGTTGTTGATGATAGTTAACCGTCTGTGCGGTTTATGGTTAACGAACCGTGGTTCGCGGTTAGGATTTGGTGGGGTGTCACAGCTACAAGCATGTTTGTCACAGGGTGTAACAGGTGGTGTAACAGGTAGAAATGAAAGAAAAGTGAGCAAACATGCGGGCTGTAGCTGGTGTAACAGGTGTAACAGGTAGTTTTGAGTTAAAGTTCGATTTATAAAAAAAAACAGTGTTTTAAAAAAACCGTAAATACAACTCAAAAAAGCTGTGACATCTGTTACACCTGTGACACCAGTAGCTAAGTGATTGATAGTAAACAGGTTTATGTGTCACAGAAAGCAGATATCTACCTGTTACACCCTGTGACACCCCGACTGGCGGCGCGCGGACCACGGGTCGTGAACCACGGGCAACGTATCGCAAATGTTTCATGGGCTTTCTCCGTTAGAGTTTCATGGTTTGATAGTGATAGGCCTTGGAGCGCGCTTCGAAGTGCGTGAAGCCCATGCGTCAATATTTTGAGACAAGGTTCCAGAGCTAAGTTCGAAAACAAGGTTCCAGATTGATAAAAGGGGGAAGGTGGGCCTTCTCACCAGGGTGGGGTAGATATATTGAGTGGTAAGTAAACCTCAAAATTTTTTTTGAAAAACTTCGGGCTACCTATTGCGGTCAAGAGAACCTTGATAGATCAACCGAGTCGCCTCATCCATAACGCACATTAATGTCTGATCAAACGTACTCGTCAACAGTGCTTTTACTGCAATATCCGCGGCTAACGCCATTGGCCACTTATAAACACCGGTCCCCATAGAAGCAAAGGCAATGCTACTTGCATCAGGAACCAATTAAATACGGGTGGTGATAATTGCTGCCTGACAATAATCAGCCGAAGCGGGTTAGCAAGTTTTATTCAAGTAGTCCTTGAGGAAATCCACACAAACACGCAATTTTGCGGAGCTGGATAATCGAGTGGGGTAGACGGCCCAAATGCTGGCTGGTTGCGTGTAGTCATGCAGTACTTGGATTAATTTGCCAGTTTGTAATAAGGGTTCAACGTCCCATAGTGATCTCAAGACGATACCATGGCCCTCTGTTGCCCATTGCGAAATGATTTCTCCATTGTTTGTCGATAATGGCCCGCTGATGGAGACTGAAATATCTTTATTGTCGCGTGTTAGGTTCCAGATACCGAAAGGTGAATTTCGTTCTTTCAGAACTAAGCAATTATGGTTCTGCAAATCATCGATTGTTTCTGGGATACCGTTTTTATCTAGGTACTCTGGAGATGCGCAGAGGATACGATGATTGGCTTTTAATAATTTACAAATATGTTGTTCAGGTAAATCTTGTCCAACGCGCACTTCAAGATCGAAGCCTTCCTGAATAATATCCACGCTGCGGTCAAAGACTTCAATGCGGATTTCCAGTTCTGGGTGTTTCTTTGCGAACAGCGATAATGCCGGTCCTAAACGCTGCCGACCAAACCCGAAGGTGCTGCAAATATGCAGTAATCCTCGTGGAACATATTGCGCTTGGGTAAGGTCGTCCACCATCTCATCAATATCGGTGAGGATACGCATAGCCCATTGCTGCACACGCTCTCCATCATCAGTGAGAACAATTCGTCGTGTTGTACGATGCAGTAGGCGTGTTTTTAATGTCGTTTCAAGGATTCGAATACGTTTACTGATATAGGCCGGTGATTGCCCAAGCTCTTCGGCCGCTGCGGCAAAGCTCCGCTGTCGGATAACAGTAAGAAAGACTTTGAGATCCTTTGGGAGAGGTGTATCCGCACGATTCGTGTTCGCTGTAACCATGATAAGCAATTCAATTTACGTAGTATGGAGGATAACATAGTTTAAGTATTTGTGAAGACTCCGAAGTTGATCCCGTTCCTAGAGGCTAGTCAGAGTATTAGTGACCAGGTCGGGGGGAGGAAGCACAATGTTCCCAACGTTTGTTATCAATTAAATGGTGAGCCATGAAACCTGCCTTAAATAAAAATAATAAAAGCCACACCCCACCTCTTTATAATCTTCGCATCGGTGCTTTAGTCGCTGGCCCACTTGCCATGATGTTGATACTTATAATGCCATCGCCAAAGGGTATGGAACCGCAAGCATGGACTTTGGTGGCCGTAACGTCGTGGATGGTGGTTTGGTGGTTGAGTGAGGCCGTCCCCATCCCAGCAACGGCGCTATTGCCCATTCCGCTGATGCCATTGTTTGGTATTGGGGAAATGAAAATGGTCGCTAGCAATTACGGCCACCCATTGATATTTCTGTTTCTGGGTGGTTTTTTGCTTGCTGTAGCCATGCAGAAGTGGGGTCTGCACAGACGTATTGCACTCAGGATCATTTCATTAGTTGGTACTAATCAAGACCGTGTGATCGGTGGTTTTATGATTGCGACGGCTTTTCTGTCGATGTGGATATCCAACACATCGACCACCATTATGATGTATGCGGTAGCCTTGTCGGTGATCGATTTTGTGGCTCGACAAACCCCTGATGAGAACACAGTACGTTGTTTTGGTGTGTCATTGATGCTGTGTATTGCCTACAGTGCGACGATCGGCGGAGTGGGTACGCTAATCGGAACGCCTACCAATGCCTTATTGGCGAGTTTTCTCTCCAGTAGCTATGGCATTAACATCGATTTTTTCACTTGGATGACGTTTGGTGTTCCCATTGTCCTTACCATGCTACCAATAGCTTGGATTATGCTGACCAAAGTTATATTCCCATCGACGCAAGTTAGTATCGGCGACGTCGGGATTGTTATTAAACAAGAATTAGGCGAGCTGGGGTCAATGTCTAAGGCCGAAAAAGCCGTTGCCTATGTTTT
>CBFIFN010000117.1:0-3767 GCA_965661885.1 uncultured Burkholderiales bacterium | reverse complement strand
ATATTTTCAGCCACAGATTGATAAACCACCGCCTCGATGTAACGATTCAATACTTGATCCAACACCTCTTTTGCATCGGGTTCATAAATATAATCCCAGGCGCCGGATGGAGCACCGAGGCTCTCACCCTTGACCGGTAATAGCTGTTCCATCGTTGGCTCTTGCTTCATCGTATTGATAAATTTATTGTAAAAAAGTATGACTTGATCAAATTTATCTTCGTTGTATCCATCCAGCACAACTTTGATAGCGCCCAATATCGTCTCCATCTTGGGCGCATCACCTAATCCACTCACTTCAGCGACTACGTTCGCGCCGAGCCGCTGCATAAATCCGACGCCCTTACCACCTATACAACAAACGTCAACTTCCTCACCGGCTGCTTGCCACTCTTTGTACTGAGCTAATGCCATCCTTAACACATTTGTGTTTAAAGCACCACACAACCCCTTATCGGTGGTCACAACAACCATTGCCGCCCGCTTTACGGTGTCTCTCTGTGTTAAATAAGGATGTCTATATTCAGGATTAGCATGAGAAATATTAGCTGCAACCGCTCGTATCTTTTCTCCGAACGGCCTTGCTGCGCGCATTCTTTCCTGAGCTTTCCTCATCTTCGAAGCCGCCACCATCTCCATCGCTTTGGTGATCTTGCTTGTGTTTTGCACACTTTTGATTTTTGTCCTGATTTCTTTGGTGCCAGCCATACTTAAAGTCTCTCTATCGACATAATTTAAACGTCATTATTTTTGAGCGTGATCATATTTAATAGGTGCCGCTGACCTTCCACTCTTGAATGGCAACCTTAAGAGCCTCTTCATCCTCTTTTGTAAGGCTATTCGTTTCGTCTATACGGGCGATTAAATCCGCATTTTTACTCTTGAGATGATCTCGCATTGACTTCTCTGCTGCGAGAGCTTTGCCTACTTCAAGGCCATCGAAAACATCATTATTTAAAGCAAATAATATAACCGCCATCTCCCAAACCTCCATGGGCTGATACTGTGGCTGCTTCATCAACTCGGTCGCCATTTGTCCCCGCTCCAATTGCCGACGAGTAGCTTCGTCAAGATCTGAAGCAAATTGGGCAAAAGCCGCCAATTCACGATACTGGGCTAGTGCTAAACGTACACCCCCACCAGTGTCTTTACGCTTCATGATTTTGGTTTGCGCAGCACCGCCCACTCGTGATACCGAAACTCCAGCATTGATAGCCGGACGAATACCGGCATTAAACAGGTCAGTTTCCAAAAATATTTGGCCATCTGTAATCGAGATAACGTTTGTCGGCACAAATGCTGATACGTCGCCAGCTTGCGTTTCAATAATTGGTAACGCAGTAAGGGAGCCTGTTTTGTTTTTTACTTCACCATTTGTATGGCGTTCAACCCATGCTGTTGAAACACGAGCCGCACGCTCGAGCAATCGAGAATGAAGATAGAACACATCACCAGGATAGGCCTCCCGACCCGGTGGCCGCCTCAACAACAAGGAAATTTGTCTATACGCTACCGCTTGTTTAGTGAGGTCGTCATAAATGATCAGAGCGTCCTCGCCTCGATCGCGAAAATACTCACCCATTGTGCATCCAGAGTACGCGGAAATGTACTGCATTGCAGCTGACTCAGACGCCGTCGCCGCAACGACGACGGTGTATTCCATAGCGCCGTTCTCTTCCAGTTTGCGTACAACGTTAGCAACAGTCGATGCTTTTTGGCCAACGGCGACATAAACACAAAAGAGATTTTTACCCTTTTGATTGATGATGGTATCGACGGCGACGGCAGTTTTACCAGTTTGTCGATCTCCAATAATGAGCTCTCTCTGCCCTCTACCGACCGGCACCATAGCGTCAATAGCTTTCAAACCAGTTTGGACAGGCTCGTCAACAGATTGGCGCCAAATAACACCAGGAGCCACTTTTTCAATAACATCAGTTTCTTTCGCGTTTATTGGTCCTTTACCGTCAATAGGTTGTCCCAGCGCATCAACGACACGCCCGAGCAACTCAGGGCCTACCGGTACTTCAAGAATTTTACCTGTGCACTTTACGGTGTCGCCCTCTGTTATGTGCGTGTATTCACCTAACACCACCGCACCTACTGAATCACGCTCGAGGTTGAGCGCAAGACCAAACGTATTACCAGGAAATTCCAGCATCTCACCTTGCATAACGTCGGAGAGACCGTGAACTCGACAGATGCCGTCGGACACGGAAACTACAGTCCCTTGTGTTTTCGCTTCAGTTGCTGAGTCAAGATTTTTAATCTTGTCTTTGATCAGCTCACTAATCTCTGATGGATTCAACTGCATGGATCAATGCTCCTAAAAATTAATTCGTTAAATTGACCGCCATCTGTTGGAGTCGTCCTCTGACAGACGCATCCCAAACCCTGTCACCAATGTGAACAGTAACGCCCCCAAGTAAACTTGGGTTTGTGGTGACTGATGGACTTATTTTCTTTTCAAGCTTTTTGGATAAAACTTCGGCAATGGCCTCGATCTGAACATCAGTCAAATCAAAAGCAGACTGAATAACGGCATTCACCATGTCTTCATCCTCCGCCTTGAGCGCCTCGTATTGACGCGCGACATCTTCAAGTACCGGAAGACGGCCGTTTCGCACAAGAAGCTGTATAAAATTTCTAGCTTCTTTTGACACTTGATCCGAGCAGATAGACCGTAAAAGCCCCTCAATATCGCTTAACTTGACATCCGGCGCGCTGACTATTGACTTAAATGTTACATCTTGAACAACGTGTCCAAAAAACCCCAACGCCGAAGACCATTCGTCTAGAGTTTGAGTTTCCTTAGCCAGCGAAAATAGGGCCTGCGCATAAGGTCGGGCTAGAGTAGTAACTTCGGCCATATGGTCAGCCCATCTCCGACTCGAGGCGTTTTAACATGTCAGCGTGCATGTTTGCGTCGATCTCTTTTTGCAAAATTTGTTCAGCTCCGGCGAGGGCTAAAGAAGCAACTTGAGCGCTTAACTGCTCTTTCGCACGATTGACCTCTTGCTCAATCTCGGCCTTTGCGGCAGAAACGATCCGATCCCCCTCATTACGGGCGTGATTTTTTGCTTCTTCCACTAGCTCACTTGCACGCTTCTCCGCTTGGGAAATAATCTCCATAGCTTGATCTCGCGTTTTTTGAAGTTCATGGTTGACCTTGTCCGCTGCTGCCGCCAGTTCTTGCCTGCCTTTTTCGCCTGCCGCTAATCCATCTGCGATTTGCTTCTGACGGTCCTGCATTGCTTTTTGAAGGGGTGGCCAGACATACTTCATGGTCAACCAAATAAATAAAGCAAACCAAAGAGCTTGGCCTAAAAGTGTTGCGTTAATATTCACGCTTGCCTCCCGCGCCTTGAATCTAGATTAATCTTATTCATTAACCAGCAACGATTGCGATAAATGGGTTTGCGAACAGCAAGTAAAGCGCTATACCAACACCGATCATGGTCACCGCGTCAAGAAGACCGGCCACAATAAACATCTTTACCTGAAGCGTAGGAATCATTTCAGGCTGCCGGGCGGCACCCTCCAGAAAGCGTCCGCCAAGAATACCAAAACCAATGGCGGTCCCGAGGGCCCCCATGCCAATTAGCAATGCTACCGCTATTGCTGTCATACCTAGAACGGATGCGAGTTCCATATAAATCTCCTAATGCAAAATTAAGTTGTTAAAAATTAAATCTAATTACGTTAATGATTCTCTGCCGCCATGCTCATGTAAACAACGGTTAACATCATGAAGACAAAAGCTTGGAG
>CBFIFN010000116.1:0-3802 GCA_965661885.1 uncultured Burkholderiales bacterium | reverse complement strand
GTATTGTTTTTGATTGGGACGGGACTTTGGTCGACTCCACTGGACATATCGCGAAAAGTATCCAAAACTCATACGCTGATAATTCGTTGCCAGTTCCCGACGATTCGGCCGCTAAACACGTTATCGGCTTGGGGCTGGTTGACACGTTCAAATATTTATCCCCGAATCTGAGCAAGACGCAACATGCTGGTATCGTTGACCGATACCGCCATCATTTTTTAAATTTAGACAGAACTATTTATCCCTTTGAAAACGTGTTGAAAGGACTTGAGGATCTAGCTGAACGGGGATATTTTCTGGCAGTTGCGACTGGCAAAAGCCGCGAGGGCCTAGATCGAGCCCTAAAAAAAGTGGATTTTGGCCACCTTTTTTCTGTGACACGTTGTGGTGACGAAGGGTTTCCAAAGCCGAACCCTGACATGCTGAATTACATTATGGATGACCTTGGAGTTATGCCGGAGCGGACACTCATGATTGGTGACACGACGCATGATTTGAATCTCGCGGCAAATGCCGGTACAAAGTCGTTAGCTGTGACTTGCGGGGCCCATGAGATAGACCAACTAATGGCTGTTGAATCTTTAGCATATTTGCAAGGTTTTGATGAGGTTATCGAGTGGCTAGAGAAAAACGGCTAATTTGTCAGTCATCGGATTTGGATAATGGGGGCTTTGGCGTTCGATTTGACGTTGAAAGGAATGATGGAGAAAAAGCGGTAGGATTTGTTATCCGTTACAGAGACGAAGCCCACGCTTACATCAATCGTTGCGCTCATATTCAAGTGGAGCTAGATTGGCAGCACGGTCAATTTTTCGACGACGACGAGCGGTTTTTGATTTGTGCAACTCATGGGGCGATCTATTCGCCCGATTCAGGCGTTTGTGTTGCGGGGCCATGTAAAGGTCAGCGTTTGGAGAAACTTTTAACTGAGGAAAAAGATGGCGAGATTTTTTTATTACCTGAATAGTATTCCCTGTTATGGTCTGACTCAATCTGCATCTTTAACCGAAAATCATACGATTTAAAAATGGATAATCTAGAACAAAATCTAATAGCTGAAATTGCGCAGTCGTCAATCATCGAGCAAAGACGCTCGCGTCGCTGGAAAATTTTCTTTCGATTTCTATATCTGGCACTCGCCTTGATCGTGTTTATCGTTCTAAACCGCAATGACAACGTTTCTCCCCAGACTCCCCATACCGCGATTGTGGATCTTTACGGGGTTATCTCGTCAGGAGCGCCTGCTAACGCTTATGACGTCATATCAGGTTTAGAGGACGCTTTTTCAAATTCGTTTGTCAAAGGAGTTGTTCTAAGGATTAATAGTCCTGGGGGCAGTCCCGTTCAATCAGAATTGATAAACCAGGAAATAAAACGGCTACGCGGCCTGCATCCCGACGTACCATTTTATGCGGTCGTGGAGGATCTTTGTGCTTCTGGTGGTTATTACGTAGCGGTGGCGGCTGATCAAATTTATGTTGCCCCATCCAGCATTGTGGGCTCTATCGGCGTGAGAATGGATGGTTTCGAGTTTTCAGAGGCGTTGAAGAGCCTGGGAATCAAAAGGCGTCTTCTGACTGCGGGTAAAAATAAAGGATTCCTAGATCCATTCACGCCTATGAGGCCAGAACAGAGGGCCCATGCGACGTCGATACTTGACAATATCCATCAGCAGTTCATTGATGCTGTGACCGTGGGGCGTGGTGAGCGTCTTGTTAATAATCCAGATATTTTTTCTGGCCTCGTATGGACCGGAGAGCAGGCGATTGCGCTTGGATTAGTTGATGCTTATGGAAGTGTTCTCTCGGTATCTAGGGATGTTATTGGCGCTCCCGAACTTATAAATTATTCAGTCGGTGAAAGTTTAGGTGAACGATTGGCGAGAAAAATTGGCTCCGAAATATACAATAAAACAATGTCTTATAATTTATTTTAAATGTCCAGCATGAGGTTACGGTAGAGCCACTCCATGTTCTCTTAACATCGTGGCGACTGTTATTAAAGGTAAGCCTACTAGCGCCGTTGGGTCTGAGCCTGATATGGATTCCAGAAGTGTTATTCCTAGCCCCTCAGACTTTGCGCTGCCAGCACAACCAAGAACATCCTCTGTTTCGACGTAGCGTTTTATCTCCGATTGTTTGAGGGCTCTGAATTTCACTTTTGTCTCGATGACCTCAGATCGACATCTACCAGAGCCTGCGTTCCAAACACAGATGCCGGTATAGAATCGTGCCAATTTTCCACTGGCGAAGGTCAGTTGGGCAATTGCATTATCGATATCGCCAGGCTTTGATAATCTTCGGCCGTCACATTCTGCAACTTGGTCTGAACCTATTACTAGACCATTAGTTTGAGTTTTGGCGATAATTTGAGCTTTCGCAATGGCTAACCGCTCCGAGCAACTATTCGCATTTTCGTCAGCTAGCGGCGTTTCATCAATATTTGGAGACAGAGTAATAAACTGGTTACAGATGCGTCCGAGTAATTCACGACGATAAATCGAAGTTGAAGCGAGGATGATAGCAGGCGACTTTTCAACGGTCATAATTTTGCATTTCCGAAATAAAAATTTTGACAATTACACATTAAATCAATATCATACGCGCGCGATGACAAATAGAGTAATTGTAAATACACTAGATTTCACTCGAAAAGGAAAACATCAGAAGTTTGTCCTCACGCGAGCAGATCTGCCAAGGTTAACCGATGAAGCAGTCATCGTAAACGATGCGATCGAAGCAAATGTATTCGGGGGTAGGGAAAAAGATGGGAAACCCTTTCTCGATCTGGATATTTCAGGTGGTCTGCAATTGACTTGCCAGAGGTGTCTGGATTTATATGATTTTCAGATTAATTACCGAAGTCGGTTTATAATAGCGCAGAACGAAAGCCAGCTCGGTGAGGTCGGCGAAGAAGAAGAGGCCATAAACACTATACTCGCTGAGCCAGAACTAGATTTATTAAATTTCATTGAGGAAGAACTATTATTGGCTTTGCCAATGGTTCCTCTTCACGACGAAGGGGTTTGCGTAAAGCCGCAAGTGTTTGGCCAGACGTCAGACGTAACAAATCCTTTCATAGGCCTGAAATAGACTTTCTTTAATTTAGAAACTTGGAGTAATCACACAATGGCTGTACAAAAAACAAAAGTATCACCATCTCGTCGTAACATGCGCCGTGCGCATGACTCACTATCGAGTCCGTCGATAGCTGTTGAGCCAACGACCGGAGAAACGCATCTGCGTCATCATATTAGCCCTAACGGCTTCTATAGAGGCAAAAAAGTTATCCAAAAAAACGAAGATTGATTTTAAAGGCACGAATCTAGTGCCTTCTAAACAACCAATTGGCTGCTTGGGACAAATATGGTTCAAGTTAGTTACTCGGGCACGAATCCATCGGCAAATGACAAATGACCATCAAGATCGCTATTGATTGCATGGGCGGGGATTGCGGCATCTCAGTTACCGTGCCTGCGGCGATTCATTTCATTGAGTCGCATCCGGACGCTCACGTTATTTTGGTCGGAAATGCCGAACTGATAAAGAATGTGTTGGCGAAGTCTCCACATGATGAGGAGCGATTGTCGATCGTTAACGCTGACGAAGTGATTAGTATGGAGGAGGGTCCAGCTCAAGCTCTTCGCACCAAGAAAAACTCATCTATGAGAATTGCCGTTAACCTGATCAAAGAGGGTAGCGCGAACGCGTGCGTGAGCGCTGGCAACACCGGCGCTTTAATGGCGATTTCAAGATTCGTATTAAAAATGCTTCCTGGGATAGAAAGACCGGCAATCGCGTCT
>CBFIFN010000115.1:0-3828 GCA_965661885.1 uncultured Burkholderiales bacterium | reverse complement strand
TTTTTTAACTCTTTTAAATTAGTACCGCAAGCGTTGAGAACCCCCAACGCGGACGGATTGTCCAACATCGCCAGTAACAAATGCTCAACAGTTATAAATTCGTGCTTTTTTTCACGAGCATTCATGAACGCGTTATGGAGACTGAGTTCAAGTTCTTGGGCGATCATGCTTCCTCCATCGTACACTGTAAGGGGTGTTGATACTGGCGTGAAAAATCTGAAACTAAATCGACTTTCGTAGTCGCAACGTCTTTTGCGAACACACCACAAACGCCTACGCCTTCGCGATGCACTTTCATCATTACCTGAGTCGCCTCTTCGCTCGTCATAGCAAAGAATTTATTCAGAACAATGACGACGAACTCCATCGGAGTATAGTCATCATTCAACAACAAAACTTTGTATAGCCCCGGAGGCTTTACAGTCACTCTTTCTTTGATTACCTCGATGTCGCCTTGCTCGCTGCTCACTGCCAATTCCTTCATTACGTTTATCTGTTAAGTATACCGCGCGTACCCAATTCTCCAAGTCATCACTTTAAAACATAATTTACCAAAATTTATAGTTGCAGCGCAACAATTCAGCCACTCTATCAATTCATATTGGTATAGACACAAAACTATGAGTAAAGTTGCTTGACTTACCAACCAGAATCGCCTAAAAGTTAAGTCATAGTTCGGCTATGAATCGTTTAGATCTTACGATCTGGTGAGTTTATAATCGGACGTAGACAGGCAGCTTAGCTGTTCAATTTTAAAACAGGTTTAGAGGATTAGGGGTATGGCAACTGGTACAGTAAAATGGTTTAACGACGCTAAGGGTTATGGTTTTATAACGCCCGATGACGGGAGTGAGGATCTTTTCGCTCACTTCTCAGCGATTGAAATGAACGGGTTCAAAACCCTCAAAGAAGGACAAAAAGTAGCCTTCGAGGTGACACAAGGACCAAAAGGAAAGCAAGCATCAAATATCAAAGAGTCAGACTAATTTAAAAGTCAGCTTTTTTTTGAAAAACGACAACTTTAGGTTGTCGTTTTTTTTTAATTACGACCTTTTAAAAAGCGATTTTAGGTATAATTTATCCCAGAAGACAAAATTAAGTTTCATATTATGAAAATTTGACGCTATGCGTCAAAAATTGATTGGAGAGTCACCATGAGTCAAGGATATACATGCCCAACTGGCGTAGAAATCAACGGTATATATAGTGATAACTACGCACAAATCCTCTCGCCTGAGGCGATTGAGTTTCTCACTAAGCTTCATAGAAAATTTAATGGAACGAGAAAAGAGTTAATAAACCGAAGAATCACGCGGCAAACAGAGCTCGACAATGGAAAATTACCGGACTTTCTAGACGAAACAAAAGCTATTCGCGATGCGGATTGGTCCGTCGCCCCAGTGCCGGAAGATCTCCAAGATCGTAGAACAGAAATCACCGGGCCAACCGATCGAAAAATGGTTATAAATGCCTTAAATGCCGGCGCTAAAATGTACATGGCAGATTTTGAAGACTCAAATACACCAACCTGGGACAACCAAGTCTCAGGACAAGTAAATATGCGCGATGCTGTCCTCAAAACGATAACTTTTACAAACGATAAAGGAAAATCGTATAAATTAAACGAGGAAACAGCAACATTGCTCATAAGACCTCGTGGATGGCATTTAAATGAAGCACACGTCATCGTTGATGGCGAGCCTATGTCGGGATCACTTTTTGATTTTGGTCTTTATTTCTTCCACAACGCAAGAGAAAGATTGTCCCAGAAATCAGGTATTTATTTTTATTTACCAAAATTAGAATCTCATTTAGAAGCTAGGCTATGGAATGACGTATTTGTTTTTAGTCAAAACGAAATCGGAATTCCACAAGGCAGCATAAAAGCAACTGTTTTAATCGAAACAATCATGGCTGCATTCGAGATGGATGAAATTCTATACGAACTAAAAGAACACTCTGCCGGCCTTAATTGCGGCCGATGGGATTATATTTTCAGCTGCATCAAAAAATTTAGACATCAAGAGAACTTCATTCTTGCTGATCGTAATGCTGTAACGATGACAAGCCCCTTCATGAGAGCTTACTCTTTACTACTCATCAAAACCTGTCATAAAAGAGGTGCGTTTGCTATGGGTGGAATGGCAGCTCAAATCCCAATAAAGAATGATGACGCTTCTAACCAAGCTGCGATTGATAAAGTAAAAGCGGATAAAGAGCGAGAGGTGAATGACGGACACGATGGCACCTGGGTAGCTCATCCAGGACTTGTCGGAATTGCTCAGGACGCTTTTAATAAAGTCATGACCACACCAAATCAGATCCATAAGCAACGACCGGATGTAGACATATCAGCAAGCGACCTTATTGAGTTTAAACCAAGCACACCGATTACTGAGGACGGGCTGCGTGCCAACATCAATATCGGAATTCAATATATTGGTGCCTGGATTGCAGGGACCGGATGCGTTCCAATCTTTAATTTAATGGAGGATGCTGCGACGGCAGAAATATCTCGAGCTCAAATATGGCATTGGATTAGGAGCCCCCTTGGCGTTTTGGATGATGGTAGAAAGGTCACCAAAGAATTATTCAGCAGTTTAATTCCTGAGGAACTTGATAAAATTAAAGAGATGCTTGGGGCGAGTTATCAAAATGGTAAATACGCCGAAGGTGCTAAAATGTTTGAAAAACTTACCTTAGACGAGGAGTTTGTTGAGTTCCTTACGCTTCCCGCGTACGAGGAAATCGTTCAAAACGGTGTCTGAAGCTTTGAAAACACAGCGAGTGGAGAACTCACAAATATAAAGTTAAGAACCTGAAAGTTGCGTAAAAACTAAATGGTCTGGAAACCGAACGTTACCGTTGCAGGTATTATCGAACGAAGTGGGAAATTCTTGCTCGTTGAGGAACACACCAGTCAAGGTATTAAGCTCAACCAGCCAGCAGGCCATCTAGAACCTGATGAGTCGCTAATCGATGCGGTGAAAAGAGAGGTGCTAGAGGAAACTGCGTTTAATTTTGAACCAACATTCACCACTGGAGTGCAACTTTGGGCAAAGGGCCCTGGCGATGTCACATTCTTAAGAATTTCATTCGTTGGAAAAGTGAAAGAATTTTTTCCGAACAGAAAACTTGATACCGGGATAATCAAAACAGTATGGCTGAGTCACGAGGAAATTGAAGACTCGATTGACAAACTCAGAAGCCCACTAGTTTTAAGCTGCGTAAATGACTATATAGAAGGCAACCTGTTTCCACTCAGCGTTATTCGACCCTAGGTATGGACTACGTATGGTAAAAAATAAAATTGTCATTGGCCTCTCAGGCGGCGTCGACTCGGCTGTCGCCGCTTGGTTACTCAAGGAGCAAGGGCATGACGTTATCGGTATTTTCATGAAGAATTGGGAAGATGATGATGACGAACGATATTGTAACTCTAGACTGGATTTGGTTGATGCCGTATCGGCGGCAGAGACAATAGGTATTGAAATAGAAACCGTAAATTTCTCAGAACAATACAGAGACAGGGTATTCAATAACTTTTTAGAGGAATACAAACAGGGAAGGACACCAAACCCTGACATATTCTGCAATTCAGAAATTAAGTTCAAAGCGTTTCTGGATCACGCCATCAAATTAGGTGCGGATAAAATAGCAACAGGACATTACGCCCAATTAAGAGAGCGGGACGGACTAGTCCAATTATTAAAAGCCGAAGACGGTACAAAAGATCAGAGTTATTTTTTATACCGACTCAACCAAGAGCAACTTTCGAGAACGGTTTTCCCACTTGGTCAAATGTATAAAACCGAAGTTCGAGCGCTC
>CBFIFN010000114.1:0-3851 GCA_965661885.1 uncultured Burkholderiales bacterium | reverse complement strand
TGAACATAGGGAATCCTTATCGACCTCACGAAACTTATGATCCCAAGCAAGATTAACAACAGATACATCAGACCTCTTACGCAATACATTTACAGCCTCTTCTAGCCAATGTTCAGGAACGTCACTAGGAACACTAGAATCTCCGGAAAAGTGAGCTAAATACTCGGTATCACAAAGATATATAGACACCAATTCAGCTATAGAATAATAATAGCCTCGGCCAAGTTTGGCCTGAGTTAAATCGAAAAAATTTAACGCCTCAGTCGCATAATCATCAACAAAAACAAAATTGTCCAAAAGGCCGTCGTCAACGAGCTTCGCGGCATAATAAGCTACTAGTTTTGGTTTTTCGACATTGTTGATAAAAAGAACTCTTCTTGTCGCAGTTCCTCCGATCCGCAGCATCAGTTGTTTTATGAACCGATCTTTTAGCATGAATTTCCAATCTTTTTCCCATACTTTTGTCTCGATTGTTAATGACATTTTTAAATCCTAATCATAATCGGAGTTATCTATAGTCGGATATTTTAAGCAATTGAATGGTGTGAGAGTAATATAATTGGCATTATTTAAAAAATAAGGAAAAATTTTTACCGTGGTCGTTCCAAATAGAATCCTTATTGTTAAGATTTCATCGTTGGGGGACGTCATTCATAACTTTCCAATGGTAAGCGATATCCAAGCAAAATTTCCCAGCTGCCAAATTGATTGGCTTGTCGAAGAAGCATACGTTCCTCTTGTCAATATGCATCAATCCGTTCACCGGATTATCCCCATTTCACTGCGCCGATGGCGAAAATCTGTTTTTTCATTCTCTACTTGGCGAGAGCTTAAAAAATGCCTAAATGAAATTAGAAAATATCCTTACGATTTAATTATTGACTCACAAGGGCTTATCAAAAGCGCTTTGTTTGCAAAATTAGCAAAAGGTACGACATACGGATTTGGAATGAAATCTGTTCGCGAAAAATTAGCTAGCGCAATTTATGACATTTCTCTCGATCCCCCTTCAAATCAACATATGCTGGAGCGTTGTAGGGGTTTAGCCTCCCTTATCTTCGGCTACGACCCTTCGGTGAAAATAAATTACGCCCTGACCGAACAAACAACGTCAGAACTTAAAACAAACGAAGTTCTTATTTTGTGCTCTTCAGCTCAGTCAAAAAAAATATGGCCATCAAAAAATTGGATTCAAATTTGTAATGCTCTAGCCTCATCGGGTCTTAAATGTAAATTCGTTTGGGGGGACCTTCGTGACCGAAAAATATGTGAGGAGATTACAGCTTCAGCGGGCGGAGAAATATTGCCAAGAATGCAGATAGACGATGTTGCAGGTGTCATACAAAGGTCTCGCTTGGTGATCGGACTAGATACGGGCTTGTTACATCTCGCTGCAGCGATGGAAACACCGCTGATCTCCATTTTTGGCGCCTCTGATCCAGAAAAAACAGGCCCCAAGGGTAATGGCATTATCAAAATATGCGGCTCAAAAAATCACTTCCCAAGCGCCGAAGAAGTTACGTCGGCAGCTAAGGTCCTTATAAATAATTAAATCCGATGTTTCCCTTATATCAGCTTATAAACTGGGTAATCCTTCCGTTAGCCCTTCTCAGACTTTTGGTTAAAAGTCGCATTGAGCCACAATATCGAGAAAACCTCGCGGAGCGATTCGGTTTCGCGAAGCCAAATAAACGTCCACCGGTTATTTGGCTTCACGCTGTTTCAGTCGGCGAGATGCTCGCAAGCGAACAACTCGTGAAACGCCTCATGGACCAGTTTCAGGAATTTAATGTCCTCATTTCATGCACGACACCAGGAGGAAGAGAAGTAGCCCTAAAAATTAAGTCCGATAAGATAAGCGTAGCTTATCTCCCTTTTGATCTAACACCCTTCGTGTCGCGATTTATAAAGTGTTACCGGCCAGCGTGCCTTCTGGTAATGGAAACTGAGATTTGGCCCACAATTTTTATCCAATGCTCAAAGGAGTCGATACCGATTTTCGCTCTCAACGCCCGTCTATCTGAGAAATCTATGCACAGATATTTGAGGATAAAAGGACTCACCAAAAAAACGATTAGCTGTGCATCAGCCGTTTTAGCACAAACAAAAGCAGATGCAGCCAGGCTAAATAGAATTGGGGCGAGTAAGGTTATTGTGTCTGGCAATTTAAAATATGACCGGAGAGCGACTGCCGATCAACTCAAACTCGGCCAACAGTTTCGCGAGTTATTTGGTATCAGTCGTCCGATCATCCTTGCCGCTAGTACCCATGAAGGCGAAGAAAGCTCAATCATTGATGATTTTCTATTAGGCTGTTCGCCGCAATGCCTTTTAGTCATCGTTCCACGACACAGTCGGCGGTTCTCTCGCGTTATGCAATTGATGCGAACAAAAGATCCATATTCAGCAGCGCGTAGCAAAAATAATCCTGTTTCCGAGAAATGTAGACTAGTTTTAGGTGATTCGATGGGAGAGATGTATAGCTACCTCACTTGTTCAGACATCGTAATCATGGGGGGGAGCTTTGCCCCTCTTGGCGGTCAAAATCCCATAGAAGCCTTATCTCTTGGCAAAGTGGTTATTACTGGGCCGTCTACCCACAATTTTGATGAGGTTGTACGGCAAGGTAATCTAGCCGGCGTTGTTCATCAAACCCAAAATACCAAGGAAGCAATAACACTTGCGAACGCATTACTCTTGGATGAGCACGTCCTGGGTTCAAAGAAAAAAATTGCTATGGGGTTTACCGAGAAGAATGCTGGCGCGCTTGAAAAAACAATGGCCTACTTAATATCTCAGAGACAATCATGGCGAGAATACTAGTGTGAAGTGTTTAGGCAGAAATCAATATGTCGACACTTAAATCGTGATTTTCACGTGGCAAGGATGAAACAAGTTGTAACGAAAATGCCGCGGCTACCGCAGTAGCTCCGGGAGATAATTTCGAAATAACGTTATCGTAGTACCCGCCACCATAACCCAGTCGAAAACCCTGATTAGTAAAAGCAACTCCTGGCACTAAGACAAAATCGATCATGCTGACCTGGATTAATTCGCTGATCAATGGGTTAGGTTCACGAATACCCCAGGGTCCCTCCGACAGTTGGTTGATTTCGCCATTCCACTTATGGAAAGTAAGTGATCCGCTAACTTTATCAACCCTCGGAAGAACCAGAATTTTTCCGAGACGCAATGATTCCTCAACAAAGGCATCCGTTAAGAACTCACTCCCAAATGACATGTATGCCGCAATTATATGAGCTTGCTGAAATGCCTCTAAGGCAAAAATTTCACCTGAAATAACAGCAGATGCCCGAATTATGTCAGCCGTCGACATCTGGTCACGATCTCTTAAGACTTTCGTTCGCAATTCGATTTTATGTTTTTTGATATTCACAACCGTAACGTTAGGCTAGGAGAAAACTCCATTCAATTTATATTTCTTAAGTTCATAATTTTGATCAAACTTTAATACGAGCTCATTACGCTCACATTTTAATTTAGTCTCCCTCAGCCAGTAAGTCTGCACTATACTATTAGTATTAACTAACTTTATTTTATAAATTTTCCGTTCCAGTTTAAGGAGTTATGAATGAACGCGAACCCTAAGTTTCTCAACTCAAAGGCACAGATTGATCAAGCCTCGACATCTGCTTTCCCCAACTCTAGGAAAGTTTACGCAGCTGGTTCGGCGGATGACATAAGAGTTCCGATGAGAGAAGTCCGACAGTCAGCTACTGCTGGGGTTGACGGCAACGAGGAGAATCCCCCAATTTTTGTATACGACACGTCAGGGCCTTATACCGATCCCGAGGTGAAAGTAAATATTCAAGAGGGTCTAGCTGCACTAC
>CBFIFN010000113.1:0-3917 GCA_965661885.1 uncultured Burkholderiales bacterium | reverse complement strand
GCAAGGTATCTTCAAGAATACGCCCTTTCGACAAGGCCATCGTGACAAAACCACCAGACGTAGCCAAAGTAATCCCCTCAGTTTTTAAAAAATAATAATCAAAAACAAAACATTTACGCGTTAGCCTGACACACGTCTAATTTTTGCTCCCAAGCGACCGAATTTCTCCTCTATACGCTCATAACCGCGATCCAAGTGATAGATTCGGCCTATCGTTGTCTCATTAGCCGCAATTAAGCCGGCAATGATTAGACCGGCGGAGGCGCGCAAATCTGTGGCCATAACTTCTGCCCCGGTCAAGGACGAAACACCCTTCACAACCGCCATGTTACCTTGAATTTCGATTTTTGCCCCTAAACGGTTCAATTCTTGTACGTGCATGAATCTGTTTTCAAAAATCGTCTCCGAAACTGTACTTGTTCCGTTTGCAATTGTATTGAGCGCCATAAACTGAGCCTGCATGTCAGTTGGAAACCCGGGATAAGGCGCGGTCTTTATGTCTATCGGGTTCAATCTATTAGATGCGGTCACTAATAGTTGATCGCCCTCAAAATGGATAGAGGCTCCGGAGCCTATGAGCTTGGATACTAGCGAACTGATAACGTTTACGTTTGCACCCTTGAGCAATAACTCACCACCCGTTGCAGCAACGGCTGTCATGTAAGTACCAGCTTCAATTCGGTCGAACATAACTGGATGATCAAACCCATGCAGCGAGGCGACTCCTTCAATTTTGATTGTATCGGTACCGGCGCCAGAGATTTTCGCACCCATGCCAATCAAACATGCCGCCAGGTCCAAAACTTCTGGTTCCTGAGCTGCATTTCGCAAGATAGTGACGCCGTCGGCCAGAGTTGCAGCCAACATGAGGTTTTCTGTTCCAGTGACTGTTACAAGATCGAAAACAATCTCTGCGCCAACCAACCCATCAGCGGTTACGGACAGATAGCCCTGCTCAATTTTTACACGAGCACCCATCGCCTCGAGCCCCTTGATATGCTGATCAACAGGCCTTTGTCCTATTGCGCATCCACCCGGCAGGGAAACTCGCGCTTCACCGTAACGAGCCACCAACGGGCCGAGAACCAGCACAGAAGCCCTCATTGTTCTCACTAATTCATAAGGTGCTTGCAAGCGCTTTAAATCAGCAGCACGCAATACAACACCCATTTTTTCGTCTAACTCGACGTCGACGCCTATATGCCCCAAAAGCGTCAACATCGTTGTTACGTCTTGCAAATGAGGTAAATTTCGAATTTTGACGTTATCCGCAGTCAGGAGGCTCGCGCAAAGAATGGGTAAGGCTGCATTTTTCGCACCAGACACCTCAACTTCCCCGTGAAGCTTAACCCCTCCCTCAATGACCAACTTTTCCAATGTGATTTACTGTTCTTCCCACTCAGAAGGAGTGAGTGTCTTCATAGATAGCGCGTGGATCTCGCTTTTCATACGATCACCCAGCGCCGCATAAACAATCTGATGCCGCTGTAGGCGACCCTTCCCATCAAAAGCCAAACTCACGATGACAGCTTCGAAATGTTGTCCATCGCCTACAACAGAAATATGACTGCAATCCAACGAACTTTGGATATAACCTTTAATATCATCTGGAGAAACCATAACTTAAAAATCCTAATTAACCTCGGAGTTTATAACCACTCCGAATAAGTGAAAAACACCCCAACGACAAGAACACGGTTACCATTGAGACAACGAAAATGCTGAGCTCAAGCGGCACATCAGGTCGTCCGAAAAATCCAGCACGAAATCCATCAATTAAGTAAAAAAATGGATTCACATGAGAGACCATCTGCCACATTGGAGGCAGGCTCTGAACAGAATAGAACACACCAGATAAAAATGTCATGGGCAATATGACGAAGTTTTGAAAAGCTGCGATGTGATCAAATTTTTCTGCCCATATGCCTGCGATCAAACCAAGTGCTGCTAACATCACACCACCGCACGTACCAAAAAATAATATTAGAAAAATATTGTGTATTGGTACGTTAACAAAAAACATGGCCGCAACGACCACACCAGCCGCAACGAACAGCCCTCTGACGCAAGCTGCCGTAATGTATGCAGCAAAGAGAGCGTGGTGAGAAATAGGGGTGAGCAGAATGAATACAATATTCCCCATCATCTTTGACTGCGCTAAACTGGATGAAGTATTGGCAAAGGCATTTTGCAATAAACTCATCATCGCAAGACCAGGGACCAGGAACGTTAAATAATCTATTTCGGAGTCGGGATATACGCTGATCCTGTTTTTTAATGCATGGGAAAATATCAGAAGGTAGAGTAATGATGTAAGTACAGGCGCCCCTATTGTTTGGAAGCCGACTTTCCAGAAACGCAGAGTCTCCTTTAATAATAGTGTGCTGAATCCTGACATTTTACTCCGGGCGCTCCGGAGCGGCCTTCATAATAGATAGAAAAACATCTTCTAAATCTTCAGTCTCTGTCTCAACGGCGTCTATCTCAAACTCTAATTCACGAATTCGCCGAAGAATACCCTCAATTTCGGATGCATTCGGGACTTTAATTAGGTACTCACCGAGGTCGGTACATACAGTTTCAGGTAACATTTTATCCAGCGCTGGCATCGGTTTCTCTGTGTTGGTTTTAACTCGAACTCGTACCAGGCACTCTTTGTCTCTTTGTAACAAACGATCGGTTGATTCAATACACACGAGCTCACCGTTTTTCAACATACCGATGCGACTACAAAGACTTTCAGCCTCCTCCAAGTAGTGCGTTGTTAGAACGATCGTATGGCCCGCATCGTTTAGCTTTTGTATAAAAGCCCAGAGGTTTTTCCGGAGATCAACGTCCACGCCGGCGGTTGGTTCGTCTAGGATTATGACTGGAGGTCGATGGACTAGCGCTTGCGCAACCAAAACTCTTCTTTTCATACCCCCAGATAGAGAGCGCATGTTCGCGTTGGATTTTTCCGAAAGATCAAGACCCTCAAGAATTTCATCTATCCAACTGTCGTTGGATTTAATCCCAAAATAACCAGACTGAAACGTTAGCGTCTCGCGTACCGTAAAAAAAGGATCGAATAACAACTCTTGTGGCACCACCCCCAAAGCGCGTCGGGCTGATCGGTAATTTTTTTTGACATCATGGCCCATTACTTTAACTAAGCCCTGATCAATTCGACAAAGACCCGCCAACGAGTTGATTAGCGTCGTCTTACCCGCGCCGTTCGGCCCTAAAAGGCCAAAGAATTCACCACGAGGCACAGAAAAACTGACGTTCCTGACTGCCTTAAGCGAGCCGTATGACTTAGAAACCCTGTTTATCTCAAGGGCAGGCAACACATTACCACTCATTTCAGTAAGATTGACCGGTGTCGAACAGATCTTCCACACCGTACAATCGAATCAACCCTATTAGGGATTCGGGCAGCGACCTAAACACAACTCTGCCGCTTCGCGACCTCACACACTCCAACATAAACGCAATAGCTGAGGAGTCCACATGCGTCACCTTTTTTAAATCAACAAGGAGACTTCCCGCTCCAATAATCTTTTTCGCCCCTGTGACTTGCTCAGGATACGTATGCATCGTAAGTTCACCAGTCACTTCGATTGAAATTTGATCTGGTTTAGACATTTCTAACGCTTACCCGCTCCGCTTTGAGGATCAGCAGAGTTCTTTTGTTTTAATGTATAAATTAAGCCCTCTAAACCAGACGACTGTATCTCTTTTTGGAAAATATTACGGTTGTTAACTATCAAACTTGCCCCATCAATTTGCAAATCAAAAACCTTCCACTGCCCGTCCGTCAACTCCATGTCGTAGTTCAAAGAAATAGGTTGAGCCACCGCTGTGGGTAACTTGATGACTGACTCCACAAGCGCCCACTCTGGCTTATCTGAGGGCCTCAAGGGAAGAACCTCAATCTT
>CBFIFN010000112.1:0-3926 GCA_965661885.1 uncultured Burkholderiales bacterium | reverse complement strand
AACCCAGGAATTTTATCTGAACCGTAAAAACCAAAATTCTCAAATTTAACGTGAGTAATAGCATTTCCAGCAGGCTTGTATCCTTCAGAGTCACTCCAGGATACATCGATTAAATTCAGCACTCCTCCCGGCAGAATTTGCTCAACGTATTCAAGGTCACCTTGATCATCAATTAAGGCTCCACTGATTAACTTGACCATATCCAATTGCAAGTCACGTGTCACAAATTGGATTTTTCCGGTCGGAAAATCTCTGGTAAAACGCATAAAATCGACATGGCTCGACAAGCCGGATTCAAACAACAGGAAAATATTTGAGAGCATTACCTCCTCCCCAGCATCAGAGTCAATCCAATTTGCTTTGAATGACGTCTGAGGAAGGTAGAGAGGTTTGACATTCACATTTGACGCCAATCCTAAGTCATTTAGTTTGACGTCCATAGAAATGCGATTTGACCTCAGACCGTCAAAATTTGCGACTCCTTGAGAATTCAAAGTGGCGTTATCAACTTGAAGTGATTTAGGCAGCCACTTAGTGAATGGCGACAATCGCAAAGACATTACATCCCAAGCTAAGGTGCCTGAGAACTGAGTGTTATCCTCTAAACTAGACAAATTAGCGTCATCAAGACTCAATCTAATCGATTCATACCACTCACTCTCTCCCTGACTAACCAAGGTGAAGTTCGCAATATCTCCCGAAAATTTCGCATTAATCACGATATCGTTAAACATCATCGAGTAATCTTCTAAAGTCTCATCCAAAAACTTCAGCGATCCTCCTGCTATTTCAATCTGTTTTTGCCGTGTCAACCACTGAAGCAATTGCCCTTCCTGATCATCCTCATGGGGATATACTCGTGTCCCACTTATCCAAATGGAATTGTCCACTTTTCTTTTGATTGACAACAACGGACTGGACAATTTTATATTCAATAAATCGATTTTCCCTACCAGTAAAGATAAGGTCGAAACACGAACTTCAAGTTTATCGATGCTAAAACTTACATCACCCTGGGAATCTTTAATTCGCAGGTCAAAAAACGTTAAGTTTGGGTGCAATCCATCCCAACGGCCGTTCAAACCTCCGATTTGGACGGTTTGCCCTATGGACTGTGTCAATTTATCGGATACCCAATGTAAGTGATCACCAGCATTGGGAACAAAATAATATTTGACTATAGAGACGCCGATAATCGATAGAGACATCAATGCAAATAGGAGCGTCCAAATGACCGTAAAGTATTTGACGGAATGTTTTTTAACAGGTTTCAATTTTGTTCTTAATCAGGGTACTGGTGCGATAAACACAAAGCTTAAGCCAGACATTAATGCAACGACTTTAATAAGATTAAACAAATTATGGCCTCAAATCCATCTTGTTTGTGATATATCTCACAAGATTGACGTTTAAGTCACGACGTCGACGTGAATATGCGCTAAAATTTCGGGTTTTAAATAATGCATTAATGTTTGATTGGGAGATTTGGAATTATGTCCATGGCAGATAGAGATGGAACAATATGGCACGATGGCGAATTTGTCCCATGGCGAGAGGCAACAACTCACGTCCTCACACATTCACTACATTATGGTTTAGCGGTTTTCGAGGGACTTCGAGCGTATAGTACTCCGCGGGGTCCTGCGATATTCCGCCTTAAAGAACACGTTGACCGCTTGTTTGCTTCCGCTCACATTTACATGATGCCGATGCCATATAAAAAGGCAGTTATCGAAAAGGCGTGTTTAGACGTCGTTCGCGAAAACAATCTTGAGTCGTGCTATATACGGCCGATAGGATTTTATGGATCGGAAAAGATGGGGGTTTCCCCCAGAGGAGCCACTGTTCATGTCTCAATCGCAGCTTGGCCATGGGGAGCTTATCTTGGGAGTGAAGGGCTCGAGAAAGGAATCCGTGTTAAAACTTCTAGTTTTTCCAGGCACCATGTCAATGTAACCATGTGTCGGGCCAAGTATTCCGGAACCTATGCAAATTCAATCTTAGCGAATCAAGAGGCGTTAGACGAGGGTTACGATGAAGCGTTATTACTAGATGTCGATGGTTTTGTGGCTGAAGGGGCTGGGGAGAATTTATTTATAGTAAAAAACAACACGATTTACGAGCCTGAGCTCACATCGGCACTAATGGGTATAACGCGAGATACAGTCTTGACTGTCGCAGAGGCAGCTGGAATTAGAGTTGAATCTAGGCGCCTGACGCGAGATGACATTTATACAGCTGATGAGGCTTTTTTTACGGGGACAGCAGCTGAGGTCACACCTATCCGAGAACTAGACCGGCGAATGATAGGTCAGGGGTCACGCGGACCAATTACAGAGATTATTCAAAAACAATTCTTTGACATTGTTAATGGTGAATCAGATAAATACGATAAATGGCTCACATATGTCGAATGAGTTAGAACCAGAGATTTTAAAAAATAACAAAAATGTTATAAAAATTGCTCGGGGAAACCTGCCGGCCTCATGTCCACCTCACTCCACCCAAACGTGGAACCTGCACCCTCGAGTGGTCCTAGATTTTGATGATAATGACAAAGCTCAATGTCCCTACTGCGGCGCGCAATATCTGATAATCTAAGTTTAAACGTCAATGATGACGATTACCCGATCATCAAACCTTAAATCATACACAACGACTGATGCGAAAATAGTGAACCGGTGAAGACAATCACACGTATAGATCGCATTCTCATCATCGCGCCATCTTGGCTCGGTGACGCAGCGATGTCACATTCGCTTATTAAAAATCTATCCGAAAAGTTTAAGCCAGTTACGATTGATGTTTTTGTAAGTGAAGCGCTCAGGGCTATCTATGAGCAAATGCCTGAGATACGTCAGATTATCGCTAACCCTTTGGAGCATGGGGAGTTAAAGTTCACGACTCGATGGCAAATCGGTCAATCTCTGAGATCCAATAACTACGATGCAGCTTATGTCTTGCCCAATAGTTTTAAGAGCGCATTGATACCCTATTTCGCAAGAATTCCAAAGCGCATCGGATACACTGGCGAAGCGAGAATCGGTCTACTCAACCAAAGAATAGTACTCAATAAAACCAGATTTCCGCTTCTTGCTGATCAATATTTAAGACTTGAAAAAAAAGAAAACAAAAACTGCATTAAACCTTCAGAGTACCCACAACTGAACGTCGAAAAAAGCGTATCCCGCCATACATTACAAAAATATAGCCTCGAAAACATAAAACCCTATGTATGTTTATGCCCGGGCGCGGAGTACGGTGCGGCAAAACGATGGCCTGCCAAACACTTTGCCGAACTTGTTAATCAAATATCTCGCTACGGTATTCATCCAGTCATATTAGGAAGCAGCAAAGACAAAGAAATTGGAGGAACCATCGAGAAATACAGTAAATCACCGATAACTAATCTAACCAGTAAAACCAGTTTAAAGGAAGCCATACATATTATTTCGGGTGCCCGATGCGTCGTAACAAACGACTCCGGACTTATGCACATAGCAGCAGCTTTGAAAACGCCATTAGTTGCATTATTTGGATCAAGTTCCCCACAATATACGCCACCGTTATCGCAAAATTCAAAAATCATAAGTCTCACAATGAGTTGCTCACCATGCTTTGAAAGGACCTGCCCTCTCGGGCATACTAAGTGTCTCACGGAGATTGAACCAAGTACGGTCATGAAAGAACTCTTAAAGCTCGCGGAAAGAATGTAAAGGGTGAGGGGCCGAAAAAATAAACAACCAGAAACTTATCATCCACCAAAATGGCTACGAGGAGGGCATGCACAGACCATCTTTCCTTTTCTAACTCAGACATTTGGAGTGAAAGGATACGATAGGCAAACAATTGAAACGCCAGACGGAGACATTATTCATCTTGACTGGCTTGAAAAAAAACCTATTAGTCCTTTAGTTGTTTTACTT
>CBFIFN010000111.1:0-3950 GCA_965661885.1 uncultured Burkholderiales bacterium | reverse complement strand
CTGAGTCATGACAGGTAGCCTCGGCGTTTGTGAGGGAGGTTTTGAAGCGGTAGTGGCTGCGGCAATATCTCCGATTCCCGCTGACTACCATAAGATATTAAAAATTGCGTCAAACCACGGACAAGTCAATCGCACTTTACCTTAAGATCCTGATGTCGAAATTTTTTTTCTAAACGAAAATCTAGATACGCAAAATATCCTACTGAATCTCGCTCTGCGCTCAATACCATCTTGTCCTCTACGTCAAAAACCTTACACATAATCGATTTGGAAGGGTCTTGGTTCTGATGGTAAGTCACGTGCAATGTGTAATGTGTTTCATACCCAATGTGTTTATTTTTGAATGGATTTATCCCCTCGACCCAATACTGTTCGACAATCTCGGCACTAGCCGCTCCACTGAAAAACACAAGAGCGATAACCGTTAAAAATCGTTTTACCTCTGGCCTCACTTAATGATTACAGCCATAAGTGAGCGGACAACTCGATGACTTGGAGATGTTGACATGATGACAGAGAGCATTAATTGATCCGATTCTCAACACGCGCCACGGGAACGAACAAGATGATCAAACTTTAATACGTGTTGATATCGTCCTCAGACTGGGCCTTAAACAACTTACGCATTAAAATCAATACACAAAGCGAGATTATGCCCGAAATAAGCAACTCATCGACCAGGTTTGCATCAAAGACGGTCGGTAAAAAATTAATCTTTATCAAAAGCCCCGTCACCATCGAACCGACACCAAGGCTGATCGAAACATAACCTACATTCATCACCATCTCCAAAATGATGAGTATCAAACCACAAATCAACCAGCCATTACCGTCTGCTATTAATTCGATCATTTTCTTTGAATTCCTGATCCGACCGTTTCCAGCAATAATTCGATTGATCCGATTGCTCTCGTGATTTCGGTCGGCATGATAACCGTTTTTGTATTATTTGACGACGCCACTTCAGATAAAGCCGTCACTTGTTTTTGCAGAATTTCGAAGTTGATCGCTGACTGCCCACCGTTGTTGATAGCCTCTGAAATCACTCGTGTCTGCTCGGCGGTTGCCTCTGCTTTGACTTTTATTTGATAAGCATCAGCGTCTGCGGCGATACGTACAGCTTCAGCAACTTTTTGGGCCGAATACAGTTGTGCATCTGCGTCCAATTCCACTGACCGCTTCTCTCCTTCAGCCTGTGCAACAACTGCTCTTCGTTGCCGTTCGGCGTTTAACTGTTGACGCTGAGCATCCTTCGTTTGTTCATCAACCCGAACATCCGTAATCTCGGTACGAGTAATCTCGATACCCCATACCTCTGCTGCGTTCTGCAAATTTCTGAGAATTTCTTCATTCATTTGCTGACGAGAAGATTGCAATTCGTCAAGGTCCAATTTGCCCGCCGCAGATCGCACGATGGACTCAGCCGTAGTTTGTATGGCCCGATCAATGTCCTCTATTCGATACACTGACCGCGCCGCGTCCGTGATTCGATAAAAGTTTGTCGCCTCAAGCTCAACCTCTACGTTATCCTTGGTGATGACACTGATATCAAATGCGGGCAATTGACGTTCTAGAATCGAAATGCGATGACGGACCTGATCAATGATCGGAACGATGATGTTAATACCCGCTGGTAACGTCTTAGAAAATTTACCAAAACGCTCGACAACAAAGACTTTTGATTGAGGTACAACTTTAATGGCTAACCACGCTAAACCAATGAAGAAAATTGCGAATGCCAGTGTAACTCCGCTAGACCCACTCATTGCTTACTCCTTTAAATTTGATCACAAAGGTTATACGGACCTGAGTGCTAGACCACTAAAGGTAGTTAGTATTCCTTAAATAACCAACTGACGCAATAATTCACTACCTAATGAAATCTAATAACCAACATCCCATTTCGACGACTCGTAAAATCACAGAGGCCTATTACGACAGCGCTGCGGCTGACAATTTTTATTTCAATATTTGGGGCGGCGAGGACATCCACATAGGTATTTATGACAACACTTCGGACATCGCAAAAGCGAGCCACCTTACAGTTGACCGCATGGCAACATCGGTACCCAATTTAAATAATAAATCACGTGTTATTGATCTGGGTGCCGGCTATGGGGGAGCTGCACGGCACCTCGCAAGTAGCTTTGGCTGTGAAGTCGTTTGTGTGAATCTTTCTACCGTTCAAAATCGTACAAACCAACGATTGAATGTCAAGCAGGATCTCGACAAACTCATTGAGGTCATCCATGGCAGTTTTGAAGACATACCTCAAAACAAAGAAACGTTTGATGTCGCGTGGTCTCAGGACGCGATCCTGCATAGCAGTGATCGAGAGCAGGTTTTAGCTGAGGCGTGGCGAGTCCTAAAACCAGGCGGTATCTTGATATTCACGGACCCCATGCAGACCGACCATTGTCCAGTCGGCGTCCTACAACCAGTTTATGACCGTATCCACTTAAACAGCTTGGCCTCCTTTGCATTTTATCAACACACCGCCATGGCGTACGGATTTACCGAATGTGAATACCAAGATCTAACGCCCAACCTCGGGATTCACTACTCGCGAATTCTGGACGAGATTAAGAAAAACTACCAATCAGCGTGTAAACAATCGAGTAAGCACTACATTGATCAAATGATTATCGGCTTACGACATTGGATTAAAGCCGCAAAGGCCGGCTACCTTGCGTGGGGAATTATTACATTGAAAAAACCTAAGTAATCGCCAAAAAATGGCATGGCCGCTTCTCAGTCGTTACCAATTCATTCATCGTAATTTCTGCATAAAAAATCCTCTAGTCAGACGAATTGAAACCCGAAGGATCTGATTGGCGAATCAGCAAAACTCCCTTTATTTCTATGCTAAATTACCGAGAATTCCGATGAACCGTCAGACTGTAATAATTAATTAGAGGTAGATAAATAATGCGCGCGTTGTTTTTTGTGGTTGTTCTGAACCTGGTCGGTAACTGCTTCGCTGGTAAGACGTCTGACATCTCTCGAGGTGGACTCCTGTATGACAGGTGGTATGAGGTGGTTGATGTCGACAAACCAGACTATACCCACCCTGGCTGGCCTAAGGAAAACACCCAAAAAAGTGGCGCGACAACTCACCGTTGCAAATCTTGCCACGGCTGGGATTACAAAGGACGCGATGGCGCGTATGGCTCAGGAAAATATAAAACCGGCATCCCCGGCATTCAAAGGTTTGCAGGACAGAACAAAAACAAGGTCCTCGAGATTCTTACCAACGACCTTCACAACTTGGGGGGGCATTTACCTGCAAAAGACCTTGATGATCTCGCTTTGTTTGTTGTTGATGGTCAATTCGATTTTTCAAAATTCATTGATGTTAAAACGAATCTAGTCATGAGCGGCAACACCCGCACGGGGGCAGAATACTACAACACAGTGTGCGCCAAGTGTCACGGCGTTGACGGCGACTTAATCGAAGACATGACACCTCTAGGAAACATCGCACGTAAAAACCCATGGGAGATGATGCATAAAATTATCAATGGTCAACCTGGAGAAAAAATGCCATCAATGAGAGCGTTCGGGATGCGCGTGATAATGGATATCATGGCTTACGTTCAAACCTTAAAAACGAATTAAAATATCAGCATGATCACGAGATTAATCTGGGCGTTAAGGTCGTTTATGAACACATTAATTTGACGCTATCAAGTTAATCCATGGCTAATGCAAATTAAACCTTCTGACCAATTACCGTGTCACTCATTGATAAATTTTTGGGTGATATCGCTAATAGCCGACATCACGGCTTCCACATGTTGAACATCATTTGCTGCGTGATGAGGCGCTACAAATTCACCACTATCGTTATCAAAGTACATTCCGGATGCGTTCGAGAAATCATCTGAAAGAGCAGCCCTCACTAAAACGTCGGCCCCTATATTCAGATCTTTACCGTCTATTCCAAAGCC
>CBFIFN010000110.1:0-4062 GCA_965661885.1 uncultured Burkholderiales bacterium | reverse complement strand
CAAACTTCCGCAACCTTTTTAAGGCGACTTTTATATTTCGAGTACCGAGTTCAATGGTGTCATCTAAATTTTTGTACTCTCGCTTATCCCAGACCTTCACGGCTCGACGATTCCTTGAGCCTTGCTGCCCCACCCTGATACCCTCTGGGTTGTAGCCGTAAGCACCGAAGGGGCTTTTCCCTGCGGTCCCAATCCACTTGGAACCGCCCTGATGTCTTTTTTGTTGCTCCTCAAGCCGCTCCTTAAATGTCTCCATAAGTTTCTCCCAACCGCCCAACGACTCGATGAGGCGTTTTTCCTCCTCGGATAGAGATAATTCGAGCTGCTTCTTTAGCCATTCCTCTGGGATATTCTCCAAAAAATCATCAGGTAGAGCCTCTAAACCGTTAAAGTACTCGCCAAATGCTTGATCGAAACGATCGTATAAAGACTCATCTTTCACAAAAGTGGAGCGCGATAAATAATAAAAATCATCGACACTCTCATTCGCAACACGCTGTTGTAACGCCTCGAGAAGAGTCAAGTATTCTTTGATCGAGACGGGTATTGATGCTTCCCGAATCCGGAAGAAAAAATCAAGTAAGACCATTGATGACTGACTGCTGGTAGTTAAGTACGCTCGTTGCGCCGGTTCAGAAAAACCAGGCGTTCGAACAGATGAACATCTTGTTCATTTTTCAATAAAGCGCCAGCTAACGGCGGTATCGACTTTCTTGAGTCACTCGTTTGCAACGCCTCCAGGGGGATATCCTCAGCTAAAAGCAACTTCAACCAATCCAGTAATTCCGAAGTCGACGGTTTCTTTTTCAAACCAGGAGTTTCTCGCAAATCAAAGAAAACTTCTAAAGCCTGTTGTAGCAATTGCTTCTTAATTCCCGGAAAGTGAACATCGACAATTTGATTCATCGTCTCTTTGTCCGGAAATTGTATGTAATGAAAAAAACACCTTCTCAAAAACGCATCTGGAAGATCCTTCTCGTTGTTACTGGTAATGATTATGACAGGACGATGCCGTGCGCTAACCAACTCTTTGGTCTCATAGACGAAAAACTCCATTCGATCGAGCTCTCGAAGAAGATCGTTTGGAAACTCGATATCTGCTTTGTCAATTTCATCGATAAGAACTACAGCCGGCTCTTCGGATTGAAAAGCCTCCCAAAGTGGACCTTTCATAATGTAGTTTTTGATATCTTTCACCGACTCTTCGCCGAGTTGAGAGTCTCGTAATCGAGACACCGCATCATATTCGTAGAGGCCTTGTTGAGCTTTTGATGTAGATTTTATGTGCCATTGGTAGAGCGGACGACCCAAAGCGCTAGCGACTTCCATCGCTAACATCGTTTTGCCTGTTCCGGGCTCACCTTTAATTAGCAGCGGTCGTTGCAAGGCGATGGCCGCGTTAACGGCCATCATTAGGTCTTCTCCTGCAACGTAGTTTTTAGTTCCCGAAAATCTATCCACCATTAAAATCACCTCTTCTTAAATATCGTTTTGTCCATCATTATACGGCTTACATTGTATGCATCTTTTACGTTGTCATGAGATTATAATATTAGCTGTTTAACTCAAAACGAATCGTTCAATGCCGAAACTTAATGCCAACTTAACCATGATGTTCAATGAATTCAAATTCATTGAACGATTCAAACAAGCCAAATCACAAGGCTTTGAAGCTGTGGAGTTTTTATTTCCTTACGCCCACCGGGCCGAAGATATCAAACAGGTCCTAACACGAAACGATTTAGAACTGATTCTTTTCAACATGCCGCCCGGAAACTTCGAAGCCGGAGATAGGGGAATGGCATGCATTCCCGCAAGAGTTCTAGAATTCCAACAAAGTGTGGAAAAAGCTGTCGATTATGCAGTCACACTCAATTGCAAAAAGCTCCATTGTATGGCTGGATTGGCACCGACACATGTGTCTATCGACGAGGCGAAAAAGACATTTGTCAAAAACCTTCGATTCGCGGCAGATTTTTGTAAGACGCATGATATAGAGGTCTTAATCGAGCCTATTAATACCCGCGATATGCCCGGTTATTTTCTCAACCGCTCTGAGCAAGCGATAGAGCTATTGTCCCTAATCAACCGGCCCAATGTCAGCTTGCAATATGACATCTATCACATGCAAATTATGGAAGGGGATTTAATACCAAGTATTGAGCGGCTCCTGCCTCATATAAAACACATGCAATTGGCTGATACGCCAGGTAGGCACGAGCCTGGCACCGGTGAAATAAACTATTCAGTTGTTCTTAATGCCATTGATAACCTGGGTTATAAGGAGTGGATTGGATGTGAATACAGACCTCAGATAGATACGATTTCAGGTTTGAATTGGATTAGGCCTTACCTAGGTAAGGCTCTTTAACTTCCGAACCGAAACCTAAAAAATTTCTAATATGTCTTTATCTTCGGTAAGCAGGTCATATGATTGCAAAACAATGGCGTCTTCACTGAGGCAATTTACAAAACACGAGGTTAATCAAGATGGATCAAATAAAATTGCTACGGGATATGTTTCAAGCAGCGGTTCAAGCCGCATCCCCTGAACATACCATTAAAAATTACCTACCTGAAGCACCTCGTGGGCGAACCATTGTTATTGGATGCGGAAAGGCAGCAGCAACAATGGCAAAAGCATTTGAGGACTCATGGGAGCACCCATTAGAGGGTTTAGTTGTTACCCGGTATGGTCATCGCGTACCAACTCAAAAAATAAAAGTGATGGAAGCGTCCCACCCGATTCCTGATGCGGAAAGTATGAAAGCGGCGGTCGCAATAAAGGCACTCGTGAAAGATTTAAATGAAGAGGACTTAGTTGTATTTTTAGCGTCAGGCGGAGGGTCGTCACTGCTTACTCTTCCCGCAGACGGAATTAGCTTAGAGGAGAAAAAATTGCTCAATTCTAAGTTGCTTCAAAGTGGTGCCAATATTAAAGAAATGAACTGTGTCCGAAAACATTTGTCCTTAGTAAAGGGAGGACAATTAGCTCAGACCATTTGGCCTGCAAAATGTGTAACGCTTGCAATCTCTGATATTCCAGGGGATGACTTGTCTGTGATCGCTTCCGGGCCTACGGAACCTGATGAGACGACGCGAGACGATGCCTTGGATATCCTTCGAAAATACAAGATCAACGAGCCGAAATCAGTTTTAAAATATATGACAGAAATCCGTTCAGAAACTCCCAAACCTGGAAATCACATTTTTAAAAACTCGAGCTCACACTTGATTTCAACACCTCAGAGATCATTGGAGGCTGCCGCAAAACTTGCACAACTCAATGGATACAAACCAGTAATCTTAGGTGACGCCATTGAGGGAGAAGCCCGGGAGGTCGCTACAGTCATGGCGGGAATAGCCAAACAAGTCGCAAAGTATGACCAACCTGAAAAAAAGCCCTGCGTACTGTTATCGGGAGGAGAAACTACTGTTACAGTGAAAGGCGGGGGTCGGGGAGGACGAAACGCAGAGTTTTTATTGGCTTTGGCGATTGAACTCAATGGCGACAAGAACATCTGGGCATTTTCCGGTGACACAGATGGCATCGATGGTACAGAGGATAACGCGGGAGCTTTTGTTTCTCCAGACACGCTCGCGCGAGCTCAGAAAATCGGTGTAGACGCAAAACACTCGCTCACTGATAATGATGGCTACACTTTTTTTGAAAAATTAAACGATCTAGTCATAACTGGACCGACCCTTACTAACGTGAATGACTTCAGAGCTATTATTATTGAGGCCTAAGTAGAGAGAAAACCATGGGACACAGCGAAAAAGATCTTCAAGAATATCCAATTTCTTCAACCGATAAGAGAACTCTTGTGAAAGCATTTCTGTCGATCCTTTCAGAGGAGTCTGTTAAACACGAAACGGAGGATCTGACGCCGTTCGAGTGCGATGGACTTTCGGCGTACCCCCAGATTCCAATGATCGCTGTGCTGCCAGAGAACGAGGAGCAGGTTTGTCATGTCATGAAGATTTGTAATGACCATAAAGTGCCTATTGTTTTTAGAGGCGCTGGAACCGGTCTGTCTGGCGGAGCAATTCCCTACGACC
>CBFIFN010000109.1:0-4300 GCA_965661885.1 uncultured Burkholderiales bacterium | reverse complement strand
GAAAAATTCAACAACACATTGATAGTTGAAGACACCTGGGCCAATCCACTCAACTCGGATTCAAAAATTTTATTAATTAAACCGAACACAGTTTGTTCAATGAAGTCAATTAAACCCTCATACATTTGAGCTTTGCTTGCAAAATGCCGATAAAGAGCCGCCTCTGAGACCTCGAGCCTAGACGCTAACAGTGCCGTCGTTATCTTTTTACAATTGGGATCCTCCAGCATTTGAGCTAACTGCTGAAGAATCTGAAGTTTTCTATCCGCTACTCTAGGCATGTAAAAAATTTAAAGCCATTGGCTAGTTTGTGAATAATTTACTTTGAGGATTGCCTCACCATACACAACGGTGGCAGTTCTTCCAAACATTTCTGAGCTCTGAACGTTTGAGAAACTCATACTGATCAGTATAGTTTACTAATGCGGGCGTCCACCCAAGAGGGGCGACTAATGTGAGGAGTTACCCAAATTGTTTGCATCCCTAATTTTCGCGCAGTAACAAGATTCAGTAAAGAATCCTCAACCATCACGCAACGAGAGGCCTCCAGTTTGTGCTCTTTCAACAATCTAAGATAACCATCCCGCGCAGGCTTAGGCGACATTTTTGAAGACTCAATAGAGTAAATATCGTCAAAAAAGTGTTTTATCTCCAGCAACTTCAATAACCGCTTAAGGTAGGTAGATGGGGAGTTTGAAAATACAATTTTCTTCCCTGGTAATCTCTTGATAAAAGTCGCTAATCTTGAGGACCGGGAAACAAACTGCCGCAACTCTCCGATTTCGTGAGTTTTTTTCAAAAAATGCCTTGCATTAATGCCGTGATGGCGGACTAAACCAGTCATAGTAGCCCCGTACTTCACCCAATAAAGAGAGCGCAACCTATTTGCTTCATCCCTGTCGACGAGAAGGTTTTGCTCAATGTATTCGGTCATTTTTTCGTTAATGAGTGGGAATATTTCCTTCCCCGACGAAAATAAAGTGTTATCGAAATCGAAAATCCAGGCGGACACTTTACTCTGCGATTTTTGTACACTCCAGCATGCGTCAGCGAGGAAACTCACCTCATCGGCTACGTATTAGCGTTCCGACACCCTGGTCAGTCAGCACTTCTAATAAAACTGCGTTTTCAACCCGACCATCAATAATGTGCACACTACTCACACCACTGCGCGCCGCGTCCAGCGCAGATTCTATCTTAGGTAACATACCACCATATATTGTTCCGTCATTTATAAGCTGATCGATATCATCAGGAGTGACTCCCGTCAATAATTCCTCATTACGATCAAGAATACCAGTCGTATTCGTCATTAAAACCAATTTTTCTGCGCCCAAAACAGTTGCTAATTTCCCTGCCACAAGATCTGCGTTAATGTTGTAAGCCTCACCATCTTTTCCAAAGCCAATGGGCGCAACAACAGGAATGAACCCATCCATTTCCAAAGTAGAAATCACTCTCGGGTCAACTGACTCTACAGCGCCGACTTGACCTAGGTCTAACCGCTCACCTTTTACCACCATTTCGAGTTTTTTGGCCCTGATTAATCCACCATCACGACCAGTCAAACCAACCGCTGAGCCTCCTGCTTTGTTGATCAAGCTCACAATATCCTTGTTCACATGCGCACCAAGAACCATTTCGACCACGTCCATGGTTTCTTTATCAGTCACCCGCATCCCTTGTATGAAGGTCCCATCTTTACCTAGGCGAGTAAGCATGTCATTAATCTGCGGCCCTCCCCCGTGAACAATTACTGGGTGCATACCCACAAGCTTTAGTAGCGCGACGTCGCGCGCGAAAGAACTTTTCAAGCCGTCGTCAACCATCGCATTGCCACCATATTTAATGACAATAGTTTTGCCGTGGAACCTCTTAATATAAGGCAGAGCCTCCGCCAATATTTGAGCCTTCTTGTGTGCTTCTCCAGTATTTAGAGACATTGATCTGATTCCCGTCAAATAGAACGTTTAAAATATCATAATTAGTTTGACGACAAGACACTCTGCCATCAAAGGACCACTATACAGTTGCTTGCCGGTTTAAAATAACAAGTTTTGAAATGTCATATCCGCTCACCGCATGAACCATAGACTATTTTTTTTCTTACTGTGCCTCCTCACTTCTCACTTCGCGCTCTCGGAAGTGACTGACACCGTCACGAGCGACGCTCAAATATACATAGTAGGAGACACGACCAGTCAGACAATAATCAGTAGCCGAAATGCATCTAAACAAATCAATCCAGGGCCGCTGGTAAAACTGATGTCAATATACGTAGTCTTTGATGCCCTTCGATCTGGTGTAATTGATCTCCGCGATGAAGTCGAAGTTTCTAGCGCTGCCGCATCAACCTCAGGCATACGTATGCTCCTTACCTCAGGAGACAAAATAAGCGTAGAGCAACTAATTAAAGCAGCGGTGATATCAGGTGCGAATGACGCAATACTCACGCTTGTCGAGGCAGTTGCAGGCACAGAAACAGATTTCGTTGCGGTCATGAACCAACACGCCAAATCAATTCGCTTGACGGACTCTAACTTCACCAGCGCCCTGGGATACAACAATAATTCGCAATTCACTACTGCATCTGACCTCTATCAACTCGCCTACTCTTTGGTCTTGAGGTTTCCTGAATATTATTCCTACTTCAATCTACAAAAATACGATTATCAAGGCATTGTCCACTATAACCCTAACGACTTACTAGCCAGGGATGCGTTCAATGACGGTGTTTTAGTGGCAGAAATACCGAAAATCGGTCCTTTTGGAATCATTTCCAGCATGAGAAATGAACGACGCATATTGGCGGTCGTTGGCAATGTAAGCCATAAGAGCGCGCTCGGACCAGAGGCCCAGCGCCTGATCAATTTTAGTTTTGAAAAATTCACGACCATTCCATTGGCAATAGCTAAGACGCCGCTTACGCAAGTCGCAGTAAGAGAGGGCACGAGTGACTTCATAGGTGTGGGGACTTACGATGACATATCCATCACCATTCCGCGGGCAGCAAAAGAAAAATTAGAGCTTAGCGTACAGAGCCTTCAACCTCTAATGGCGCCTGTAAAGCACGGGGACGTTGTCGCTAAACTAATCGTTCAATCTAATAAAGAAACCCTGCGAAGTATCGACTTACACGCCCTGAATGAGGTGGATAAGGAGGGGGTTTTAAGTAAGGGTTGGAAAAGGTTAAAATTATTCCTGAGCGGTCGTTTACGCTAAAAACCAGTCCTAGGAAATTTACTATGGCGATCTCGCCCTCAAAAGAAACCGAAAAAATTGATTATCCGATTTCATTTCCTATAAAAATTATTGGGCCCTCGATACCTGATTTTGAGGTACTCATACTTGACATTCTCAGGAAATATGCTTCCGACGTTGATGACAATGGGATATCAATAAACGATAGTAAAACTAAAAAATATAAGAGCGTAACTTATACCTTTAACGCTCAGTCTCGAGAGCACTTAGAAACCGTATACGCCGCCTTAAAAGCCAGTCCACTCGTTTCCATAGTACTTTGATGTTGTGCTTCGCTAACTGACTGACTAAACTTAAAATTGTGATTATTAGGACGCTCGGCACACTCGATTATGAAAAAGCGCTCACAGCGATGCGGGATTTCACTGCTCAACGCTCTCAGAATACCGAAGACGAGCTTTGGATATTAGAACACCCCCCTACCTATTCAATGGGATTAAAAACACGAACCGAGCACTTGCCAAAAAATACCCTAACTATCCCTTTAATTCAATCGGATCGAGGCGGTCAAATAACTTATCATGGTCCTGGTCAGGTCGTCACATACGCGCTTTTTGACTTAAGGAGAATGAAACTATCTGTCAGAGAAACAGTTAGATTATTGGAAAAAACGACGATCAATCTGTTATCTTCTTTAGGTATTCACGCCCATGGGGATGCAGCAAGGCCAGGCGTCTATGTTGGGGAACAGAAAATAGCATCTTTAGGACTTAAAATTAGACATGGTTGTTCGTATCACGGTGTGGCATTGAATGTTGATATGGACCTTAAACCGTTTAGCAACATCGAGACCTGTGGTTATCCTGAATTAGATGTAACGCAACTCAAAGATTTAAACATTAATCTACCAATTAAAGAAGTGGCCCAGCGTTGGGCCGATCAGTACCTCGTATCTTTCAGCGAACCAGTCGTATCTGGATAATATATGAACACTAAAAGTATTAGAGAAACAGGGGCAAACAAAACTGCGAAGAACCCTATAAAAATTGTGCCAGTCAATCCAATAAAAAAGCCCGATTGGATACGCATAAAACTTCAC
>CBFIFN010000108.1:0-4401 GCA_965661885.1 uncultured Burkholderiales bacterium | reverse complement strand
CAGCGTCACTTGTTGTCAACCGCGGAGGTCGGGTCACTTTGCGAATTAAACAATGTAAGCGCTGCGCAGGGTGTTTTTCAGACGCTCGCCGTCACGATTTTCACCATCGCTTTGGCTGTTGTATTCTGGCATCCATTTGTCGTCATTCCGGCGGTACTGGTGATCGCTAGTCGTCAACACGCATTGTTCGTCTTAGTTCACGATGCAGCGCACTACCGTCTATTTAAAAGTCGTTCACTCAATGATTGGGTTGGCCAAATATTGGCGATGCCCGGTGGTATTTCAATGCACACCTACCGTGTTATTCATCGGCTGCATCATAACTACTTATTTGAACAGCGTGATCCGGACGTGCCATTGATCGCAGGTTATCCGCGTGGTTGTCGCTACCTTCTGGTGAAGTTAAGTAAAGACTTGCTCGGTCTGACCGCATGGAAAACGTTTAAGTATTTTTTTGGTGCGCCGGTGGTCAATGATGCAGCATCATTCGCGGACCGTCCGTTAGACGATACGGCACCGGCTTTGCGCGAGGCGGCGCGGCGCGACCGTTGGTGGGTTATAGCCTGGCATAGTGGGGTGTTAGGTTTAGCGGTCACTGGTGGTTGGTGGCTTGAGTACTTGGTTCTATGGGTCTTACCGCTTGTTACGGTGATGCAGCTGTTTTTGCGATTACGCGCGGTTTTGGAACATGGTGCCGTGATTGACCAATCTTCAACGTTAACGGCGGCACGAACTAATGTCGGTCCGGGGTGGTTGATGTGGTTTGTGTTTCCTCACCATGTGAATTTCCATATTGAACACCACCTCATACCGTCTATTCCATTTTACAATTTACCCCGGTGTCACAATCTATTGACTAAGCGTGGTGCTTTGTCGGGCGCGGAGGTTCGTCGCGTGCCCGAGACCTTAGCGTTACTTTTAGCGAACCCATCGACAGCCTCTTTGCGTTCGCCTGAGGTAGGCAAGACAGCGAAATGATCCGATTATGGCTACTTCATCGTCAAAGTAAAATCGCACAATGAACAGCATAAAAATTTTTCAAGTTGATACTTTTACAACAGAGTTATTTTCTGGAAACCCTGCGGCCGTGTGCGAACTTGAGAGCTGGTTGCCCGACCAAATAATGCAAAGTATCGCTATGGAGAATAATCTATCCGAGACTGCTTTTTTTGTTAAGCAGGCCGAAGACTTCTTCATTAGATGGTTTACGCCGACGGTTGAGATTCCACTTTGTGGCCACGCAACGTTAGCCTCCGCACATGTGTTGTGGCAGGAGTTATCGCTGTCCGAAAAAATGATTCGGTTTCATACTAAAACGGGGGACGTCTTGAGCGTCTTTTGTGATAATGACATCATCAAAATGGACTTCCCTAGTTATGGTCCATCTGAAAACGATCAGGACCTTGAGGTCATCGGTGCGGCGTTGGGTGTCAGACCGATCGCTTTCTTTGCGAGCATGTATGGACTTGCCGTATTTGAAAATGAAGAAGATATTTTAAATGTCGAGCCTAATACTTCTGCGCTAGCGCGATTAAACTATGACGGTATCATTGTGACAGCGCCTGGTGATCGGGTAGATTTTGTTTCGCGGTTCTTTGCTCCCAAGTTCGGGATACCTGAAGACCCTGTAACGGGTGGCGCGCACTGTGAACTGATTCCTTTCTGGTCCAGCCGACTAGGTAAAAAGGACTTGATTGCGAGGCAATTATCAAAAAGGGGCGGTGAGCTGTACTGTTACGACCGTGGGGATAGGGTGACGATCGGCGGGAGAGCAGTTACGTATCTTCGGGGAGAGTTACGAGTTTAGCCTAGCGTATTGAAGAGGGTATTTAAACGAGATTAGGGCTGAGAATGACTCGTCTGAGTTCTACCTTAGAGTCGGCAATTTCAATGATCCGACAAATGCTCGGTATCCTTATCTCAAAAGTGCTGATTTAAAGAATGTGACGATGTGAACTTTCGGCGACGTATTGAACAGTGCGGCGATCGCCGCGCTGCCAATGTTTTAAATGAGACGAGTGATCGTCTGGGGGAAATTTAATGGCTAATTTAGGTAAAGAACCAATACGAAATCGAGCTGATCTTGAGCAATTTGCATCTGATATGACGCTCGCACAACGGCTGCCTGAGCGCAGTATTCTAGACGTATTCATAGCAAGAGCGGCGCAGTGCCCGACAGACATCGCCATTACCATGTTGATGACAGGTGAACCCGACGAAAAACCTCGTCGGGTAAGTTACAGTGAGTTATTGGGTCTCATACGGCGTGCTGCAAATATGTTTTCCAATTTAGGCGGAGAGGCGCCTGGTGTCGCCTATATGCTGCCATCGCTAGTCGAAACCCATGTGACTTTGTGGGGTGCTGAGACCGCAGGTTATGCCGTGCCGATAAACTTCTTATTGCAGCCCGATAGTATCGTTGAGCTTCTTAAAGCCTCAGATACAAAGATACTCGTGGCACTGGGACCGCATCCTAAACTCGATATTTGGCAAAAAGCTTTGCGATTACGTGACATGTTGCCCGATCTGACTTTGGTCCGGGTGTCGCCTCCAGGGCAACCGGTCGAGGATGGCGTCGTTGATTTTGGCACCGGGCTGATGGCGCAACCGGATGACCATTTGGTGTTCGGTGATTCGCGCGGCGATGACGACGTTGCAGCTTATTTTCATACAGGCGGCACCACAGGAATCCCCAAATTAGTCGCGCATACCCATCGCGGTCAATTGACATCCACCCTCGGCGGGGCAGTCATGTGTGGTTACGGGCCCGAGGATGTTCTCACGGCAACACTCCCTCTTTTTCATGTGGCAGGAACAATCGTTGGTGGATTGAGTGCTTTTATGGCAGGTGTGGAATTACTGATCATGACACCCGCGGGGCTACGCAACCCGACGGTCGTTAATAATTTCTGGAAATTAGTTGCTCAATACAATGCAACATTGGTCGGAGGTGTTCCGACCGCGATAGGAGCGGTGTTAAGCGTGCCAGTTGGTGACAATGACCTCGGTGCCTTGCGAGCTGGCCTGACTGGCGCGGCCCTATTGCCACCCGCTGTGGGCCAACGATTTAAAGAGGTGACGGGCTGTCATTTATTTGAAATATACGGAATGACCGAGTCCCAAGGGTTGGTCAGTATCGATCCGTTATCCGGACCTGGTGCCATTGGGTCAGTGGGTTGGCCGCTTCCCTATACTCACGTTGACGTGTTGCGTATCGGGGCTGATGGTAGTCTTGGCGAGCCGTGTGTTGTTGAGGAAATTGGCGTCATTACCGTTCGAGGTGACCACGTGTCGCCAGGCTATCGAGGTGATAATCACACTGATGGCGTATTCGTTGACGGTTTGCTTAATTCCGGTGATCTTGGGTACAAGGATGACGAGGGCCGAGTCTACATTGCGGGTCGTTCTAAAGACCTCATTATTCGTAGTGGCCACAATATTGATCCGACAATGATTGAGAACGCGATGAGTACACATCCAGACGTCGCTCTAGCCGCAGCTGTTGGTATGCCTGATTCCTACGCGGGTGAATTGCCCGTTTGCTTTATCGAGTTGAGACCTGGTGTCGAACTTAGTGTGGAGGACCTAAAGTCCCATGCCGAGGCGACCATTGATGAGCGTCCAGCATGGCCGAAGCGATTTTTCATTGTGAAGGCCATACCTTTGACCACGGTTGGTAAGATCTACAAACCCTCACTTCGTTGCGATGCGGCCCACTCAATGGTTTCCGAGTTGGTACACAAGGAATTAGGTTTGTCGAAGGCGCAGGTAACGGTGACGGCGGGGGGCGTTCGAGGCATGCGTGTTGTCGTTGCCCTCGACAAGACGGACAGGTCGTTTGGAATGATTGTTGAGACGGCACTTGCCGATTATTTATTTGAAGCTGAAGTGAGGACTCTGTGATGCGAAAGACCATTCTTATTACTGGTGCAACGGATGGTATCGGATTATTAACCGCCCAAAAACTGGTTGCTAGCGGACACCAAGTTCTCCTACATGGCCGAGACCCAGATAAATTGGCTCGGATCTCAGCGTCATTGGAGGGGGCGACGACTTATTGCGCTGATTTAAGTGTCCTCGGTGAGGTGAATGTGTTGTCCAAAGCTATTTTGGCTGACCTTCAGCAATTGGATGTGCTTATCAATAACGCTGGTGTTTTGAAAACAACTGATACAAAAACCCAAACAGATCGTGATATTCGTTTTGAGGTCAACACTCTATCACCGTACATTCTGACCCAAAATTTACTCAATATTATTCCAAATAGCGGTCGGATCATTAATTTGTCATCGGCAGCGCAAGCGCCAGTCGACATTGAGGCAATGATGGGATATCGGGTGATGGACGACATGGCCGCTTACGCTCAGAGCAAATTAGCGATGACCATATGGTCGGCCCAAC
>CBFIFN010000107.1:0-4466 GCA_965661885.1 uncultured Burkholderiales bacterium | reverse complement strand
GACATCAAACGTTCGTTTGGGATCACAATTAAAGAATCCACGCTCTTAGTCAATTCAGCTAGACCCTCGGTCGCTACATTTTGGCGTTTTACCTCAAAAGCAAATGGTTTGGTGACAACAGCTACTGTTAAGATCCCCAACTCTTTAGCAACCTCAGCAAATATGGGTGCTGCACCTGTTCCTGTCCCACCACCCATACCAGCTGTAAGAAAAACCATATCAGCTCCGTCAATTAATTCCGCTATTGCCTCACGGTCCTCGAGTGCTGCATCTCGGCCTACGCCTGGATTTGCTCCCGCACCCAGACCCTTAGTTATCTGAACGCCTAACTGGATCGTTCGCTCGGATTTATTTCTAGCAAGCGCCTGAGCGTCAGTATTCGCACAAACAAACTCAACACCCTCGACCCCTTTTTTAATCATGTGGTCAACGGCATTTCCGCCGCAGCCACCAACGCCGATGACTTTAATGACTGCCTCTTGCGATTGATTATCTAAAATCTCGAACATTTGTCAAAGCCCTTTGTCAGTTTTAAAAAGTGTACCAATTCCTTGACTTACAAACCAGCTTATTATTTTAAAAATTTGTTTCGAACCATCGCTTCAACTTACTCACGACTGTTTTCACTGAACCGTTTTTCATTTGATCAACCTTTTGTTTTCTCCTATGCAAGACTCCTGCACTTAAAAGACCCGCCGACGTCGAATAACGAGGGTTGCGTATCACTTCACTTAGCGGCCCCGAATAAGTTGGTGTGCCGAGCCGAACGGGCATGTGTAACACTTCCTCCCCGAGCTCAACCATCCCCTCCATAGCGCTACTCCCACCTGTGATTACAACGCCAGAAGAAAGGAGTTCCTCTAAGCCGCTTTTCTTAATTTCAGCCAATACCAACGCATAAAGTTCCTCTACTCGCGGCTCGATGACCTCGGATAACATCTGCCGAGAAAGTTTTTTTGCGGGTCGGTCACCGACTCCAGGAACATCAATAGTCTCGTTGGAATCCGCAAGCCCCCTAAGAGCACATCCATGTCTTCGTTTAATGTCTTCTGCTTCTTTGGTCGGAGTCCTGAAAGCCATCGCTACGTCACTGGTTATTTGGTCCCCAGCGATGGGGATTACAGCCGTGTGACGGATGGCGCCTTGAGTATAAATTGCAATGTCGCTGGTTCCGCCTCCGATATCGATGATACATACACCTAAGTCTTTTTCATCATCCGATAACACAGCCATGGAAGACGCTAACGGTTGCAATATTAACTCCCCAACCTCTAATCCACATCTCCGTACACATTTAAGTATGTTTTGTGCCGCAGAAACCGCTCCCGTCACTATATGCACTTTGACTTCTAACCGCATTCCAGACATCGCTAAAGGCTCACGAACGTCCTCTTGACCGTCAATAACAAACTCTTGATTTAGCACATGTAGAATTTGTTGATCTGTGGGGATCGGAATCGCCTTAGCCGTCTCGACAACTCTGTCGATATCTGCTTGGACGACCTCTTGGCCTTGGACTGCCACCATTCCGTGTGAGTTAAATCCTTTGATATGACTACCCGCGATGCCTGTCCAAACTTCCTTAATTTTTTGGTCCGCCATTAGCTCGGCCTCTTCAAGCGCCCTCTGGATCGCGCTAACAGTTGACTCAATGTTGACAACAACGCCTTTTTTCATCCCTTGAGAGGTGGAACTCCCCAGACCAATGACTTCATATTGGTCGTCCTCCTTCATCTCCGCAACAACCGCCGCTATCTTAGAAGTGCCGATATCTAACGCAACAATAATATCTGCATACTGAGATTTTGGCTTCGCGCCACTTTTCGACCAATCGATGTTTTTCATATCTAAGATCCGTTCCCGACGTTGTCTACTGAACTCAATGAACTCGCAGTAAAGCCATTGGTATATCTCAGATCGACATATTTAATGGATGATTTAAACTGAGACTCTGCATCAGGCAAAAATCTCATGAACCTCTCAATGCGGGATTCAATATTTTGCTCTCCCATCGCGACCTCCAATCCACTTGAAAGAAGACAATACCAAGATTGCTGCTTAGATAATCGTAACCGATCAACACTCACCTCAAAGGGCTCAAGAATTTCCATGAGTCGCAAATATGTCGCGGTCATTTCAGCGTGCTGATTAAATGGACCTTCAAGCACTGGCAACTTTTTATCTACAGCACCGTTAAAGAGTTCGCCTGAAGCATCTATAAGCCCGCCGTCATGCCAACGAGCTAACTCATGTCTTTCTAGAACCGTTATATCAACAGCATTCGGCCAACTTCGCTTTATTCGCACACTTTTAACCCACGACAATTCTTCCAAAGTATTCTTTGCATGATCTAAGTTCAAATCAAAGAAGCCTCCTTTGAAATTGCTAAGTACCACTGCACTGAATTGCTCGCGGGTCACATGATTGATTTCACCAGTAAAATTAATAATCTTGACCTTAAAAATTTCTGAATTAATTGCGACCTTGAAGCCAGCGTAAAAAATGTATAAAAAAGACACTACCATCAGTACTAAACTTAACCTGTTCAAAGTTCTATAGCTGTGCCACATCATTTCCTCCCAATATTGCCACAACTAATTCTTCAAAATCGATTCCCGTTGCTTTCGCGGCCATAGGCACTAAACTATGTTTCGTCATCCCAGGTACCGTATTAACCTCTAAAACCCAAGGGGCACCAGCCTTATCCAGCATTACGTCGACACGCCCCCAACCCACACAACCAAGCGCATTGAAGGCCTTCATCGCCACCTCTTGAACTCGCAGATCGATACTCGAGTCAAGTCCCGAGGGACAAAAATACTCCGTTTCATCAGAGTGGTACTTAGCTTGGTAATTATAATTATTGTTTGGCGCAACAATACGAACCACTGGCAACGGTTTTCCATTTAAAATTGCGACGGTCAATTCATCACCTTCTATAAACTTCTCCGCAATTACCGAGTGGTCATACTGCCTTGCTAACTCATACGCTTGTTGAGCCTCTGACTGATCCACGATTTTGGTCAGGCCTATAGTAGATCCTTCTCTTGAGGGTTTTACAATTAGCGGCACTCCGAGATTATCAATAGCATCAGTCACCTCCCGCGCGGAGGTCACCGACGAAAACTGCGGTGTCGGAATATCGCAAGCTTCGAAAATCAGCTTTGATCTCCATTTATCTAAAGCTAGGGCACAAGCCGCTATTCCGCTACCGGTGTAAGGAATGTCCAGAGCTTCTAACAAACCCTGAATCGATCCATCCTCACCACCTCGGCCATGCAACATTATGATCGCTCGCTCGATCTGATTTTCTGTGGCTTTAATTATGTTTTGTTTTTTGGTGTCGATTAACTCGGCACTTATACCTCTTCTGCTTAACGCATCGTATACTGCAGAGCCGGAAGCAAGTGAAATCTCTCTCTCTGAGGACGTGCCTCCACATAACACCCCGACGCGTCCAAAATCTTTCTCATGAATCAATGTTGGCCCCTAATATATGAATTTCTCTCTTCAAGGTAATGCCGTATTTGAACTCTACTTCCGATTGGACCTCCAATATCAACTCTTCGATATCTTTCGCTGTCGCACCGCCCTTGTTGATAATAAAGTTAGCGTGCCGTTGAGATACTTCGGCACCACCGGTAACGCGACCTTTTAAACCACCCGCCTCGATCAATCTAGCGGCAAAGTCGCCATCCGGGTTTCTGAAGACTGAACCAGCATTTGGCTTACTTAATGGCTGTTCCTGAACACGGCGCCTCAGCAAGTTTCTAATACGGTCTCTGGCTTTTTGTTTGTCACCAACGTGGAAGTTAAACCACGCCCCAATGAAAAACTCCTCCCCCTTACATTTATGCTTAACTTTTCGATAATCAATTAAGTAATCAGAGGGCATCCTCACCTGGATATCACCGCTTGGCGTAATTGTTTTTACGTGCTGTACACAGTCCCAAATTTCACCGCCATAACATCCGGCATTTGTTGTCAATCCGCCACCCACTGTTCCTGGAATACCTGCCATAAATTCGCTACCCTCATAACCCAGATTCGCCGCAAAACGTGCCAACTTAGGTAATGCAACTCCAGCACTCGCGTAAAATATGGCGTTCGCGCCTTCTCCCATAACAGTTAGGGCTGAGAGTCCTCGATGAGTGAAAATCACTAGCGCATTTAAGCCGCCATCTCTAACAAGAAGATTGCTACCAAGCCCGATAAAAATAATAGGACAATCAGAACGCTGAAAACTCTTAAGGAACAAAGATAAATTCTGCTCTGATTCGGGAGCATAGCCAAAACGCGCCGCTCCTCCGACCCTCCATGTGGTTTGTCCACTCATCGATACATTTTTTAATAAATTGGGCTGAGGATTCATACTTATAATCCAACCCTATTCGATTTTTCAGGCTGAGATGGTTTGCTCGCCAAAACAAGAGCAGAAGGAAGACCGCCGATAGTTCCTGCGCCCA
>CBFIFN010000106.1:0-4545 GCA_965661885.1 uncultured Burkholderiales bacterium | reverse complement strand
CGCTCGATGGAGTGAAGGTCTATATGCGTTCTCTTGCAACGCGCAGCGGCGGCAGTGAAGTTGCAGACTGTTTACCCGGAGCCATAGCGGCATGTAAATGTGCTGGTTTTGATTTAATTATCGTTGAAACCTCGGGCATCGGACAAGGTGACGCGGCAATAGTGCCGTTCGTCGATTTATCGTTATACGTCATGACCCCGGAGTACGGCGCTGCCAGCCAACTTGAGAAAATAGACATGCTCGACTTTGCCGACCTGGTTGCGATTAACAAATACGACCGTCGCGGTGCTGAAGATGCGCTCAGGGATGTGGCAAAGCAATACCAGCGCAATCATCAGAAGTTCAACCAAAGCCCCTCCGAAATGCCTGTCTTTGGAACGACAGCCTCTCGATTTAACGATAGTGGTGTCACTGCGCTTTACCACAGCGTCGCTGATTCACTGGTTCAATTTGGATTAGTGCGCAAAGGTGAAAAATTACCACTCATCGAGGGCAAATCATCCACAAATATCACGAGTATCATACCGCCAGACCGAACGCGATATCTTGCAGAGATTTCAAACACCGTTCGATCTTATAAAAAAAGCGCACTTCATGAAGCTAAATTAGCCCGAGAGCGCCAGCAACTCCAATGCTCAGCAACGATGTTACAGCAGGAAACTGGTAGCGATATCTCGCAAATTCATCATTTAATTGAGGATCGAGATACAAGGCTCAATGCGAATAGCAAGAAACTTTTATCCGATTGGCCTGATTTGCAAAGCGCTTATTCAGGAGATCGCCATACGACCAAAATTCGAGACAAAGAAACGTCGACCGAACTTAAATATCAATCACTATCCGGGACAGCCATACCTCGAGTGTCATTGCCGAAGTTTGAGGACGAAGGCGAAATATTAAAATGGCTAATGTTAGAGCACTTGCCTGGCTATTTTCCATACACAGGCGGAGCCTTCCCGTTCAAGAGAGAAAACGAAGACCCAACGAGAATGTTTGCAGGCGAGGGGGACGCTTTTAGAACGAATAAGCGCTTTCATCTGTTGTCGAAAGATATGCCGGCAAAACGATTATCGACAGCTTTCGACTCTGTAACTCTATACGGCTGTGACCCAGACCTTCGGCCAGATATCTACGGAAAAGTTGGAAACTCTGGCGTCTCTATCGCCACGCTCGAAGATATGAAAGTGCTTTACTCGGGATTTGATCTGTGCGCACCGACAAATAGTGTTTCTATGACCATCAATGGACCAGCACCAACAATTTTGGCAATGTTCATGAATACTGCAATCGATCAGCAGTACGATAAGTTTGAGGAAAAAAATAAACGGCCGGCGTCTAAAGCAGAAAAGGACGATATCAAAAGACGAACTCTTGAAGTGGTGAGAGGAACGGTTCAAGCCGATATATTAAAAGAAGATCAAGGCCAAAATACTTGTATCTTCTCAACAGAGTTTAGCTTAAAGGTGATGGGAGATGTTCAGCAATATTTCATTAACAACAAGGTTAGAAATTTTTACTCAGTTTCTATTTCGGGCTATCACATCGCAGAGGCGGGCGCTAATCCAATTTCACAATTAGCCTTCACGCTCAGTAACGGCTTTTCGTTTGTCGAAGCCTATTTGGCCCGAGGAATGAAGATTGACGACTTCGCCCCGAATTTGAGTTTCTTTTTTAGTAACGGTATGGATCCAGAATATACGGTTATTGGCAGAGTAGCTCGACGGATATGGGCTGTCGCGATGCGTGACAAATATGGAGCAAACGATAGGTCTCAAAAACTCAAATATCACTGCCAAACATCTGGACGTTCATTGCACGCGCAAGAGATCGACTTTAACGATATCAGGACCACTCTGCAGGCGTTAATTGCCACTTATGACAACGCCAACTCTCTACACACGAATGCATACGACGAAGCAATTACCACTCCTACGGAAGACAGCGTTCGTCGTGCAATGGCGATACAGTTAATCATTAATCGCGAATGGGGATTAGCGAAAAATGAAAACGCCAATCAAGGCAGTTTTGTGATTGAAGAACTCACCGAGCTAGTAGAGGAAGCGGTGCTTAAAGAATTTGAATCAATTTCTGAACGTGGAGGCGTCTTGGGTGCCATGGAGCTAGGGTATCAAAGAGGAAAAATTCAAGAGGAATCTATGCACTATGAGCACAAAAAGCATGACGGCAGTTACCCTCTAATCGGTGTGAATACTTTCTTAAATCCAAATGGGGACAAGGTGCCGGAAACTGTCGAATTGATACGCTCTTCCGATGATGAGAAACAATCACAACTTGCGCGACTCAAAGCATTTCACGACAAAAATAAAAACGAATCTTCGAAAATGCTTGAACGTTTACGCGGCGCAGTCATTAACAACCAAAACGTCTTTGAGGTTCTCATGGAGGCAGTTAGGGTGTGTTCTTTAGGTCAAATAAGTGACGCCTTGTATGAAGTAGGTGGGAAATATAGACGATCTATGTAGGGCTGCAAAACGTCTCAGAAAAAGACGAGTTGAAGGGATAAGTAAGCTTGCGAGAAGTGTTAGTTTAAATAGAAAAAACCTTTTTTTCGTAAAGTAAACAAAGTAACACCGAATTGGTTGGTTCCATGAATTTTTACGTTATTAAGGTTGAACATTATGAGTGATGATGATGTAGTGATTGCGGCTGTAGCGCGAACGCCAATGGGCGCGTTTCAAGGTGCGTTTAAGGGGCTCACAGCGCCTGACTTGGGCGCCGCTGCGATTCGATCTGCAGTGGAGAAGGCCCAAATAGGTGTTGATCAGATCGAAGAGGTCGTGATGGGTTGTGTTCTACCCGCCGGTCAGGGGCAAGCTCCAGCTAGGCAGGCATCCCTTGGAGCCGGGATCCCACTTTCGGCAGGTTGTACAACTGTCAATAAAATGTGTGGGTCAGGTATGAAGGCAATGATGTTTGCTCACGATACAATTGTGGCAGGTAGCAATAAAATTGCGATAGCGGGAGGCATGGAGAGCATGACAAACGCACCGTATTTATTGCCCCGCGCCCGGTCAGGTTACCGACTAGGGCATCAGGAAGTTAAAGACCATATGTTTTTAGATGGCCTTGAGGATGCTTACGAAAAGGGCCGCCTAATGGGTTCCTATGCTGAAGATTGCGCTGAGATGTACCAGTTTTCGAGGGAGGATCAAGACGCTTTTGCTATCTCTTCACTTGAACGCGCTAAAAGAGCTAATGAAGACGGTTCTTTTGATTGGGAAATAGCCCCCGTATCAGCCCCGAGAGGTAAGGAGAAAGTACTTGTCAAGTTAGATGAGCCCCCTTTTAATGTTGATATCAACAAGATCCCTAACTTAAAGCCAGCGTTTAAGAAAGGCGGCACTGTAACGGCAGCTAATTCCAGTTCTATTTCTGACGGTGCAGCCGCTTTGGTGTTGATGTCAAGGCGAGCAGCAGCTGAACTTCAAGTCGAACCCATCGCTCGCATCGTTGCGCACTCAACGCATGCTCAGGAACCTGGATTATTCACAACTGCCCCGATTGGTGCGTTGGATAGACTGCTAGCTAAGACCGGATGGTCGATTAAGGACGTTGATTTTTTCGAAATAAACGAGGCTTTTGCGGTCGTTCCAATGGCTGCTATGAGGGCGCACTCAATCGATCACGAAATAGTGAATGTACACGGAGGAGCCTGCGCGTTAGGTCATCCAATAGGTGCGTCGGGCGCTAGAATTCTAGTGACTCTGATCGGCATACTTCGGAAATTTGACGGCCGTCGAGGCGTTGCCTCCCTCTGCATTGGGGGGGGAGAGGCTACGGCCGTTGCCGTCGAAATGGAAACGACTTAAACCCAGCTTATTTTAGTTATTTAATATATGAGGAGTTAGGACATGGCAGCTAGTGCAATAGAATTTTATTTCGATTTTTCTTCGCCATTTGGATATTTTGCTGCGACAAAAATTAAAGATATCGGTGATGAGTTTGGGCGAGAAATTCTGTGGAAGCCGTTTATGATTGGTGCCGCCTTGAAAGTTACTGGCGGTATGCCGTTGCCCATGATTCCTTTGAAGGGAGACTATTCAAAAAAGGATATGGAACGCACGTCAAGACAGTTCAACATACCTTATAAGGTGCCAAGCAAGTTTCCTATCTCTAGCCAAGCTCCTTGCCGTTTAATTTATTGGATGCAGACCGTGGCTCCACAGAAACAGGAAGAAGCGATATTAAAACTCTACCGAGCTTATTTTTTAGAAGATTTGGACATCTCAGCACCTGAGGTTGTTGCTAAGGTGCTGTCCTCAGTTCATGGTACGGAAGAGGAATTGATCGCGCTAACGCAGGATCCGGTTATGAAGCAACGGCTGAAAGATGAGTGTAATTCGGCGATCGAAAAAGGTGTATTTGGATCGCCTTTTATCATTGTTGATGGCGAGCCTTTTTGGGGGTTTGATCGATTAGAGCAAGTGAGGGAATGGTTGCGAACTGGTGGATTTTGAGGAGGAATGAGGATGACTTTAAACAAGCGAGTGAAGGATTTGGTCGCTGAGGCAAATGAGTGCATAA
>CBFIFN010000105.1:0-4547 GCA_965661885.1 uncultured Burkholderiales bacterium | reverse complement strand
AAGCAAAACGAGGGAAATCAGTAATTGTCATCGTGGGCGAAGAGCTCTTAGTCGCAGCTGGTTAAGGACTCTTCGCTGGTTTAACCAAAGACAAATGACATATTTGTTTGCTCTTAAACCGAAGAGCCTCCCGCGCTTGGGAAGTGGCTCAGATTTCAGGTGCTTGAACTCGAGGACAGGTTTAATATTTTTAATCGTGTAAGATTAGTCGCAGAGTAAGGTCTAGACTCCACCGTTCGGGTGAGTTGGGTCAATCCAAAGCACTTCAGTGGGATTCTCAGCAGGGGTAATATTCACATTCACAGCAATCGCTTCGCCATCACTGCGACAAAGAACGCATTCTAACAATTCGTCTGAGCTGGCATTAATTTCTTGGTGAGGAACGTAAGGCGGAACGTAAATGAAGTCCCCCGGACCTGCTTCAGCGCAAAATTCTAAAGATTCTCCCCACCGCATTCGTGCTCTTCCTTTTACGACAAAAATAACGCTCTCTAAATGACCATGATGGTGCGCCCCAGTTTTAGCGTTAGCTTGAATCGTCACAGTTCCTGCCCACAATTTTTTTGCCCCAGTACGCGCAAAGTTAATCGCAGCTTTTCGATCCATTCCTGCTGTCGATGGAACGTTATCGTCCATTTGATCCTTGGGGATGACCTGGACACCGTCACTGCGCCATTTTTTTACATCACTCATATGTCGTTATGATCCTCTGTATTGAGATAAGCCGACTAATATTGGTTGTCCTCTATACAGTGAGAGATTTTCGGAACTTGTTCAAGTCTTGAACCGTTTTGAATGTTTGTTTGAACAAAATACTTAGGTTTTGCAGAATTCTCTCTGATACCTTTCCTTCCCAGGCCTTATCAAACTGTATTTGCTTATCGAGCCAATGCTCCAACCAGCCAGGTTCTGGCATTTTACTTTGTATAGTGTCGTTGGGGAACAAAGCTTGGTTTACGTGTAAGTTGGTGGGGTGAAGCGCTTGATTTGTGCGTCTTGCTGCCGCCATCAACACACCAATCTTGGCAAATGCCTTTTTTGCCTTCTCAGCGTTGTTTTTCAGCTCTTTTTTCATGAATTGCAGATAAGCACCACCGTGTCGAGCTTCATCTTTTGCGATTGTATTATAGATTGACTTTATGACTGGCTCGTTATGCCATTCGGCTGCTCGACGATACCAATGATAAAGCCGAATTTCACCACAAAAATGTAGCATAAGGGTTTCTAAGGGGGGAGCCTTGTCAAATTCAAAACGGATTTGATGCAGTTCGCTTTCGGTGGGAGCAAGGTCAGGCCTAAATCTCCTAAGATACTCAATGAGCACCAAGCTGTGCTTTTGTTCCTCGTAAAACCAAATTGACATAAAGGCTGAAAAATCACTGTCGTGACGGTTATCTCGAAGAAACATTTCAGTAGCTGGTAATGCAGCCCATTCCGTGATCGCATTCATTTTAATTGTTTGGGCTTGCTCATCTGTAAGCATTGCAGAATCGAATTGGTCCCAGTCGATATCGTCAAATGTCCATCGGACACGCTCAAAATCAACATAAATTTTGGGGTAAAGCATCTCGGTCTCTCTCGCTTCCATCTTCATACTGTCATATCATTCAAATTAAAAGTTATATATTCAATGAGTTATGAACCATCATCAATGGTAGATTCACTCGTTTGTCGCTCAACAATATTATTCATACCTTGACTTATTCAACATTCATATTTTAAACCATAATTTCATTAGTCCACGCTCAGCAAGTCTTTGTTCCCCTACTCATTATCGGAAATTAGTGAAAAAAAGGTACGACCGTTTCCCTTTCCAATGTGCTCTATCACCATAAAGATATCCATGACGTATCAATTGATAGGTGTGGACCTTAAAATTTATCATCGCAGGCTACCCATCAATTTCAGGTAAATCGATAGCGGTAGAAGATTGATAAACTTAAAAAACCAACTCATTCGTTTTGGAAAATGAGTTTCAAATCCACCGCTTTTTAGTCCAGCTAACGTGAGGGCAGCTGCTCTTGATGCGGACATTACTAGAGGCATTTTAAAAGTATTTTTTTTTGTCAGTCTTGTGTCTACAAAACCTGGGCACACGAGCGAGACGTCAATGCCATGTGGTTTTAATTCGAGGTGTGAACTCTGAGCTAAATGAGAGATGGCCGCGCGACTCGATCCGTAATCACAAGCGTTAGGCAACCCTCTGTAACCCGCTAAACTCGAAAACCAACACCAATGATACGGGTTACCACTTTGTGGGTTGTTAGCCCAATATCGAGCGACTAACGGGAAGATATGAAAGGCGCTTACGATATTAGTTTGAAGCCGCGCAGAGAGATCCTCGGGATTCTGTTTCAGTATCTCTCCGGGATTGTAAAGAGCTGGCAACCAGAAGACGACATCAGGCATCAGTTGTTTTTCCGTTAGGACTTTCACTACGGACATGGCATTGTTTAGGTTTGTGACGTCTACGGCCTGGATGTGGGCGAGTCCTGAGAAATTTTCTTCTAATTTTCGATTACTTCGGGATGACACGATCACTTGGGCTTCTTTTTCGATGAGGAGTTTGGATAGGGCGAGGCCAATTCCCTCTGATGCACCGACGACCCAGACCCGTCGGTTATTCCAGCTTTTAATCGGTGTGTTTGAGCTGAACATGCTGTCAGATCATTGCTTACTAAAACTAACCACTACGTCGCCTAGGTGGATGCCAAATTTTGAAAATTTTGCGTGATTCACCATGACCCCAGATTCAGATAGCCACATCTGATCGTCAAACTTAAAATTTATTTTTTTGGACCCAACCTTGAGTGTCAATGTGTAAGACCACCTTAGTGTGTCATCGATGACTTCACCTCTCGCCGTCCCTACAACATCAGAGGCTTCACCGGACCATTTATTATTTTCCTCACTATTGAGTGTCCAAATCCGTTCTTCGATTTCTCCATCATTCCATGTGAATGTTTCTTGCAACGTCCCGGAGCCGCCCACAAAATTCCCATTAGTTATCACCTCAAAACTTCGTATGATTTTGCCAGATCGATCTTGAACAAATCCAGACCCTTGTGTTTTCCCTGAAAAAAAATCGACGAGATCAAATGATGCCATAGTGCTGTTGTCCTTTCGGGTTGGTTCTTCATTTCCGCATCCGATTAATAAAATACTAATGCATGCGAGTATTAAGTATATTTTTTTCTGCTGAGTAAATGTGACCATAATTCGATTTGTGAAAAGTGATGAGTATTAATGAAATAAATTTTAAAGCTATTGGACTGGTTAAATAAACAATAGGTAAAGAGGGGTGTCTCGGGGTAACTTCTGGTTGATAGCCTAAATAAGCCAATAGCGGAAGAACTGTTCCAGCAGTCAGTGCCAGTCCAAGCTTGAGGAAAAGTCCCCATGAGCCGAAGATGATCCCCGAGTGAGCTACTTGGTCAATAGACTTAGTCTTTTTGATCATTAGTATCGATGATAAGAGGAGCTCGCCGCCAACCAGGAATCCAGTTAGGACGCAAATCACTATAAACGATGAGGCATTGGTTTCATCGATGCCGAATCCTGGGATAAATGTGGCGATAGTCAGTAAGAGTACCAGCATGTATAGATTGACCGCACTGTAATTGTTACTGACTCGTTGCCAAGCCCAAACGCCTACAAAGGCTGAGGAGAAGTAAATGGCAAGAAGACCACCTCCGCTTCCTTGGGATAACCCTAGATGGTCTACTACAAAAAACATGAATAATGTGCCTGCAGCTGCGTTTGATAACGAACTAATAAATAGAGGGAGCATTAACCCGACCATTGATTTTATCGGATGCCACCCTAAAAATTTTGATGGCATGGGACTTTTAAGTATCGGAGGCAGGCTGAGGATTGACAGAATTGCAATTAAAGTCACTACCAAAAGATATCCGCTAAAGACCACCGCGTTATGTGTGGTTGATAGCGTGGCGGCTATGATTATGCCGACGAACGTTAACTGTTCTCTTCGGCTTATTAACTCTGATTGTTCTGATATTGCGTCAGTCCATTGCAACGGCCAGGCTTGCAGGGCAACGCTTAATATTCCAGCGGTGATTGATACAACGAGTGTGAAGGCAGCCATGTATAGAAGGACTTGGAGGTTGCTTTGTAGGTGGCCCGGTGGATTAATCAGCGCGAGGTAACTGACTGTCATTACTATCGCAGATGGAGTAATCCAAACTTTAAATTTATTCGAACTAACTGTCTTGTCTATTAGTCCGCCAACCAATGGGTCAGTGATTGCGTCCATTAGCCTCACGAGCATCAGCGCTATGCCTACCTTTGCTAGCGATAGCCCATACGTTGTTGTGTAAATGGTTGGTACAACAATATACAACGGAAGGCTTGTGGATGAGACAAGTAATCCAGTCAGTCCGTACTTGAGGGATTGTATTTTCGTAATGGCCAAAAGTTAAATCTTTAATTTTTTTCTGTTGTGTGAGCAAGTGTATATTGGACGACATCAATGTCTCCATTGAGGAACCCCGATCTACAATAGGACAGATAAAAAGCCCACATTTTTT
>CBFIFN010000104.1:0-4548 GCA_965661885.1 uncultured Burkholderiales bacterium | reverse complement strand
CGCATATGACTTTTTTGTAAATGCCAGTCGATCAGCAGTGCTTGCTGCACCGCTAAAGTCTACATTCGGCTAGCCTTATCCACATTACCCCTCTGTTTGTTTTTTACGCGAATTTATTTCGTAATATGAGGCTCTCCTGAATTTTGCATTGATGATTTTGTTTCGCACTTTTCGTTTTTATTCGCGAGGCAATCGATAGAGAAGGTCGCTCGAGGGCGCATACTGACAAATTCTAGACCAACAACTATCCCCATAAAGCAAACGCAGAACCAGATCGCCTCTCACTAACAACGTATTTCTAGTGCGGCTTATTGCTAGTAGAAAACTTTTGCTTTGCTTTCAAAGATAGGGTGTACAAACGAAGCTGGTTGCCAGGGGAAAACAAGATGATATACAGAATAGTTTCACCTGATGAAGCGGTGATGCGCTTGTATTGTAAAAAAAACACTGATCCGTGAAAAACCTTGCCGATGTAATTTATCAAAAGGCGATCTATGCGCTTATCGGTTTCTTTTCGGCTACGGGTGGCTTATGACAATTTAAGTTTTCTCGGAATCGCAGCTCGAGTCCTCTCTCCGTTTGGATCGCGCGCGAAAATTGTTAGAAAAACTTTCCTATTGCTTCGCCGGTATCTTCAAAGGCCCACAACAGCTTCTTCGGTGTCTGGACGACACAATCCTTGCGTTCGTTTTCAAATGCTATAAGAGGAGGTACTGCATTGAACGACCCATCGTCCACGATGCAAACTAATTGCTCGTCAAAACTATCATCAATTTATCGCCTCTTTTGATTCGCCATATTGGAAAACGATACCCAATGCTTCTTTGGCTGCACTCTCGATCTCTATCATATATCTAACTAACTTAGTTGCATCTCCTATAGATACTGCCGCTTCTATCTTTTTCAACCTCCAACTCAGATCTTCACAGCCAAAGCTAGCAACGCTGCTACTTAGCGCGTGTGCCTCTTTTCTCACTTGTTCGAGATCTCGCCTTAACCAGGCATTTAAAAGGGAACTAATCCTGCTCTCTGATTCATCAATAAATAGCGACCTGACACGTAAGTAGTTTTCGTTACCTATCTGCTTAATTAGCTCCTCAAGCACATCAGAGTTAAACAGCGCTTTGCCTGAATCTATGGCGCTCGCGACACCGAGCTTGCCGGGCTTCAACCAAAAACTCAGCTCAGAAACCATCGCTGCTTGCTCTAACGGTTTCTTCAAGTACCCTTTAAAACCCGCATCGATATATCGCTTTGCAAAGTCATCGCCGACGTTAGCTGTCAACGCCACAACAGGGGGCGGTGACGGTAACAAATTTATTTCCTCAATAGCTGCCATGCCATCCATCACTGGCATCGATATGTCCATAAGTACCAAGTCGAAAACGATATCTTTGATAATCTTAATAGCTTCTTCACCATCACTAGCTGTTCTAACAGCTACACCACGATTTTCGAGAATCATCCTTCCAAGCATAAGATTGACCTGATGGTCATCAACTAACAGAACACGTCCTGAAAAAGTCGATGGTAACGCATCCATAGCCGATTCTTTTTCAGGAATGCTCTTCAATTTTGCCGCGTCAAGGGGAATCTCAACCCAGAAGGTAGTGCCGACCCCTTCCTCAGATTCAACGCCAACTTCACCTGACATAAGCTCCACCAGTTGCATGACAATGTTCAAGCCCAGCCCGGTGCTTGTTTCAGAATCGTTCTTAGACTTTCCCCAAAAGGGATTAAACAACTTCGGAAAATCTCCTTTTGCTATCCCAATTCCAGTGTCAGTGATGATAAAGCGGAACAGATTTTCTTTCTGTTCTACAAAGACATTAACAGAGCCGACCTCTGTAAATTTGATCGCGTTACCAACAATGTTGATGAGCACCTGGCGGATTTTCTCTTCGTCCCCGACGACGAGCTGCCGAACTCCAGATGAAATGAAATACGATAGCTCGATCGATTTTTCTTTCGCCCTTCCCTCTGTAACAGCAATGACGCTATCGAGCATCGTCGTAAGACTAAAATCTAGCATCTGCAACGGCATTTTCCCCGCATCAATCTTGGAATAATCAAGGGCATAATTGATGACACTGAGCAGATTGTTGGCAGATTGATTTGCAACCTCTATGATCCTCTCTCTCTCAGCCGAACTACACTCTTCAGATAGCAAAGAAAGCGCGCTAATCACACCATTTAATGGTGTTCTCATCTCGTGACTCATCACAGCAAAGAGTTCCGATTGCACTTTGATCGAATCTCTTGATTCTTTTTCAGCTCGGGCTAGCTGCTCATTCAATGACTCAAGATCATTGACCATCGATTGCTGATTTATCAGGAGGAAATCCTGATCCATTTGTGAGTCCAGCTTAGGGAAATCGCCTAGGTGCAGTCTTACTTCGGGGGCTTTCTGATTCATCCATTCTAACCAAGGCATACCAGCAAAATGTAACCTCTTTCCATCAGCACTCAGTATCATCTGACCTTTCAGTGCTAGCTGCTCATCGTGACTGATAAGTAGAAAAAGCAAATTTTCTGCAGCAACTAACTCTTCATAACAGGAGACGATTCTTGGCCGGTGGCACCGGAAAACCGCCATAAAATCTAGCCCAGAAACGGCCGCTGGACATAGATCTCCTAGTCTCGGTGATACCTGAGACAACAGCAGGTCACTGTCTACTGTGAAAGTGAATGGGAACAGCTTTTCTAACAGACTTATCGTGTGATTAACCATTAGATGCCATTGAAATTACAATGTCGCTCACTTCACCCTGAACAGCGTTACTCGTGTTTATGGCATCAATGTTAATAGCCGTATCAAACCTTTCACCGATGCCAGCGATTATGCCGATAACAAATGGTGTTAATCCTTGCCGACTACTCACGTATCTTATGACAGCAGAGTTCGCGGTATTTATTTTCACATTGAAGCTTGGCGGTTTAAATTCCGTAAAGGAAGTTGAAAGCCGATCGTGCAGCACATCAAGATTCTGAAAAAATTCAATCAGGGAGCCGCCGGTATGATCGAGAAGCCTGCCGTACTCCTTCGGCGCAAACCTGGAAACCCAGTAGTGCCCGAAAACCTTTAGGCAGTCATCAGCCGGCAACATCAGAACCTGGGATGCCGCATCGACTAGCGCCATCGTGGTATTGTCACTATAAGATCGCATCGTCAGAAAAGAATTCGATGGTACGCCGGACTGCAGAACAACCTGATTCCAGGTCTCCACGCCATAATCTTCAAGAATGAGATCCCGAAGGGCTGTATGTATTAAGCCGTACATGGATGCCCTGTATTACGATTGTCTTTAGCCTCCCAAGCTTGCAACTTTCTGTAGATTGTTGAGGGAGCGACTTCTAGGAGGCTCGCGGCCTTGTTGACATTACCGCTACAAATTTCAATTGCTCGCTCTATCGTATTTCTCTCCACGATCCACAGAGGTTCTACTTCTATTCTTGGGGAAAATGGGACAGTTACACCCGAGCTAGCCTGTTGTGTATCGGTCTTGAGAACCAGTCGATTTCGCATTACAGGCAACTGTTCAAGCTGCAACATATGACCCCTTAGGTAATTACCTTCGTTGAGAACAACTGCTTTTTGTATCGCGTTCTGTAGCTCACGCACATTACCTGGCCATTGATGATTCAACATTTTGGATCGCGCGCTGTCACTAATCATCGTAAAGGATTTGCCATCTCTCGCTGCATAATAATTCAGAAAATATTCTGCTATATCGATAATGTCTTCACCTCTTTCTCGTAGCGGAGGCAGATGAATCGGTACGACATGTAACCGATAGAACAAGTCCTCCCTAAAACGCCCTTCTCTTACTTCGACCAACGGATCCTTGTTCGTCGCACAAACAAATCTGATATCGGCTCTTTCGACTTTGTTACTACCAACACGCTGGTATTCACCTGTTTGGATAAACCTCAACATTTTTTTCTGAAGTTCGAGGTCCATCTCACAAACCTCATCTAAAAACAGGGTGCCGCCATCCGCCATCGATGCGGCACCATCTCTGTGAGTGGTTGCGCCAGTAAATGCACCTCTTACATGCCCGAACAATTCACTTTCCATCAAATCTCGCGGTATAGCGGCGCAGTTGACAGCATGAAATGCCTCGTTTTTTCGCTTGCTCACCTCATGTAACGCTGACGCAGTCAGTTCTTTACCCGTTCCACTCTCTCCAACAATGAAGGCCGTCGCATTACTGGGCGCGACAGAGTCTATGATTCTGTAAACAGATTGCATCGGCAAAGACTTGCCGATGAAGTCGCAGTATCTTTTCCGATCAAGGGAGCTGTACTTTTTGACCGCTTCTTGGAGCGCGCGATTTTTGAGAGTGTTTGTAACCGTTACCTTCAATCGATCAGCATCAAAAGGCTTAGACAAATAATCCACCGCGCCAAGATTCATTGCGTCAACCGCGGCTTCTGCTGATCCATAGGCCGTCATCACAACAACGTCAGCTTCGTTTTCCTCCCGCGGCCGATCTTTGAGGAGATCTAGTCCATTACCATCGGGAAGTTCGACATCCAGTAAAACCA
>CBFIFN010000103.1:0-4600 GCA_965661885.1 uncultured Burkholderiales bacterium | reverse complement strand
GCTTTTATCGCTATTACCGGAAAACCCACTGACTCTCCTGGAGTCGATGTCTCGAAACTTTGTAAAACGCAGATCTGCAGCTCTTATCGACTCATTCACTTATCGCGTGAAGGCAAAAAAACCTTTGTTGCCGGAGATTCTGGGTTCCAAACTATTCAAGCCAATGAAAACAATATTCGTTTCGGGCTCGTCAAAATTAGTCAAAGTGGTATCTTGGCCTGGACTCGCAAGATCGACTGGTTTGATGATGGTATTGCAACCACAGATCTGAGCATCTTTTTAAGCACAGGCCGCGCTGTCGTGGAAGCGCTAAGAATGCCTATTGCAGGCAGTTGGACCGATGGTGAGTGCATGGATGTCACTGAAAACGAACCGATCCGTTTCAAAGAGGAATGCGGAAAACAGTTTAGCTCCGACATTGTGACAAATTTTAAAGGTTCACCATTTTGGTCTCCTGCAGATCTAGCGTTGAATAATTCACTCAATGCGAATGGGACTCCGGTCAGATTAGTATTCGAACGTGAGAGCAATGAATACACAGTGCCTCAGCAGATCAGTCCCGGCATCAAAGAACTCATGCAGCAACTAAGTTATAAACCGTAACCGATTAACCGAATTGAAAGTCTTCTAGAAAAATCGAACTACTGTGTTTTTTTCTAAATTACACAAGTGTTTAAGCCTTTCGTTACTGATATTATTCGCAGTGTCCCACGCTCTTGCACAAGAAACCATTGGTGTCATCTCAGCCCTTTCGGGTAACGCCAGCATTGTTCGTAACTCAGTGGCGATATCCGCCAAAGCTGGCACGCCTGTTTTCCAAGATGATGTTATTAATTCCGCGGATAATTCTCGGATTCAAATTCTCCTCAAAGACCAAACGGCGATTAACCTAGGGGCTAACGCATCGCTCACCATTGACGCTTTTGTCTACAGCGATGAAGCGGAGAACGTAGCCGTCAAGGTCTCAAAAGGTGCCTTCAAGTTCATCTCCGGTAAAGTCGCAACCAAAAACCCAGAGAAAGTGACAGTGGAGACGCCGGTGGCAACCATTGGGGTTCGAGGCACCGAATTCGTGGGGGTCATCAATCCACAGGACACAAAAATCGCCCTACTCGATGGAAAGATTGAAGTTGCAAACGATCTAGGAGCCCAGCTCGTAGAGGTGCCGGGATTTGGTGTCTCAGTCGACACCGCTGGACTCATCAGCCCTCCAGTTAAGTTCACACAAAGTGAGCTCGAATCAGTATTAAATGCCGTAGTAATCGACAAAGGCGAAAAAGAGGAATTAGAGACCAACCAAGTCGACAACGAGGGATTAACTGAGGACGAAGAACAAGAGGAAGGCGATGACAACGGATTACCCGAGCAAGGCAAGTCAGAGGACGAGTCAATCGAACAGGAGCTCAATGAAGATACAGCTCCAGAGGGCGGCCCAGAAGCCGATGATGAGTTCGGGCCTGACGATGAGTTCGGACCTGACGATGAGTTCGGACCTGATGATGAGTTCGGACCTGACGATGAGTTCGGACCTGATGACGAGCTCGGACCCAATGACGAGTTCGGACCCAATGACGAGTTCGGACCCAATGACGAGTTCGGACCTAGCGACGAGTTCGGATCAGACGAAGGGTTCGGACCTAATGAGGAGTTCGGACCTAGCGGCGAGTTAGGAGGAGATTCTGATTTCAGACCCGCCGATGATTTCAGCCCTGAAAACACTCTAATATTTGACAATAATTTCACTCCCGGCAGTGAGTTTAACCCGGAATTTGACGACTGGTTTGGTTCCTCATGGGGATTTGATACTGACGAGAACTATAACTATCAGGGAGGAGATTCAATCACAAGCTCCTATTTTGAAGACGACAACTTCAGGGGCCAGCGCTATGGAAATTTTGATGGAAGTGGTAAGGATAATATGGTGCTCAATGCCTACGCAGTGGGCGGAGGGGAAATGGAGGCGGATGTTATGCGAAATGAGATGTTGTACAACATTGACTTTGCAGAAACTTCTAACTTTCTAGAGGAAGTCGGTATTGGAGATATTTTTTTCGCAGTTCGTGAATTTGTCCAATTCGAAGTTGACACGAATAATGCTCCTCAGACAGGGTTGAGATTTGCCACTGCCTTTGAATTTTTTGTTCCAGAAAATACGGCTAATTCAACATTCATTGGCGTACTGGGCGCCGAAGGTCCACTAACATTTGCATTCAATCCGGAGTTCGAAGGAAACGACGATCGCGCGCTCTTTAATTTGAATTCGGCAACAGGCGAGTTCGGCTTCATTGATCCACCAGATTTTGAGCGGCCTTTAGACCGCACTGGTAACAGCGCCTATTTGGTGGAACTAATAATTACCGATGGCACAAATGAACTTCGTGGAATCAAAGAAGCAATCGTACAGAATCTCGACGCCCCAGATAACGAAGCTTTTAGCCGTGAAGTTGCATTTGTAAACGAAGCAGATATAGGTGATCTCCTCTTCACTGATTGGTCTCAATTTTTCGTTGTAACCCAGGACGGCATCTTTGATTGGAACGTCGACACGGGAGAAGCACCACTGAGTTGTAATGCTGCCTCAGGAGCATGCATGACATTTGATACACTAATATGGAATTACAGCACGACCAATGATTTAATTACCTTTACATCAACTGGATCATTTACTGGTTTATCTGTCGCAGGTACGCCAACAAACGGAACGTATTCCATTTCTTTCACAGATCATCCGTTGAGCTTTTTTGTTACTAATAGCGATCCAGGCACATTCAGAGTTGCAAACCGAGCTTTTGGCGATAGTCGTTTTGCAACACCAGATGATGATGACACCGTTACAATTGTAGATAGCAGCAATAATTCTATTTCAGATAAAGTCGTACTCGCGGCATCCTTTACGAATAACCTCCCAGTAAACAAAACCCAAGACGAGGGTGTAGACCTGCCTATCGTCCTGACGACTCATGCCCAGATGACCATCCAAGGAACCGATGCATCAAATGCGTTAGTCGCAGGGGTTGACAGATTCGGAGAACTGGGACGACCCACGATAACGGGCGATAGCAACACGCCACCGTTTCTAGTTGATGGGGATGGCTTTCTGGAAGCAGGCCGAACTCGAACAATTCCTGAAAACTCGCTCACTCCTATCGAATTAAACTTCCGTGACTTTGAAGGTAACGCTATGTCATTGGCTCCTAACAGCCAAGATAATAATGTCGCGCCTCTGGATAGTGACCTTTTCACAATTACACTTAATCCAACGTGTGATTCAGGGGCAGGCAATACCTGTTTTCTCCTTACACCACGTTTCCCACTCGACTTTGAAGATCCAATTGGTATTGGCCAGGACAACACATACGATTTGACTTTAGAGGTTAGAAGTCTCGGATTCGATCAAGTCTTTTTCCATTTTATTACTGTGGAGGATGTAGTCAACGAGGTCCCACTCGTTCCCGACACAAATTTCTTTGGGGGTACCCTGGGTAATTTCACAGGGAATATCAACCGGATTGCGGACACTTGGGATGGACTCAAGACTGCCGTTCCGCAAGTTGGTGTCTATACGTGGGATGTGGACACATCCTCACTTAACAAAACCTGTAATGGCAGCGCTTGTGTCGGTTACTCCACTGTCAAAGCACAGTACAACACTGCGTATGACACCATATCGTTTCACGGCACGGGAAGCTTCACAAATATACCGAACTTAGGTACTCCCACGTCTGGGTCGTTTAACTTTATTTTCGACCATAAGCCGCTTGATGATTTTGTACAGGATGCGCCAGATAGCCCCGGATTTTTTAGTTTAACCACCAATGGGTCTGCCTTTGGAGGAATACAGTTACGTAACGAAGTAGACGATGATCTGTGTACTAACTCGGACCATTGTGTGAGTGTGGTGCGCCGAGACACTGTGGGCATCAGCGATCTTGGTAGTAATAACATCACAGATAACATTGGACTTGCGGTGGGATTTCACTTCAGCAATCCCACATCGGGAACGGGCCGCTTACTGTTACCGAGATTGGAGATAATCGGTACGGATTCAAGTGGTAATTTTCTGGGGGATAGGTCGGCTGGCAGTAGTTCATTCATCGAACTGGGAGCGCCCACAACAATTCGAGAAAGAGCGATCAACTTTGCTAATAGCACGACTAAACCGGCGCAGATTACCATCAGTGAGAATTCCCCAAGTTCTGGCGCAATCGCAATGGAATCGAATATCCATCCACTTACTTTTTCGTTCGATACGAGGACATCCATTACCTCAGACGACGAGGATAATGATTTATTTACGATCGATACGAGCACGGGAGACCTTAAATTTAACACTCCTCCTGACTTTGAGAATCCCTCTGATAAAGGCGGGAACAACGTTTATGATGTGAAACTCAAGATCAGCGATGGTCTTGACTCAATCTTCGCAACTCAACGAATATTAGTCACTGATGTGGCGGCACCGAACGCTAATATTTTCACTTCCAATGTCCGAGCGTTCACCGCAAGTGTCGATACCGTTGTCGATACCTGGGAAGCTTATTTTGCACTAGTGGGTGATGGCATTCTCACATGGGACCCTGACCTCAGTGGTATTTCACAA
>CBFIFN010000102.1:0-4620 GCA_965661885.1 uncultured Burkholderiales bacterium | reverse complement strand
GTCCGCAATAACAGGAATCACACCTACGCCAGTTTTCTTTACAATTTCATTAGCGGTGGACTCAAGGGCACTTTGGTCTCTACCGTTTAGTACTAAAGACACACCAGCCTCAGCTAATGCGATCGCACACGCCTTACCCAACCCTCGACTGGATGCGCACACAATTGCAGTTCGTCCTTTTATTCCAAGATCCATCAATCACCCCTTAAAGTTTGTTCCTGCATCACTAATTTTTTAGCCCATAAAAAAATTCATTTATCCAGACTTGTGCCTCACGACGCGCCAGCAATAGTGACTGTTTATCCATACGTTGGCTCAACAAGTTTGCTTGAAATTTAGCATTTTCGTCAAAGTTAATAGTACTCGCCAAAAGTAACCAACGATAAGCCGTCACATCATTGGCATCGCGAAGGCTACCATTTTTGTGGAGCATCCCCAGATTAAACATTGCGTATGCGTAGCCATTGTTGGCAGCCATTACGAACCAGCCCGCAGCCTTTTCCGAGAAGACACCACCGAGATCACCATCGCGATACATGATACCAAGACCATTTTGCGATCTCACATGACCCAATTCACCTGAACGCTTCCAATGCTTTTCAGCTCCCGAATAATTTTTCTCCACGAAAGCTTTGTAACCACGATCAAACATTTCCTCTGCAACGTCTGCAAAAGCATTCGCCGATAGCACGAATGAAAGACCGACTAACACCAACAATTTAATTAAATTTTTCATTTTTAATGTCTAACTCTTAAATAGTAAGCTCACTCTACACCAATCACCTTATGGGTTTGTAGGCCAAGTCGCCAGCGGGGGTTTTCTTTGCAAAACTTGATAGACAGCTCTGTATTCAAGTCAACATCCAGACCATCTTTAGGTTGTATAAAGAAATGATCAAACTCCCATGACAGATATTTTGATGGATTAACGCCGTCTTGGGGATAAACGAGCTTCAACTCATCGCCCTGACGAACGCGAACCGCTACATTACCTTTTGGGCTTACACAAACCCAATCAACACCCTGCGGAACGTCGATCGTACCATTCGTCTCAATGGCAACGTCAAACCCACGCTTATGGAACTCAGCAATCAGAACACTGTCCAGTTGAAGCAATGGTTCGCCCCCAGTGCACACGACATACCTTCGAGCAAGATCATAAGATAGCCACTGCTCCTCTACTGCTTCTGCCAGCGAAGAAGGAGACTCATATTTTCCACCGTTGGAACCATCGGTCCCCACAAAATCAGTGTCACAAAACTGACAATCTGCTGAAAGGCGATCTTCCTCCCGACCAGACCATAAGTTACAACCAGAGAACCGGCAAAAAACTGCCGCTCTTCCGCTTTGCGCGCCCTCCCCTTGCAAAGTATAAAAAATTTCTTTAACTGAGTACATATTGTTATATCGGCAGCGCTGGCCCCAAGTTTCCCCAATCAACTGTGACGCCGCAGCCTCGCGTCTCGTATAAGTCAACGCGCTCAAGTTCCGGCAAACTTAAGCTGCTATTTGTTTTAATCCAACGCGCGATACTAATTGGGTCGTTATCGGACAAATCAGCGATCTCGTATAGCGGTTGGTGATCCAGTTTATCGAAGATCGGTTTAAATTTCTCTTTCACATCGCCATAATCTATTGTCCATCCGAGCACTTGATCAAGAGGTGCCGTTAAATGAAGGCGACATAAATACGTATGTCCATGAATGCGGTTGCGAGCATCAGATTGAGCGACACGCTCACGTCGGATCGCACTATCAATCGAAAAATCTTTCCAGATCCTAAAATCGGTGCCGTTATAGTGGGCGCCACTACTCGCGGTTTCATAAACAGTGACCCAACTAAGATGCGGTAACTTTCGTTTCAATCGGCTCCAAAGCCAAAATGAAATCATCTCGCTGGTGGGGTTTTCGAGACCCTGAATATCGTTCAAACAATTGTGATTAAGCGTGTCGTATAACTCAGTCCAAGCCGCGTCTATCTCATCATAATCCACCCCATGGGATGAGTTATCGAGGTTGGTCAGCGTATGCAGAATAACCTCAAACCCGTGCCCATGCATTCGTCCGCATTTGTGCCCTTCAGGCACTCTAGGTAACTGATGCGCTGCCTCAAATCGAAACTTCCTCCAAACATGTGCAAAACCCTGACCGTCAAGGTGAACACCTTCGTTTGACTGACTTCTCAAACCGATTGAGTTAATGTCTGAGATTTTGAGCTTTCTCCATACATATCTTGCAATATTCTCATCAGTGGGTGTCTCAATAACATCATTTAAATAACTAAAGTCTAATGGCGCACATACGCGAAAAAGGTCTTCACAAGCCACTGTTAACTCCTCGCCGCCTACCGGTTTAGATTGGTCAACAGATGCTCTAACAGTTACTTGATAGCTGTGACCATGTAGACGATGCGCTCGATGTGCTTGATCAAAAACATCAATTTGACAAGCAGCTTCAAACGAGGTGCTCGCCGTAACAAAAATACTCTCACTCATTCACTTACCTTTAAATAGGATTTCGACCATAGGTTGGTTTTTTTTCATCATAATCACTGAAACGCGTGTTCGACTCTAATAAACCAATACTGGCCGGGTTGCGCTAGTGTACGATAAACCTCTATCTACTTGTTAAGAGAGTGTGTATTTATGGACATGCAACTCAACGAAAAAAAAGCACTCATCACCGGCTCGTCTTCCGGGATCGGCTACGCAATTGCTGAAGCGCTAGCGGCAGAAGGAGTCGATGTCATCATTACAGGTCGCCATGAGATAACCGTGAATGCAGCAGTTCATAAAATCAAGCACCTTCATCCAGAAACCAACCCCCGAGGAATTACCGGCGACTGTGCAACTCAATCTGGTTGTGAAAAAATTTTTGATGCGGTTACGAGCGTAGACATACTCATTAATAATCTTGGAATTTATGAGCGCAAGGCTTTTTTTGAAATCGAAGATGACGATTGGATGCGGTTTTTCGAAATAAACGTTATGAGCGGCATACGTTTTTCTCGCTTTTATGTACCGAAAATGGTTGCGAACAAGTGGGGCAGAGTCGTCTTTGTTTCTAGTGAATCTGGCCTGATGATACCGCCCGAGATGATTCACTATGGTTTTAGTAAAAGTGCTCAACTAAGCATTTCCCGTGGATTAGCGATGTCCTTAAGTGGTACTGGCGTAACGGTAAACGCTCTTCTACCTGGGCCGACAAGAACGGACACAACTGAGAAACAAAGAAAAGAACGAGCACAAGATTGGGGTATTAGTCTTGAAACACTCGAGCGTGAATTCTTTGAAAAATTCCGCCCTACATCAGTTATCCAGCGCTTTGCAGAAGCAGAAGAAGTAGCACCAATGGCTGTCTATTTATGTAGTCCGCTTTCCGCACTCACGACGGGCGCAACGCTGAGAGTAGAGGGCGGCATCGTCAACCAAATCACCTAAATCCGAAAATTATTACGTACCGCTAAGCAGAATTTTTGTAACGCCTCCATGATCCAGATGTGATTTCTTTTGTTGTTTGACTCAAATTGCCTGCAACGTAACACCAGGCCAAAACTGGAACCTGCCCAGCGGTTCTGGCCCAACACAGCGTTCGATCGTATTTATGATCCATGAATTCAAAACCTGAGAAGCACCCCACCGCATCAATCTCTTTAAGCGCTGCGGACAAGTCTTGGAAAACGATTAACTCACCCATCACCCGATGATTTTTATTTTTTTTTGTTAACTTAAGCATCGGGCAATCAGCTTCTGTGACGTGTAATGTGCCGTCGACTATTCCATTCGTGATTTGAGTGATTTTTAACGCCTCAGCAACTGCGTGACGATTTTCTCCAGCCATAAGCGCTCCATATACGAATATACCCAGGGATAAATCTGAAAATTCCTCATCAGCTGCGGCCTGATTTAAATTGAAACTAGATTGTCGGAAGCGAGAGAGCCCTCGTTTTACAGCATCCATATACGCGGCAGTCGGTTCAACAAAGCCCTGTTGGCTCTCCTGCGTCACCTCGTAGGTCACCGCTGAGATCAAGGAGCTATCCGGCAGGACAACTCGCACGGTCCTCCTCTCGTATATCCGATCTGAAACGCCTTCTTTGAGATCCAGCGCCCTCCAACCTGCTTCGTCAACAATAAATAACGCTCCACTGACATACGCACCAATTCGATTTTGGATATTGAGTGCACCACCGCCCCTCGTATCGGAATAAACATTAAAAACTAACTCATGATCTGGAAGAATCGCTGGTCCAACGGGCACGATGCCATCAACAGATAAGTCGTTTTTCTTACAGAACCGCCCCCAATCCTCGTCATCTAAATTTGAACCATACGCAAAATACATCATAAAATCGGACGACCTAGTAGGCCGAATCTAAAACGTGGATCACCCTGGAAGCAATCCAATCTTTAACGGTCCGACTATACGTAATCATATGAGGAGCTGCTGCGTGAGCTCTCAAAGCATCCTCATCGCGCCACTTTTCAATCACGAGAAAAGTGTCTTCCCCAAATTTCGTTTGAAAAGCGCCGAACTCGGTGTCGACCACTACGCTGTATTCTAAACAACCATCCTCCGCGCGGACCACTTCAACGTTATCTTTAGCGACAGCGAGAATATT
>CBFIFN010000101.1:0-4660 GCA_965661885.1 uncultured Burkholderiales bacterium | reverse complement strand
GAAACCGACTGTCGAGCCTAATTCTATTAGCGATGCCTCAGATGATAAGCCGCGTCTTGAAGTTGAGGCGGAAGATAAGGCAAAGCATCAAGGTGATGAAACCATTGTCACTAATGAGGATAAACAAGAAACTCAAGGAATTAACCTTGCTGAGGGCCTTGGTTTTGGGTCTATATCTGCAGATGACGACAAAGCTGATGACGGGACGGGCGAGGCTAAAATAAGCTCATCAGAAGGTGACCAATCAACCGAGACTAAAAACAACAGCGAGGTCACTTGAAGAATTTGTTTTTATTCGGCATGCCTCTGTACGAAAGGACTTCTTGTGAAGGGTGCTGAGGGCTTCATAACCCATTTAATTGAACTGAGGGATCGTCTTTTAAAGGCGATGGCCGCTCTTTTTATTGTATTTTTTATCCTCTTCTATTGGGCTAGAGATATTTATTCTTTGCTAGCGGCCCCATTAATTGCTGCACTGCCAGAAGGGGCAACGATGATCGCTGTCGAGGTCGCGGCGCCATTCTTTGTGCCTGTTAAGGTAACGCTTTTTGCCTCGTTAATAGTAGCCTTGCCCTTTGTCCTATATCAAATATGGGCGTTCATAGCTCCTGGACTTTACAAGCATGAGAAGCGGTTGGTTGTTCCGTTGATAGCTACAAGCACGATGCTGTTTTTGATTGGGTGTTTATTTGCATACGTTATTGTTTTTCCCACCGTATTTCACTTTGTTGCCGCGTTTACGCCAGAGGGCGTGGAGATGAATACGGACATTCAAAAGTATTTTGATTTTGTTCTGACGATATTTCTGGCCTTTGGTCTCGCGTTTGAGACCCCTATAGCTGTCGTAATTTTGACGAGAATGGGTATCGTTAGCATAGAAAAGCTCAAAGAATCAAGACCATATGTGATTGTCGGTGCTTTTGTGATTGCGGCTATTTTTACTCCGCCTGATGTGATATCTCAGTTGTTATTGGCTTTTCCGATTTGGATACTTTATGAGGTAGGTTTACTGATTTCGGGTATTTTAGAGAAAAAATCAGTAACGAAAGAGCAGACTGAGGATCCGTGAACTACGGATCGGTTTTAACCATATTCACCGCTTATATTGACACTGAATACTTGTCATTATAAAATTCCGCCCCTTTACCAGCATTTGGCTGGCTACAGTGTATGCATAACACGGATTTAGAATGAAAACTATTAGCGCGAAAGAGAGTGAAGTCAATCGTAATTGGTACGTGGTTGATGCGAAAGATAAGGTGCTTGGTCGCATCGCAACGGAAATTGCGAGAAGGCTTAGAGGCAAACACAAACCCATTTATACGTCACATGTAGACACTGGCGACTTTGTGGTTGTTGTGAACGCCGGAGAGATCAAAGTCACGGGTAATAAGGCTAAAGATAAGAAATACTATCGCCATAGCGGTTACCCAGGCGGATTGTATGAAACCAGTTTCGAAAAAATGCAAGACAAGTTCCCTGGTAGAGCGCTTGAGTTGGCGGTCAAGGGGATGTTGCCTAAAGGACCGCTTGGTTATGCAATGATAAAGAAATTGAAAGTATATCCTGGAGCAGACCATCCGCACACTGCGCAGCAGCCTCAGGCTTTAGAACTTTAAAAGGGAAAATTTTATGGCTTACGTAAATCAGTCTAATTACGGAACTGGTAGGAGAAAAGCTTCAGTGGCTCGGGTCTACATTAAACCTGGATCAGGTAATATTGTCGTTAACAAGAAGCCTCTAGACCAATTTTTCTCCAGAGAAACTGGCCGGATGCTGGTCCGACAGCCGCTCGAGGTGACTGAACTGTTATCTACGTTCGATATCAATGTCAATGTTGCAGGCGGCGGTGAAACTGGGCAGGCGGGTGCTGTGCGTCATGGTATTGCTCGCGCTTTAGTGGATTATGACGCCTCGTTAAAGCCGGCTCTGCGCCAAGCCGGTTTGATTACTAGAGACGCTCGAGAGGTTGAACGTAAAAAAGTTGGCCTTAAAAAGGCTCGTCGTCGGCCTCAGTTCTCAAAACGGTAACTTTATACTCGTTTATTTAAAAAAGGCCGCTCTATGCGGCCTTTTTTATGCGGGTTCTATAATATAGTTGCGATAAAACTTTCTATCGAATCGAGAAGCTTATGCTAAAAATTGGAATTGTTGGAGGAACTGGTTACACCGGCGTTGAGCTAATGAGGTTGTTAAATATGCACCCAGAGGCTGACATCGAGGTAATTACCTCCAGATCAGAAGAAGGAAAAACAGTAAGCGAGGTATTCCCCAGCTTGCGTGGCCATGTTGATCTAACGTATGAAAGCCCTTCTGCTCTCGGGTTGGTTGATTGCGACGTGGTGTTTTTTGCGACTCCTCATGGTGTCGCGATGGGTCAAGCTGAGGGGTTGTTATCCAATGGTGGTCGCGTGATTGATTTGGCGGCAGACTTTAGAATGAAAAACTTAAGTGAGTGGGAAAAATGGTACGGAACTGACCACACCGCAAAACACTTGCTTGCCGAATCCGTGTACGGGTTACCGGAGATTAATAGAGAAAAAATCAGGTCTGCTAGAATCGTTGGGAACCCAGGTTGTTATGCAACTGCTGTTGAGTTGGGATTTGCTCCGCTTCTGTCCTCTCACCTAATAGAGCACTCATCCTTAATCGCGGATGCGAAATCTGGAGTCAGCGGTGCTGGCCGTAAAGAGGACTTGGGAATCATATATTCTGAGGTTGGGGATAATTTTAAGGCTTATGGTTTAGCTGGCCATCGACATCATCCAGAAATAATAGAAACGCTAAATAGTTTGTCAGGTGGTGATGTAAAGCTTAGGTTTACTCCACATTTGTTACCTATTAACCGAGGAATTCTAGCCACATTATATGCAGATCTAAGCGATACTTCTGACCGGGATGTGAGGGAGGTTTTTGAAATGTTTTTTGATGACGAGCCATTTGTCGATGTGCTTCCAATGGGACAATTCCCTGATACAAGGTCGGTTCGAGGTTCAAACTACTGCAAAATTGGAATCCAAGTTTCAGAGGATAAGCAGTCAGTGCTTGTGGTTTCAGTTCTGGATAACCTAGTGAAGGGGGCAGCTGGGCAGGCAATTCAGAATATGAACATAATGTTTGGCCTTGATGAGGAAATGGGATTAAACGCTCCCGGTCTGGTACCATAACGTCAATAATAGATGAAACTCGTAGTGTTTTTTTTTGTCACAAACAGAAATACAGTGGAGATTAAATAATGGAAGTCGTTTCCTCAAGTCCGGAACAGCTGGTTTTTACGGAGTCAGCTGCAAGTAAAGTAAAAGAACTTATTACCGAGGAAGGCAATGCGGACCTCAAGCTTAGAGTGTTTGTGTCTGGCGGCGGATGTTCTGGATTTCAGTACGGTTTCACCTTCGACGAAGAAATTAACGAAGACGATGCACAAGTGGACAAAAACGGAGTTAAGCTTCTTATAGATGCAATGAGTTATCAATATTTAGCAGGCGCGGAAATCGACTATCAGGACGGTATAGACGGTGCTCAGTTCGTGATAAAGAACCCAAACGCCACGTCCACATGTGGCTGTGGTTCCTCCTTCTCAGCTTAACTATCTTATTTTTCATAAAAAGTTAGTCTGGACTGATTCAGCGCGGGTCACCATCCTTAGTTTATGTCGGGTTTGTATAATTTTTCTAGCAGAACGGCTGATTCAGCCGTCTGTTGATCAAAATGCTTCTTAAATTCCGCGCCGATCGGCGGGCCGGGCGGTGTCACTGCTTTTGAGGGGTTAACTTGTTTACCCCTTATCAAAAACTCGTAGTGTAAGTGAGGCCCGGTTGCCATTCCGCTACTGCCAACGAAACCAATCACTTGCCCTTGGTCTACTCTACTTCCCTTCTTGAGACCCTTCGCATACTTCGACATGTGGGCGTAACGTGTTGAAATCCCGTTGGCGTGACGAATCTCAATAAATCTCCCGTAAGCCCCTTTTGTGCCCCGATAAGTTATCTTACCTTTTCCTGTCGCCATAATAGGCGTTCCTGTTCTAGCTCCGTAGTCAACACCTTTGTGCGCCCTCCACTTTTTGAGAACAGGATGAAGTCTCCGTTTTGAAAAACCTGACGTAATTCGAGAGAATTTAAGAGGGGATTTTAAGAAGGCATTTTTTATATTTTCCCCCTCGTCATCGTAGTAGGACGGTTTGCCACTTTTCGGGTTGATAAAAACGTATGCTCTATATTTTCGAGTCTTATTTATGAATTCTAATGCTTGAATTTGTCCGTGTGAGACGTAGGCGCCTCTTAAATATTTAGCGGTGTAAATCACAGAAAATCGATCGCCGTTTCGCAGATCACGGTTGAAATCTATTTCACTCGACAAAATATCAGCCATCTCCGAACCGAGTTCATCTGAAATGCCGCCGCTATCTAGCGCCGCATAAAGGGACGATTCTATGACGCCTGAACCAAATAAGTAACGCGTTTCAAGCTGTGCTTCGGTAGCTATAAAACCCTCAGTAGTTTCTTTGATTTCGACGGCCAAACCATTTCGGCCAATGAGGAACACACTTAATATTTCGCCGTTATGGTCGCTTGTGGTCATAAGCGACTCCCCAGCTATGAGTTTTATTTTATTTTGGCCCTCGCGTGTAGTCGTGAGAAATTTGAGGAGTTTTGGATTA
>CBFIFN010000100.1:0-4716 GCA_965661885.1 uncultured Burkholderiales bacterium | reverse complement strand
GCTGAAAGTCTCATCCTTTGTGCCTCACCTCCACTTAACGTTGGCGCTGCCCTATTCAAAGTAAGATAGGACAGTCCTACTTCAGTCAGAAACTGCAAACGGGATGACACTTCCGTAAGTAAGTCTTGAGCAATCAGTTTCTCTCTATCTGATAACTCAATCCGTGAGAGGATGTGAAATAATGTGCCGACAGGCTTGGACACTAAATCTATGATCGAAAAATCCTTCCAAATAACACTAGATGCTCGCTGATTTAAACGAAAACCATGACAAGCGTCACATGTGACCGATAGCTCATCGTGCACGTGCCTAGAACGTTCTGACTCCGCCTCAATTTCATCTTTCAAACTTTTAATAGGGACAGATTTATGAGCGAGCAACTGACCAGTCCCTTGACAAGGGTCGCACCATCCGTACTTTGAATTGAACGAAAACATGCGCGGGTCTAGTTCATCATAGGATTTTTGACACTTGGGGCACGCTCGTTTTATTGAAAAACTTTGCTGTTGGAAAAGCCCTCCCTCAAGTAAGTGATCAAGATTAGAAATGACATGAAAAAAACCGTTACCGTATTCCAAAGCCTTTTCAACAATATTATTTAATACCTCATTTTGAGACTGATCCACCCTGACGCTAGCGATCGGAAGGTCTATTGTGTGCTCCACGTATCGGTCTAGCCTTGGGAAATCCTTTGTTTCTATAAAAACGTCATCAACCAAAAGGTGTGTGTAACCTTTTTTGCGATAACTCTCCGCTAAATCTTTGTAGACCCCTTTTCTTGCTCGCACCAAAGGTACTAAAAAACCAATATGAACGCCCGCATAGTCACTCATTAGCTTGTTTACGATGATGGATTGCGTCTGAGACTCAATCTTTACATCACACTCAGGGCAGTACTGATCACCGACCTTGGACATTAATAACCTAAGGTAGTGATAGATCTCTGTGACGGTTCCCACTGTGCTTTTAATCCCACCGCGGCTAGTCCGTTGCTCAATGGCAACTGCTGGGGGTATGCCGAAAACTGCATCGACGTCAGGCTTCGTTCCAACTTGAATGAATTGGCGCGCATAAGCATTCAAGGACTCTAAATACCGTCTTTGACCTTCGCCGTATATTATGTCGAACGCTAACGAAGATTTGCCACTACCGCTAAGCCCAGAAATAACGGTCATCTTCCCATGAGGGATCTCAGCACAGACACTCTTTAAGTTGTTTTCTCTCGCATTTTTAATCGAGATAGAATTAGGCGGCATCTCGTTTTTAAAAACGGTCTGATGAGTCGATTGATCCTTATCGATGAGCTCCAACCCATCATTTACTCGAGCTAATTCCATTCCTGTTAACGACGATTGATGATCAACTATGGCATTCGGCGTTCCACAAAATACGACCTTTCCACCTCCATCGCCACCCTCTGGCCCTAAGTCAATGATCCAATCACAAGAGGCTATCAAATCTAAGTTATGTTCGACCATCACTACCGACGCGCCGAAATTAACTAACGTACGAAGAGCTGTAAGTAATTTTTGAATGTCCTGATAATGTAGACCTGTTGTTGGCTCGTCGAGTAAAAAAATTGTCTTTTCAACAGTTCCATTGGAAGCTTCAGCAATGTAACTCGCGAGTTTCAGTCGCTGAGCCTCACCGCCTGAAAGCGTGGGTACTGGTTGTCCAAGTCGAAGATAACCTAGGCCCACATCAATCAACGGCTTGAGCTTTTTGCAAATTTTAGGGTCGTCTTTAAACGCTAGAATGGAATCCGCGATCGTTAAATTTAAAACGTCGTCAATATTCACGGTCCCGACGGCCGGCAGATCAATATATATTTTCAAAATATCTGAACCATACCGTTTACCATCGCATTCATTACATCTCAGATACACGTCTGATAGGAATTGCATCTCAACCAGTTCGAAACCACTACCCAAACAAGACTGACATCGTCCTTTTCCAGAATTAAAACTAAAAAAACCCTTGTCGAACTTCGCTGTTTTCGCCGGTATGGAATTTGCAAAAATAGCTCTTATTCCATCTAGAGCGCGGACGTAACTCACAGGGTTTGATCGCGAAGATTTTCCAATTGGCCTTTGGTCCAACAAAATGACGCGGTCAATTAACTCTAAATTTTTAAATCCCTCCAACCCGTCAGTTGAAACACTCTTTCCCGTTAAGACTCTTTCGATTTCATTGGATAAGATATCTTCTAAAAATGTTGATTTTCCAGACCCAGAAACCCCTGTAATAGTGACTAGATGCCCCAATGGAATGTCAATGTCGATATTTTTTAAGTTATTTCGCTGTGCGCCCAAAACACTGAGCCAGCGTGTTTGTCCAGCCCTAATTGGCTTTGAGGATGAGGCGTCCCTCACAGTTTTGTGACCTAGTAGATATTGAGCGGTAACACATGCATCCACTGTAAGATCTTGCAATCGGCCAAAATACTCAATATGTCCTCCACGCTCGCCCGCCTCCGGTCCTATATCTAACAAATAAGTAGCAGCGCGAATTATTTGTGGGTCATGTTCAACGATTACAATCGTATTTCCATTGCGCTTGAGTCGCTGAATAACTGAGATGATTCTATTTATATCTCTAGGATGCAAACCGATAGATGGCTCATCCAATAGAAACAGAGTCTGAGTCAATGATGCCCCTAAAGCCGTCGCCAAATTCAGACGCTGGACTTCACCACCAGATAACGTTCTGGATTGCCGGTCAAGGGTCAGATAACCGAGCCCAACTTCCTCTAAATATTCAAGCCTCGACACAATTTGATCTAGTACCAACTGACTTGAGTTGTCTCCATCAGCTTCGAGCCACTTGTGTATTTCGGTATTTATAAACCGCTTTAAGTCCCAAACTGAAATGACATTCAAATCGTGTATCGAAAAGCCGTTAATACGGTTTTTTTGTTTAAGACTCCAATCAATCCCAGGATGCGTCGTGGCAGTCGCCACTGGGTCAGAATCAGAGTTTTGGGAACCAATCCGCCACAACAACGCACTTGACTTCAAACGACTACCAAGACATTCAGGACATTCCGTATATGAGCGATATTTTGCTAAAAGCACACGAATATGCATCTTGTATGCCTTAGTTTCTAACCAATCAAAAAATCGTCTCACGCCGTACCAATGTTTTGGCCATGACTTACGCCAACTCACCCATTCAGGCTCACCCTCCAGCACCCACTTCTTGTGATTATCTGTCATATCAACCCAAGGTGTATCGATAGGTATGCCCCGCTGATGGGCTTGCTCAATGAGCTCATCCTGACAATCGGAATAACTTGCTGTTTGCCATGGCTTGATAACACCTTCGGCAAGGGATAAGCGCGGGTCCATAATCACTGATTCCATATCGACACCGATCACCCGTCCAAATCCACGGCAAGTTCCGCATGCACCCACTGGAGAGTTAAACGAAAAAAGACCTGGGCTTGGCGCAGAATAATCAATATCACAAGACGCACAGTGAAAACGATTACTGAAATCTAATGGCTGTTCAACCTTTTGGTCGGGTGCGTGGGGCGCAACTAAACAATTTCCTTGGCCCACACGAAATGCCGCCTCAAAGGCTTCCCTCAATCGCGACTCGTCGACCCGATTCACGTCAAAGCGATCGACCACAACAAGATTCTTTTCATATAACTGGACAAAACGGTCATAACCTTGAGCTGTCAGATAACCTTCTATTTCCGATTGTGAAAAATTCTCTGGCACGATAACCGGGGCGTAAACGACTATACGGTCCCATTTTTGACTGCGTACACTTCTGGCCATTGAATCGATTCCATCGATGTCGACGGGCTGCGCACAACTGCGGCAGTGTAATTTACCGAACTTCGAAAAAAGTAATTTCAGGTAATCTGACAGCTCAGTCATGGTGCCAACAGTCGACCTAGAAGTCTTCACCGAGTTTACCTGGTGAATCGCAATCGCAGGAGGGATGCCCTCAATGCTTGCCACCGAAGGTCTATCCATGCGGTCTAGGAACTGCCGCGCGTAAGACGAAAACGTCTCGACATATCTCCTTTGACCCTCTGCGTACAACGTGTCGAAGACTAGAGAAGACTTGCCCGATCCAGACACTCCTGTAACTGCCGTGATTTCGCCAATAGGTATGTCTAAATCTATGTTTTTAAGATTATTTTGAGTGACTCCTCTGATTTTGATATTTTTGGTCATACGACGATGTTATCTGAAACTTTTTGTTAATAAAGAACTCTAGGTTTACGGTAGACTGAGCCATCAAGAATTGGTTTAAAAATAGAGCCCATGACACACATATTATGATGAACTCTTTAAAAAAATTCGGCAAACTGCTTGGGATAGAGACTGAATCCGGCGTGGAAAAGCCAAAAGAAGGAGAAACTTCGCTTTCGGTTGCAATGCTTCTCCATGAAGCAGCGCGAGTTGACAACGATGTGACTCCGGAAGACCTGAAAATTGCTACCGATTCGTTAACAAAAATCGTTAACGTGACGCAAACAGAAGCGATCGATCTACTGCAGCAAGCTTCAAGACCTGCAAATAGACCGACGTCGTATCAACCTTTAGCCAAAAGTATCAATGAACAATTTTCTTATGAGAGAAAACGTCAGTTAATCAACGCTATGTGGTTAGTTGCTCATTCGGATGCACACATTGACCCACATGAAGATCACATAATCCGTAAAATTTCCGACCTTCTCTACGTATCACATCGAGACTT
>CBFIFN010000099.1:0-4768 GCA_965661885.1 uncultured Burkholderiales bacterium | reverse complement strand
TATGCTAGAGCGAAGACCACCAATAACGTCAGATATTTAAGCACACAACCTCCCAAGAAACCCCATTATGAGCAGATCGAAAGCGATTTTCATACCGCAGCCGACCCTACATTCGGCAACTCACCTCTACCAAAATTTTTCTCATATTCAACACAAAACACCAACCAACTCGACTAATTGATCCTAGATACCGACTGCTTAGCCATTTCAATCATAGACTTTTTATATGTGGACGACGGTAGGTTTGCAATGCTTTCCTCAGCAGCCTCTATTTCTCTCTGCGCCAATTCACGAGCATACTCGAGCGACCGCAACCTTCGAAAAATTTTAATGATTGAGTCCAGGTTTACCTGACCGCTGTCTTCAATCGCAGTTTTCATCGCCGCCACGTCCGCCTCCGAACCGTTCTCTAGGGCATGAATCATGGGTAAAGTCACCTTGCCTTCTAACAAGTCGTCGCCCAATTTTTTTCCAATATTTGCCTCAACTCCATCATAGTCAAGCACGTCGTCAACAATCTGAAACGCGGTGCCCAGGTGCGCCCCGTATTGCCCGAGATTATTGGCTATATCGCTTTCGCAGCCGGCAATAATACCTCCGAGCATCGAGGCTGCCTCGAATAATCGTGATGTTTTTGAATGAATAATTTCGAAGTAAGACTCGACAGTCAGCTCTATGTTCTTTATGTTGGAGAGCTGAAGGACCTCACCCTCCGAGATGTCGTTAGTAGCATCAGCCATAATCCGAAAAACCTTAGCCTCACCGACGTCAACCATAATTTGAAACGCTCTGGAGTACAAAAAATCCCCCACTAAAACGGCAGCTGCATTCCCAAAACGCTCATTAGCCGTTTGAGACCCGCGTCTAACTGAAGAACTATCAACCACATCATCATGCAACAATGTTGCAGTATGAACAAATTCAATAGCAGCCGCTAATTGCGTCGCCTTCCGCTCCGTACACCCTAAACTCGCGGCCGCCATCATTAGAAGAATTGGCCTTATGCGCTTACCGCCACTGTTAATCGTATACCTCGCGACCTCCCCGATGAGAGGGACTTGCGAAACCAATTGATTGGCAATCTCCCCATCCAGGCGTGCCGTCAACTCGCCCTTGATTGAATGCAACCCATTATTCATCGAAATAAACGTTCACAACTATTTTTCATTTTCTGGAGATTATCGTCTGATCTTTGGATGTTATGTAGCCCATGCTTTAGTGTCAAATTAACTTTCTAGTTTATTGCGTAAAGTGCTCTCATGATGTATTATTTGACCCCTTTTGTACTGGAAACAGTCGTATAAACTGCTAATCTTGGGAAACAATAAAGCCATGTATGCTGTCATTAAAACTGGTGGGAAGCAATATAAAGTCGCCACTGGAGAAAAGTTAAAAATCGAATCCTTGGGGGCTGAGGTTGGTGAAACAATCAACCTAAATGAAGTTTTAATGCTCGTTGACGGCGATAACGTCTCGATAGGGTCGCCTCATGTGAGCGGTGCAAGCGTGGCTGCGACAGTTCTTAGTCATGGGAGAGGCAAAAAGGTCAAAATTTTTAAACTTCGACGACGAAAACATTACAAACGTCAACAAGGACATCGTCAAAATTTCACAGAAGTCGTCATTGGTGACATAACAAGTTAAGAACTGATAACTTCAACGCTTCAAAAAGGGAACAGATATGGCACACAAAAAAGCTGGCGGAAGTTCAAGGAACGGTCGCGATTCTAATGCAAAACGATTAGGAGTGAAGCGATTCGGTGGAGAATTAATTTCCGCGGGAAGTATTATAATCCGACAAAGAGGAACTCAAGTTCATCCCGGGGATAATGTCGGAATGGGAAGGGATCACACATTATTCGCCAAAATTAATGGTCATGTACTATTTGGAAAAGCAGGCCGTCTAAATAAGAAAATTGTGAGCATTGTTCCAATCTAGGGTTTACTTTTTTTTGCAAAAACCCTGCTCAAAAGGCAGGGTTTTTTTTTATCTGACGAAAATTATAAATTATGAAGTTTGTTGATGAAGCCAAAATTGAACTGCACGCAGGTAAGGGTGGCGACGGTGTAGCAGCCTTTCGCCGAGAAAAATTTGTGCCTAAAGGCGGACCCAGTGGTGGAGACGGCGGCCGTGGGGGATCCGTATTCATTCGTGCCTCTAGAGACATCAATACACTTCTAGAGTACCGATACAAACGACTTTTTCGCGCAAAAAATGGAGAAAATGGTCAGGGTAAAGATTGCTACGGAAAATCAGGAAGTGATCTTGTCTTAGAAGTTCCGATGGGGACACTTGTGTACGATGACCAAACTGACATCGTCGTTATCGACTTAAAGCGAGATGGACAGAAAGAACTCATTTGCAAAGGCGGCAAAGGCGGGTTGGGTAACATACACTTCAAATCGAGTACAAATCGAGCGCCGAGGCAATTCACTTTTGGAGAAGCAGGGGAGACCATATCGATTCGAATGGAACTGAGCGTTCTCGCAGATATCGGATTGTTGGGGTTTCCAAATGCTGGGAAATCCACATTCATTTCAGCCGTGTCGGCAGCGAAACCAAAAATAGCAGATTACCCTTTCACCACTCTGCACCCTCACTTAGGTGTCGTGAGATCTGGCTTTAACGACAGTTTTGTAATCGCTGATATTCCAGGGTTAATTTCAGGGGCATCTGATGGGGCTGGGCTAGGTCATCAATTTCTTAAACACCTGCAAAGAACTAAATTATTAGTGCATGTAATTGATATTGGTACAGATTATCCTGACGCAAAGGAGCTTGCACGTAACGCTAACGATATATGCCACGAGCTTCAGAAATATGATGTCGCACTATTTAACAAACCGCGCTGGGTTGCATTAAACAAAATGGATTTAATTCCAGAAGACGATCGTGATGCGTTTGTTACCGAAGTGACGGCAGCACTAAGCAACGGACTAGCAAGTACGGATAAAATTTTTCCAATCTCGTCGGTTTCAGGACTCGGGACAAAATCCCTCATTGATAGCGCCATGGAATATATGAGTAGAATTAAACAAAAAGATAAAACAACTAATACGAGTTCGCTGAATAAAGTTTAAGACATGAGCACTGATAAAAATCGGACCAAAAGAATCGTCATCAAGATCGGTAGTAGCCTTATCACAGCAAATGGTAAAGGTTTAGATTCTGAGCGGCTTAAAGATTGGACAAGGCAAATATCAGAAATTAAAACCATGGGACATGAAGTTGTTATCGTCTCAAGTGGAGCCGTTGCGGAGGGTATGCTTCGATTAGGCTGGAACATAAGGCCGGCTATGATTCACGATCTACAAGCGGCGGCAGCAGTTGGACAAATGGGTTTAATACGAGCGTACGAAGATGCGTTTCAGAGCCTCGGCTTGCATACGGCTCAAATATTACTCACTCATGATGATTTAACCAATAGAACGAGATACTTAAACGCGCGCTCTACACTTAGCACCCTTCTCGCTCTCAATATCGTTCCTATAGTGAACGAGAACGACTCTATCGCGACAGACGAAATAAAGTTTGGTGATAATGATACTTTGGCCGCTCTTGCAGCTAACTTAATTGAGGCAGAAACTTTAATTATCCTAACAGACCAAGAAGGCCTATTCTCAGGCGACCCAAGAACATCCAGCGAAGTTCACATAATTGAATCCGCGGATGCTGGTGACTCTAACTTAGAGAAAATGGCTACTGATAACGGTTCGGCGTCTGGCAGTGGTGGGATGATAACGAAGTTACGCGCGGCGAAACAGGCAGCCAAAGGCGGCACTCACACCGTTATAGCTAATGGCAGGGAGTCGGACGTTTTATTAAGAATTAGATCCGGAGAAGCAATCGGTACCAGGCTAAACGCTACAAAACCAGTCATGACCGCAAGAAAGCAATGGCTCAGTAACCATCTTAAGGTCAGCGGCTCAGTAACAATTGACGATGGAGCGATAAATGCTATAACGCAGAGCAACAAAAGCCTCTTACCAATAGGTGTCACTGCCACTAGTGGAAATTTTAAGCGTGGGGACGTTGTGACTTGCCTTAATTTAGCCGGAAAAGTTATAGCACATGGCCTGATAAACTATAACCAAGAAGAAACCCAAAAAATAAAAGGATATCCCTCCGAAAAAATAGAGGATGTGCTTGGTTACGTAGATGACTTAGAGCTCATAAATCGAGATAATTTAGCGATTGAATATTGAAATTCAATCTTTATCACGATTAAATTCGTCCACGATCCCGCGGCTTAGCTAATTTCCCTTTTTTAAGTCGCCGTCGCAATTCTTCCTGGCCCTCAAAAATAATTCGACCCGAACAAATGTACGACTCTAATAAGTCGTACCTATACCGGCTAGGATTTTTTTTATTCGTGAGGAGCCATAGGGGATTTTTCATGGGGATCCAATCGGAGTTGAAATCCCAAGCGGTAGCGTAAAGTTTGTACTCACCTGTCCCACATCTAAAAGCCTCATGAGTTAAGTTGTTACTGCCTTTGGGGGAGACAGCAAGCAAAGTCATCCGGACAACGTCATCGTCGGATATTTGGACGGTAGAAATATCGACGTAAAATTTAAAACCTGAGCGGTTATTTGTCTGATACAAACTGAAGGCATTTTTAGGTGACACCTCAGGTAACGTTAGAACTGACTCTTCCGGCAACTTGGGGGCTCTGTAAACTCGATCCCTTTCCATCAACTGCCGATCCAACTCGCTCTGAGAAAATGAAGTATTTGGCAGATAACAAAAAAATATCAATAGAATCGG
>CBFIFN010000098.1:4662-4898 GCA_965661885.1 uncultured Burkholderiales bacterium | reverse complement strand
AAATTGGAGTTAAGAGTCAGTCTTGTGTAGATAATCGTATCGCGAATCGAGGTACGTAAGGACTACCGCTGAGTTTTAGAATTGTAACTGAACTTCGTGAAGTTATCCACAGCCTTAGCAATGGTTGCGTAATTTGACAACTTGAACAAAAAGCGTTGTAATAGCAGGCTTTTTTATCCGACGGTGAATAGGTCAGTAAAATGAAACGAACATATCAACCTTCCAAGACTCGACGG
>CBFIFN010000098.1:0-4652 GCA_965661885.1 uncultured Burkholderiales bacterium | reverse complement strand
TTTTTAGTGAGAATGAAAACCCGAGGTGGTCGCTCTGTAATCAATGCACGTCGAGCCAAAGGGAGAGCGCGCCTAAGTGTGTGATTTCTTGTAAATTACCCCGGGAATGTCGGCTGTCCGGCGCCTCTAATTACACCGGATATTTCGATTCCAAGACGCGAAGTAAACATTTCATTATCCTCTCGAGAAGAAACGGGTCGTCAGTAAGCCGCGTTGGCGTGTCGTTGTCGAAAAAATACATTCCTTTAGCCGTCACACGCTCAGAGCTCCGACGTCAAATCAAGGAATCGTTCAGAAGAAAAAAAAGTAGAATCGAACCATTAGACGTTGTGGTCAGAGCAACGCAAAAAATTGTCAAACCTAATTTAAGGGATGCTAAAGCGGAGCTAGAGCGCTTGTTAAGACATATTTAAGATGAAACGCTTCCTATTATTACTAATTCGTATATATCAAACCGCATTGTCGCCTCTGCTTGGTCCTCGCTGTCGATTTCAGCCCACGTGTTCAGAATACCTCAAAGAGAGTCTGGTTACGCACGGTTGCTCGCAAGGACTTAAGATCGGTCTCAAGCGCTTATGTAAATGCCATCCGTTTCATCAAGGAGGGTTCGATCCGGTACCACAAGAAGCTCACGCAAAAAGGGAATGTTAAAAATGGATAGCGCTCGCATTATTGCTACAGTAATCTTTGTTGGATCTATCATCATGTTAGGAGACGCCTGGTTGAAAAAAGATCAGGGTTTGCAAAGCAATACGATTAACGAGGAGCAAGGGGTATCAACCGTGCCCCAAGTGGCGACAAGCAATAGTCGCGATAACCAAGAAAGCCTTCCTAGTTTAAATAAGATTACTCCGGATGTTGGTGATTATGTCCAGGTTAATACAGATCTATTTGCCGCTAAAATCGCGTTGCTCGGAGGAGGCATCAAAGAGCTGATATTAACTCAACACCACGGGAAGGACAGCAAGACCGACGCATTGACATTATTCGAATCGGCGGGCGGCAGAACTTATATTGCGGAATCAGGATTGATTGGAGAGGGGTTACCAAACCACAATAGTTTATTCACATCTAAAGATAGTGAGTACACGCTAACAAGCAGTTCAAACCAACTAATCGTAACGCTACTTTCCAGAACCGAGAGTGTCGTCGTAACAAAAAAATATATTTTTAATCGAGGCTCATACGCGATTGACCTTGAGTATCAAATAAAAAACAACAGCAATGCGCCGATAGCGCCGAATGCTTACTTTCAATTATTAAGGGATGGCGGTGGCGCCGATGGAGATACGAAGCTTCAGCCAACTTATACGGGTGGGGCAGTTTATTCGGATGAAACAAAGTTCATTAAGGTCGACTTCAAAGATATGGACAAGGGGAAATTAAAATTCCCCGAAAAAACGAAAGACGGTTGGGTTGGTTTTGTTCAACACTATTTTGTGGCGGCTTGGTTGCCTGAAGATGGAAAAAACCGCGAAAATTTTATGAAATCTTTAGGCAACAATTTATATGCCATGGGCTACGTTGAAGAGGCGACGGATATCGCTAGCGGAGGAACGGGGACCTTTTCATCTCGTTTGTATGCCGGACCACAAGAGCAAAGTGTCCTTAAAAAATTAGCGCCTGGTTTGGACCTAGTCGTGGATTATGGTTGGTTAACAATAATTGCGTCGCCGCTATTCTGGCTGTTGTCGACGCTTCAAGGCTTCGTCGGAAATTGGGGGTGGTCAATAGTCTTGCTTACCATAATTATTAAGTTAGTGTTCTTTCCACTGTCGGCCGCTGGCTATAAATCAATGGCAAAAATGCGCGTCATGGCGCCACGGCTAAAAACGCTTAAAGAGACTTACGGTGATGATAAGCAAAAATTTCAACAAGCCATGATGGATCTGTATCGAAAGGAAAAAATTAATCCTTTGGGGGGCTGTCTACCGATTTTGGTTCAAATACCGTTTTTCATTGCGCTCTATTGGGTGTTGCTGGCTAGCGTAGAATTGCGAGACGCACCGTTTATTTTCTGGATCACTGATTTATCGGCTAAAGATCCATTTTATGTTTTACCGGTGCTTATGGCCTTGAGTATGGTTGCTCAATCTTGGTTGAGTCCAGCGCCTCCAGACCCCATTCAAGCAAAAGTGATGAAGATCATGCCTGTGGTATTCAGTATTTTCTTTTTCTTTTTTGCTTCGGGCTTAGTCTTGTATTGGCTTGTGAACAATGTCTTGTCAATTGCACAACAATGGACTATAACCCGGGCAATAGAGGGCAAGAAGTCTGCCAATGTCAAACAATGACACCATTGCGGCAATAGCGACGGCTCCCGGCGTTGGTGGGGTCGGTGTCATTCGGGTGTCAGGATCGGGAGTTAAAGAAATTGCAATGCAAGTGCTTGGTGATTTACCACCAAAAAGAAGAGCAACATCGAAAAGTTTCCTGAATAAATCTGGCGACATCGTCGATTCAGGTTTAGCAATTTATTTTCAGGGCCCATACTCCTATACCGGGGAAGACGTACTAGAGCTTCAGGGACACGGTGGTGTCGCCGTTTTAAGAATGTTGTTAAGAGCGTGCATTGACGCGGGAGCTCGAGTCGCTCAACCGGGGGAGTTCACCCAAAGAGCCTATCTAAATAATAAATTAGACTTGGCGCAGGCTGAGAGCGTCGCTGATTTAATCGAAGCGTCGTCGGAGGCCGCCGTTTTAAGTGCCAATCGTTCGCTGAGCGGCGAATTTTCTGATCGAGTCTCTTCAATTAGGAAAGAGCTTATAGAAATCCGGGTTTTTATCGAGGCGGCTATAGATTTTTCTGATGAGGAGATAGACTTTATCGAAGCCTATCAGATGGAAAGCCGCTTAAAGCGCCTTTTAGCGAAGCTCGCGGAATTGAGGGGTGTCGCCGCTCAGGGCAATCTTCTGAGGGAGGGGTTAAAGGTTGTTCTAGTGGGAGAGCCTAATGTTGGAAAATCAACATTAATGAATCTATTAGCGGAAGAAGACGTGTCGATTGTTACCGAGCATGAGGGTACAACCCGAGACTTAATTCAGAGGCGGATAACAATCAATGGCGTCCCTATTTTACTCACTGATACCGCCGGTTTAAGACTATCCGATGACCCGGTGGAAAAAATAGGTATTCAAAGAACGATCTCTAACCTTAAAGAAGCAGACATAATTTTAGAAGTGCGGGCTGCAAACAGCGCCACTAGACGGTTGGATGACATGACCGATATAGAAGAAAACAGAAAAATAGCCGTCGTAAATAAGATCGATCTACTGGGGGATTCAGGTTACGCTGTGGCGGACGGTAAAAGCTCACCAGTTTACCTATCGGCTAGGACGGGGGCGGGCCTGGGTGAATTAAAAGAACGGCTGCTTGAAAAAGCTGGTGTAAAAATGGGTGATGAGGCGCCGTTTATGGCTCGCGAACGCCACCTGAACGCGCTTCGTTCCGCAGAACGCCATGTTGGTTTAGCGCTAATTAATGTTGAATCAATAGATTTGTGTGCCGAAGATTTGCGATTAGCTCAAAATTCATTATCCGAAGTCACAGGTGAATTTGTGGCCGACGACCTTTTGGGGGAAATTTTTTCTAGCTTTTGTGTTGGCAAGTAAACTTCTTTTAAATGTTTCACGTGAAACATTTGTGTCACTTGGGCGCGGCTTTGTTGACATCTTGATGCTTAAATATTGTTAGACTTAGATTATGCGGTTTTCTAAAGATTATGAGGTGGTGGTGATAGGTGGCGGTCACGCCGGCACGGAGGCGGCCCTTGCGTCTGCGCGCACTGGTGCGGTTACGTTATTGCTTACGCACAGCATCGAAACGCTCGGTCAAATGTCTTGTAATCCTTCCATAGGCGGTATTGGTAAGGGTCACTTGGTTAAAGAAATTGATGCTTTGGGTGGCGCAATGGCTTCCGCAGCAGACGAGGCTGGTATTCATTTCAGGCGGTTAAATTCTAGTAAGGGGCCCGCAGTCCGCGCAACGAGGGCGCAAGCAGATCGGTCGTTATATCGTGAAGCAATAAGATCTCGCTTGGAGGCTCAGGAGTGTCTTGACATTTTTCAGGGTGCTGCAGTGGATGTTGTCATGTCCGGGGATGCTGTGGTCGGTGTAAAAACGAACATTGGATTGACGATTTCCACGAAGGCGGTGGTTTTGACTGCCGGCACATTTCTTGCAGGAAAAATTCACGTGGGACTCGAGAGTCATGCGGCTGGAAGGGCGGGAGATGAGCCGTCAAATGCTTTGGCGGCTAGGCTGCGTGAATTGGAATTACCCGTGGGGCGTCTCAAGACGGGCACGCCACCGAGAATCGATGGTCGAACGATAGATTTTTCGGCGCTTGAAAGGCAAGACGGTGATGTCGTTAGGTCGGCATTTTCATTTATGGGGTCCCGAGACGCGCATCCGCGGCAAGTCCCTTGTTGGATCACGCACACCAACGAAACAACACACGAGTTTATTCGAGCTGGTTTAGATCGATCTCCGATGTATACAGGGGTAATAGAGGGGGTTGGCCCTCGCTACTGCCCGTCAATAGAAGACAAAGTTGTAAGATTTTCAGATAGAAATCAGCATCAGATTTTCCTGGAGCCAGAGGGGCTAAATACCAATGAATATTACCCCAACGGTATTTCAACAAGCCTAC
>CBFIFN010000097.1:0-5033 GCA_965661885.1 uncultured Burkholderiales bacterium | reverse complement strand
TCACCGTCATCGCCGCAGATTTAACGGGATACGGAGAGAGTTCAAAACCACACTCATCAAAAGATCATGCTGCTTACAGCAAACGATCAATGGCTAATGATCAAGTCGCAATGATGCGAAAGCTCGGCTTTGACGAATTTAGCGTTGCGGGTCACGACAGAGGCGGTCGAGTCGCTTACCGGATGGCACTTGATCATCCAAGTGTCGTAGAAAAACTGGCGGTTCTGGACATTATTCCGACATTAGAATCATTCCAACGCTGTGATACACAATTTAGCTTAGGGTATTACCACTGGTTTTTCCTAGCTCAACCCAGTCCATTCCCGGAAACTTTGATTAATCAGAATCCAGAGAGTTTTTGGCGCTGGCACACTAATCGCGTCTCGCGAGATTTCTTCACTCAAGCTGCGATCGAGGATTACCTCAGATGCTTTAGGAATCCTGAAACTGTTCGAGCTATTTGCGAAGATTATCGAGCGGGCATATCAATTGATTGCGAACATGACCTTATTGATCAACAAAATGATCATAAGATTACCTGCCCAGTTCTAGCGTTATGGGGTAAGCAAGCAAAACTAGAGCAGTGGTACGATACAGTCGACATTTGGCGATCATGGGCCACCAAGGTTGAGGGATTCGGAATTGATTGCGGACACTACTTAGCTGAGGAGGAACCAGAACAAACCACTCAAGCGTTAAATGATTTCTTTTAGACGGAAAACTACTTTGAGTTAAAACAATGATTAATGTGACGCATCACCAATTTTAGACCAGAGACGCTCGGTTGCATGACGCAAAAGCTGGCTCAGGCTATCCCATAGAATTACTGGGATCGCGTCATCCAAGACTGTGACCATTGGATACAAGAGGAAAAACCTACAGAGGTTCTGGACTACGTTTTACCCTTTTTTGACTCAAAATTAACAACCATTTAACGAAATCACTGTGCAGTCCAGCCTCCATCTACGATCAGATGGGTACCAGTAACCATTGAGGCTGCAGGCGATGCAAGGTAGACCGCTGCAGCTGCGACATCCTCTAATTTTGCCAGTCGCCCCATGGGGATCCTCGACGTGACAAACTCTTTTTTCTCAGGAGTGTCAACGATGCGCTTGACCATAGGTGTCTCAGAAAATGTAGGTCCGATACTATTGATACGGATATTTTTTTCAGCCAACTCCACGGCCATCGCCTTAGTAAGGCCCTCAATAGCATGTTTAGTCATGCAATAAACCGTTCTGTTGGGTGAGCCTACATGTCCCATCTGAGAAGACATATTGACGACACATGCACCTTTTTCGTTTATGTCTACAGACCTAAGCATCACTCGAACTGCTGATTGCGCAGCCACAAAACAAGCTCGAACATTTAGATCCAGCATCGTATTCAGATGATTGTCGCTGACCTCAAGAAAGGGTTCTGGAAAATTCGTACCCGCATTATTAACTAGGATATCCAAACGCGGCAAACTATCTATCGCACTACGCAATTTTTGATCGTCTGTCACGTCACACACGATGACAGAGGCCTCACCGCCAGCTTGACGAATAGAATCTGCAGTTTCTTGGAGGTGACTTTCGGTCCGCCCTAATAAGATAACAGACGCGCCAACCTCAGCATAAGCCTTGGAAATCGACGCTCCTAAGCCTTGACCCGCTCCAGTCACCAACGCAACACGCCCATCGAGGCGGAAAGACTTTAGAGAAAAGCCATCTGATGTCCCCATAAAGCCTCCTTCGAAAAAACGTAATCGGTCTTGCCGCCTAAACAGTCTCTATGCGGACTCTCCAAACATATCGTCAACGTGCTGCTTCGGCAACGGCTTCGTCATTAAGCTCACGATTACCATGGTAATTGCTGCTGCGATAATACAAGAGCCGGCGACTGCAAATGGGTTTTTAAATGGAACCTCTTTGAGAACGAAGCAATAAACAATGCCGACCGCAAAACTGATGACACCCACTAAAAACGAAGCAATCGCGCCAGTCTTAGTAGCTCGCCGCCACAAAGATCCGATCAGCAACGGACCGGTGGCGCCCGCTAAAATACCGCCAACGCCCATCCATAACAATACAGCCAAAAATTGTGGCGGGTTCCATGCGAGCCAACAAGCCACCACACCAACCAAAACAATCGCAACCCGAGAGATATTTAAAGCAATTTGCTCAATCTGTTCCTTCGACTTGCTTTTGTGTATGACAGGAGCAAATGTTTTTTTATACAAATCATTACTAAAAATAACTGCGATAGAAATAAAAAGTCCATCGGAAGTAGACATAATCGCCGACAAGACACCTACTCCTAGGAGCCCAGCAATAAACGGGGGAAATAACTGAGTGAATAAAACAGGGATTGCTTGGTCGGGTCGAATAACATCCCCGAACAATGCTCGTGCATGAAGGCCGCCCAAAACGGTGAAACCCAAAATGGAGCCCACTGGTATCGCAATTAAAAGAAATGTTCTGATTTGCTTTGGATCCTTTAACGCGAAGGCCAACTTACCAATGTGAGGATTCATAGCAAATGGGATATGAGCTACAAAAATGAGTGATATAAGCCAAAAGCTACCGAAAAGAATATCACCCTCTTTCAAATAATTATCCCAGCCCAGACTCGGATCTTGTATAACCAACGCATTGTTAATCATCGATGGGCCTGTGCCTTCGAAACCCACACCCATGAAGAATATCACCCCGATAAGGAGGGCTATAAGCACCATCATGATGCCTTGGATTCCGTCGGTCATAATATCTGCGTGAGAACCGCCCATCGTAATGTACAACGCAATAACTGCGACGCTCGCAAGGATTCCATGTTGATAATTTAACCCTAACAGTACTTCGAAAATCGTAGCGGCCGCAACGATCTGAGCAGCTATGTAATAAACTAAAAGCATTGATACAAAAGCGAAGGCAATTCTTAAGAAGTTACTGTTATATCTCTGGCCCATGAATTCTGGTAACGAATTGGATCGAAACTTGTCTCCCGCACGCTTAATAAGTTTTATCGCTAAGATCATTCCGATATAAATAGCAATCGGATAAACCACGGGGTACCAAAGAGCTGAAAATCCTTTTGAATAAGCCATTCCCGGCAGACTCATAAACGTCGCGCCGCTCGCAATCGTAGCGGCGAAAGCGAAGGCTAAAGTGACTGGCCCATAAGCACCGCGAGCGACCGCAAAATCCTCGTCGGTGCTTGTCTTTTTCATACCCCAGATACCAATACCAATAAATAGTGTCAAGAAGACCACTACCCATACCCAGCCCCAAAGTCCAATGTATGTATCCATAATTATTTACTCTTTATAGTTTTTTTGTAGGAGACTTAATTTGATTTAACTGAGAATTATTCCCAGTCTGAATCAGAGCTCTTCGCAATCCAGCTCATACCGATAATCCAGTAGCTAACAACAACAATACAAACAATTGTTAAAACGTTCATGTGACCCCCTCGTGTTTATTTTTTTAGTTATTGCTCAAATGCTAACATTAAAAAAGTAGGAACTCAGTAGAATTTTGTATAATAATTTTTTCTGCGGAGCACAAATATCGCCGCAGCCGAACTTCCGATAGCAACAATTTTCAAGCTTTAAAAACCAAACTCACTGACTTTCAGAATATCTCGCAAACACACTCATGCTGAAAAAAACTTTAAATAAACTGTTCTTCATCGTTTGCATCACATGCATGGGTAACTCAACACTGGCGAAGTCCGTGAGCGTATCAATTTCCAATTTAAGTGATGTTGCAATTTATCCGAAAAAAACGGCCTTTGCCGCCACCATGACTCTCAATGACACAATGGTGTCCGCCGAGGTTACAACAAAAATAGTGGCCATCAACGTAGAAGTGGGTCAGATCGTTAAAAAAGGGGATATTCTGATCAACCTTGATTCTTCGGATTTTAACCTTGCACTGCAACAAGCTGGTGCGAATCTAATCTCCGCTCAATCCCAACTTAAACTCAGTCGTAAACAACTGGGGAGAGCCGAGCAACTCGTATCTGACGGGTTTATCTCTCCGGAAGGTCTCAACATACGAGAAACAGAACATGCTGAGGCTCAATCTCTGGTTGCCCTCTACCGTGCAAAATACGAGACTGCGAAAAGAGCGGTCGCTAAATGTGTATTAAAAGCGCCTTTCAACGCGGTCATCAGGGAGCGGTTGGGTCAAGTTGGGGAAATTACGACCGTCGGTAATCCGCTCTTACGACTGAACGATATCGAAAATATAGAGGTTGATGCCAAATTACTACCAGCGGATGTTGGGTCTCTCACCGAGAAATCGCAAATAAGTTTCATTACTGGTGGAGAAACCTTCCCCATAAAACTAAAGCGAATTGTCCCTGCAGTGAATGAAAAGGATCGAAATCAAACCGCTCGTTTCGAGTTTATTAAGAATAAACCTGCTATTGGATCGGCCGGAACAATTGTTTGGGGGACAAACAAGCCGCACGTTCCCGTAGACCTAGTGGTGCAAAGAAATGGACAACTAGGGATTTTCTTATACGAAGATGGTAATGCAATATTTTTTGAGCTACCCGACGCCTCGGAGGGAAATCCCGCTTTAGTGGAACTGGCGCCTAATACAACCGTTATTAGCCAAGGACAATATAGGCTTCAAGACAAACAAGCTGTTGCTTTGTCAAACGACAAAGCAGAAGAATAAGAGTAAGACGTCCGTCGAATCATGTCTTTAATTAAACAATTCTTATCGAATCACGTTCTTGCAAATCTTACGTTTGCGATTGTCATTCTTATGGGTGTTGGTGGTTACTTGACGATGCCACGAGAGCAAGACCCTGAAATCAACTTTAACTGGATAAACGTTACAACTGGTTTAAGGGGTGCCTCCACTGAGGATGTTGAGAAGCTGGTTACCCAGCCCCTAGAAGATGCCATTCGACAAGTATCTGATATTCGCTATGTGTCATCTCGCAGTCAAGAGGGTGTATCAACGATCTTGGTAAGGTTTCAAGACCTCACGCGTGCCGATTTTGACAAACGCATAAACGATTTGCGCCGAGAGATT
>CBFIFN010000096.1:0-5145 GCA_965661885.1 uncultured Burkholderiales bacterium | reverse complement strand
ATATCGCTGATCCCAGTATGGCTTTTCTTTCTTTGGGCGACTACTCGATTGATCATGTATGTGTTTAATCCTAAGAGTATTGTTTCTGATAAGAACAGTATTGCGGCAAATCGACGGGCTGTCATTGACTCAATTGTGAAAATTGGTCCCGTCATGCTGACAGCGGGCCTAGTTGCTTCTTGTGGGTTTTTCTCACTTATGGTTTTCGATATTGTTTCGATCCGCGTTTTTGGGGTTTTCTCTGGCGTTGGTATTCTTAGTATTCTCATCGTAGAAATGACATTGATCCCCGCGCTTCGAGCAATTCTTCCTCCCCCCAGCCAAGGGGAGACAGACCTAGAGAAAGAAGAGAGAGTTTGGGACAAAATTACGGGGTTCTACGCGAACACGATTCTGGGTTCAAACAGGAAACACATTTTTTCTATCGCTGCGGTGTTGATCGTTGTATCTGTCTATGGCGCGTCGAAATTGAGCATAGAGAGCACGCTCAAAGGATATTTCTCACCCGATCTAGAATTGATGAAAAGCGACAGTTCATTAAATGAGCGAATGGCTGGTACGAACAATATTTACTTGATGTTTGACGGTGGTGAACAGGATGCCATCAAAGATCCTGCGGTTTTAAAAGCAATGGATGACTTGGCTCAATTTATTGAAACCGAACCTAACGTGGGTAAAGTTCTCTCGATTGCGCAGTTCATCAAACAGATGAATAAATCGATGAATGCGGATGACCCTGAGTTTTATCGGATACCAGACAACAGAAATACAATCGCCGAGTACCTTTTGATTTACTCCATGTCTGGTTCGCCAGGAGATTTTGACCCGTATGTTGATTATGACTACCAGTTAGCCAACATGGTTATATTTACACATAGCGATAACACGACTGACATGCTTAACTTGTGGGCCAACATAGAAGCTTTTGTGGATGAGAACTTCCCTCCATCAGTTACAGTAAATGTTGGAGGTAGTGTTGCGCAAAGCGCTGCTTTAGCAGAGGTCATCGTTAAAGATAAGCTGCTTAACATTGCGCAAATCGCTGGCGTGGTGTTTTTATTCGCCTCCATCATTTTTAGATCACCGGTGGCGGGATTGTTGGTAATCACCCCATTACTTCTGGCGGTTTTAACTAACATGGGTTTGATGGGCATTCTTGGCCTGAGTTTAAACATTCCTACTGCGTTAGTTTCATCCCTTGCTATCGGAATTGGGGCTGATTATGCAATCTACATGCTTTTCCGGCTTCGTGAGGAGCTTGGAAAAGGTACGGAAGTGAATGAAGCCTTCCGCAAAGTTCTTCGAACGGCGGGTAAGGCCTGTCTGTTCGTCGCATCGGCTGTTGCCGGAGGTTATGCAGTACAGGCGTTCTCGCGCGGGTATTACCCCCATACGTGGACAGCAATTTTGATTGCAACTGCGATGATTGTTAGTGTCACGGCAGCCCTCACGATAATGCCAGCTTTGATACTTAAATTCAGACCAAAATTTATCTTTGACGGAGTAAAAAAATGAAAGTGAACCTTAATGTATCAACGAGTCGTGCATTAGTTGTAATCCTCGGAGCGGTGTTTTGCTTGGCGCCACTTGGTGGCTCTGCTCAGTCTGCGATTGAAATCATGGAAAAGAACTTTGTTATTACTAAGGTGACAGACTCAGAGTCGGAAGCCACATTTATCCTACGAAACAAATCAGGTAAGGAGCGTGTGCGTAAGACGTTCGGCACGACAAAATTGAAAGAAAATGGGATAGACAACATGAGAATGACTCGATTTATTGAGCCTACTGATGTTCGTGGAATGGTTTCTTTGCTTGTAGAACAATCTGCGAAAGATGACGATATTTGGTTGTATTTGCCGAGTATGAAAAAAGTTCGCAGACTCGTATCTAGTAATAAAAGGGATAGTTTTGTTGGAACCGATTTTTCTTATGGTGATGTAATTGGACACAAGGTTCAGGATTGGGAGCACTCAATTGTGGGAGAGGAACTTGTTGATGGTTTTGAGTGCTTCATCATAGAGTCATTGCCAAAAAGCAAAATGATAGCGAAAAATTCAGGATACTCAAAACGTGTAGGCTGGATTCAAAAAGATACTTTTGTTGCTCGAAAGTCAGAAATGTATAACTTATCCGGCGCATTGTATAAGCAAATGAGTTTCAAAAATATAGAACTTGTTGAGCCAAATAAAAATCGTTGGACTGTAAGGGAATTGCGCGCATTAAACGTTGTGTCAGGACACTCGACAGTTATAACAGTGGATAAGTTGAAAGTTAACGTTGGTGTTAAAAACTCGTACTTCACCACGCGTTATATGGAGAGTGAATGAACCATTATTTTTCTGCTGTTCGTATAAAGCGACTTCTTATTTCCGGAGTCGCTTTTTTAATATTATCGTCGCTATTCATAGCTTTTCCTGTTTTACCGCAGGACTATGACTCAGAACTATCTGACGAGATATTGTCACTGGCTGATCAAAAACCAGAAAGCTGGATCTCGCCTCTAGAACAACTGGGCGTAACCGGCTCATTGCGTGGTGGGTACTGGTCGTCAAATCGATTAAATAGTACTGAGAACGATTTTGTTAGTAATTCTCTTTGGTTAAAACTTGACAAGCGCCTTAGGCGAGGGATGACGCTTTACTCAGAAGCGTATGCCTACAGTGAGGACGTTTTGGGCGAGAAGAGTTCTGATGGCCGGATGAAAGAGTTTTATGTTCATTTGCGCTCCGGGGATTGGGATTATCGTTTAGGTCGTCAAATAGTGGCATGGGGTAGGGCGGATCGTCTTAATCCCACCGACAATTTGACGCCGCGGGATCTTACTTTACTATCCCCCGAAATCGATGAAGATCGTTTAGGTGTCGAGGCTATAAAAGTTAGTAAAATTTTTGGATCTTACTCAAGCATTACAGGTATATGGATGGCAGATTTTGAACCTAATAAATTGCCACCTGCCAATACACCTGGGTTACAGTTAAGAGAAGATATTCCCAAAACTCGAGATCAATATGCATTGAAGTTTGATCAATCAGGTGGTGACATTGATTGGTCAATCTCATACTTCAATGGCGTTGACTTAAATGCTGATTTGGCAGTGGTTGGTCTGGTAGGAAGTAATCTTTTAGTGTCTAAAACGTATAATGATGTGGAGATATTCGGCGCAGACGTGGCGACCATTAAAGGTTCAAACCGTTATGCTGCCGAAGTGGCGTATACCAAAACAGAAGACTCGTCGGGTAATGACCCCAGTGTTAAAAATAATTCGATTTATAGTGTTTTCGGTCTAGAGCGTGATTTTGGCGATAACCTGAGCCTGATAAGCCAGATTTTTTACCGTCGTGTGTCAGACTATCAAGATCCCCGTCAGATCGTTGATCAAGGCATAAGAGCCGTCGCTTCCTTGTCTGCGCTTGCGAATAACCAACTTGATAGAGACGAATATGGATTAAGTATAAGACTTGGAAAAAGCTGGTTTAACGAAACCTTAGATCTGGAGGTTTCTGGGGCAAATCTTCTGGTGCGTCATGGTTATCTCATTCGTCCGAAGCTCACATATGCAATAAACGACGAGATTAAAGCTACTGCCGGTTTTGAGTACTTTCGAGGTGGTCCTGACACGCTTTTTGGTTTGCAAGAATCAAATAAATTGTTTTTCTCGGAGCTTAGATATTATTTTTAAGTTCTCTCGATGAGGCGGGTGTCAGGTGATTTTCCAATTCTCTAATTTCCTCGGTAGCAACCCGTCCACTAAAATCATGTGAGGAACAGTAAGCGCAAAAAGTATTGAGAATATTGCGCTTAAGGTGGCAGCGCTTACGCTTTGACTTTGAAGGAAAAATAACGAAACGAAGACGACAAGAATCCACGCCGCTACAGTATTGATAAAGAATCCAAGCGGTGGTCTTAATAAGGGTCGTTCGATTTCTTTAAAGGCTTTCAAGTAGTGCGGTAGGGAATGTAGAACGCAAAAAAATAACGCAAATAAAAGAAGCGGTGTGAACGACTCTTTGAAATACACTAGTCCTAGCAAGCATAACGTGGTCAAAATTAGACCCGTATTACGTTGGCTGACTAGGGTGAAAGCGGCTGACAAAAACCAAACTATAATCCCAAAAACTCCAATAGGCTCGAATAAATTGCTGGTCGCACCGAGTAAGCTGAAAATAACCTTGATCTCATTCCAGTAAAGCCAGGGCAGGAAAATCGTCGTTAATCCTCCTTGAAAGGTAATAGCGCTCACAAGCTCGACGAAATTTTTGTTTTTATAGCCCAGTACCAATGGATTTGCTCTGCCGAAATGTACGGTGCTTAATAAAAGAAAGACTAGCAGGGATAAACTTGGTGTGAGATACCAAGCGATGAAGGATATAACCGCCACCATTACATAAACAAAAAAAATCACCCTCTGTTTTTTTGGTTTGGCGGCGCTCCCAGCGATTGCTAAATTAAGATCAAGAGCGCCGTGCGGAATCCCTATTAAAATAATTGCTAATAGTGAGAAGTAATCAATTAAATTCAGTGTCATGGCCGAACCAGGGCCTTTATAAAAGGTTTGCTCGGGAGAGCGAGAATCACTTGTGCCGCTTGTCTGATGGTGAACTCGTCCATCATGAAACCAGCCATTTGGTCACCGGTGAGTGCTTTAGCCATTGTTAAGAAGATGTCTTTTCCGACACTGGGGTTATTGCGCAAAACTTTTAAAAAAATATTATCCATCCACGCTGACCGCGTTGAGTAGGGTGAAGTGGACAGGTCGATCATATTATTGCTGATGTCATATTTGCGAAGTTGGCGTTCCAACCCATGGAGGGTGTACCCGGAACTTGGTCTTGCAGCACCTGCCGCAACTCCAATTGGTTGACCGACACGATCAAACGAGACGGGTCCCATCGGTATAATGCCTTTTTCTTCAAATAAGATCTGATTCATAACTTCCTTGCAGTGACAGTTTTTTTTGATCCAGTTTATTGCAACGCTTCGAAGTTCTTGTTCTTTGATTAGCGATTTTCCGAATAAAGTTGCCTCAATCATTAATGACCTATCAGACATCGGTATTACGTAGATAAAGATTACGGCATCTTTCGTTTGCAACGAAACATTGAAATCCATGAGTATTGGATAGGGGGCGATTTTTTTTGTCTCCTC
>CBFIFN010000095.1:0-5306 GCA_965661885.1 uncultured Burkholderiales bacterium | reverse complement strand
CAAAAGGAGAGATCAAAGCTAGTGTTAACTTAGTTGTGGTATGCAGCTTCCCCGTGCGAGGTTGCATCTAGACCCTCGCGTTCCTCATCTTCAGTTGGACGAATCCCAACTATGGCATCAACGATTTTGATGAGAATTAGGCTGGCGATACCGCTCCATAAAATGGTAATCACGACACCTTCTATCTGAATCGCAACTTGTGATCCCATGGTGAAGCCTTCCGCGTATCCGATACCGCCGAGTTCTGGCGCGCAAAAAATGCCGGCTCCGATTGCGCCGATGATTCCTCCAACGCCATGAACACCAAAGACATCAAGTGAGTCGTCGTAACCAAATATGGACTTGATTTTGGTGCAGGCAAAGAAACAAACTATGCCTGTTATGAGACCCAAGGCGATGGCGCCCATGGGCCCGACAAAAGCACACGCCGGTGTTATCGCGACTAGTCCAGCAACCGCTCCCGACGCTCCACCCAACATCGTCGGTTTACCGCGAGAGATCCATTCTATGAATAACCAGCCGAGCACGGACGCGGCCGTGCACAATTGAGTAGTAAGAAGTACTAATCCAGCTGTTCCATCCGCTGCTAATTCACTGCCAACGTTGAACCCGAACCACCCTACCCACAGAAGCGCCGCGCCAATCATAGTGAACGGAAGATTGTGAGGAGGCATAGCCTCTTTGCCGTATCCAAGCCTTTTCCCTAACACTAGGCAAATGACAAGCCCAGCGATAGCAGCATTGATGTGGACAACAGTGCCGCCCGCAAAGTCAAGGGCACCTTTCGATCCCAAATATCCGCCGCCCCAAACCATATGACATATTGGTATGTAACTTACAAAGAGCCAAAGTGCTGAAAACCACAACACCGCCGAGAACTTAATTCGTTCTGCGAAAGCGCCAATGATCAGCGCAGGAGTGATGCAGGCAAATGTTAATTGAAATGTCACAAAGACGTACTCCGGGATGGTTCCGCTGAGCGTGTCTGGCGTGATACCAGCTAAAAATGCTTTATCAAACCCTCCGATAATGCTGTTAAAAGGACCCTCAGTAAACGCTAAGCTGTAGCCTGCAACAGCCCATAATATCGACATAAGCGCTACGATGGCGAAGACTTGCATTAATACTGAAAGCATATTTTTCGTTCGTACGAGTCCCCCGTAAAATAATGCCAAGCCTGGTATGGACATCATGATTACTAGAACGGTTGCTACGATCATCCAGCTTGTATCGCCAGCGCTGAGTACATCTTCTGCAAAACTCGGGCTTGCTGCAGTTGTAAGTCCAAAAGCGGACGCCCAAAACAGTAGCTTTTTAATCATCTTAGATTTCCTTTCGTCGTCTCAAATGGCTTCTGCGCCGGTTTCTCCGGTGCGAATACGAATGGCTTGTTCGAGATCGAACACAAATATTTTGCCATCCCCAATTTTTCCGGTATTCGCTGATTTTTCGATCGCTTCTAGTGCTTGATCAAGTATCTCATCGCTAATAGCGGCCTCTACCTTGACTTTGGGGAGAAAATCAACCACATATTCCGCCCCTCGATACAGTTCGGTATGTCCTTTTTGTCGCCCAAAACCTTTAACCTCTGTGACGGTTATCCCCTGCACTCCGATAGCGGAGAGTGCTTCGCGGACTTCGTCAAGCTTAAAGGGCTTGATGATTGCGCTTATTAATTTCATGGCTACTCCGTGTCTTAATTTGCCCTATGTAGGCGTTTAAAAATTCTGCTATCCATTTTTGAAATGGAAAACAGCCCATACCCAGGTACAAGCATTTTTCGTGCCATATATCGCTAAACTATTAAAATATGGTTTTAATTTGATTATTTTTCACTACCTCTCCATTTGACGCACCATATTGGTGCGTCAAATGGAGAGGTAGTGCGTTCGTGGTGCGCGTTAATTTATTAAGGAGATATCAAGCTAAATTTTGATACGCTAGCGGATATTTGGAGACGTTTTGAGGTCTACGACTTACAATGGTAGACATGATGGACAAGTAACGACTAAGGAACAGCGAAATGTTTGATACGAAAGTAATGGAAGATTTGATAAGCAAAATCAATGATCTTGTTAAAAACAGCCCGGTTCAAGACGTAAAGAAAAATACACGAGCTGTAATTTCAGGTTGGCTAGCAAGCCACAATCTAGTAACCAGGGAAGAGTTTGACGCTCAAGTAGAAGTTTTAAGGCGAACTCAGGATAAATTACATGAGTTAGAGAGGCAGATTACTGAATTGAATTCACCCTCGGAGTAGCACTTAGACGAGTGTCGGCATTACCAATTCCAATACTAAGAATATCGCGACCTTACTGATAATTTATATCATTAAATGAATGCGGACTTCTTAGTCTGCAAAAAATTCCGGCCACCTACCACGAACATAAGTTTGGAAACTTTTTGATAAACCTTGCGAGGTTAAATAACTGCTTGGCACGGGCATTTTTACTGGTTTAAAGCTAGGATCATCGCTATATTTTTTTGGAAAATCTGACTCCAACATCGCTGCTCGGCCCAGCATCACCCAATCTGCACCAGACGCCATAATCGACTCTGCCTCTTTCGGGGTTCGAATTTTCCCTGCGACTCCTAGCTGCACGTTTTTACGATCAAGGCTCGTGAAAAGGCCCATGAGTGATTGTCCTTTGAATTTTTCATCCTCTGCCATTTTGAAAGAGTCCCATAAAGATATGTCCAGAAAGTCAATTACGTCTTGATTGAGTAGCTTTCTGGCTGTTTCAACCGCATCCTCAGTCCGCATGCCAAATTTTTCCGCACTCAGCCTTACACCTAAGATAAAGTCTGGTCGGCACGTACTTTTAATTCCTTCAATGATCTCAAATAGAATTCTGGCGCGGTTTTCGAAAGATCCACCATACTCGTCCTCACGCTGATTAATCTCTGCGCTTAAAAAATTACACAGGATGTAGCTGTGCGCTCCGTGTAGCTCTACGCCATCAAAGCCGGATTTTTCTGCACGCGAAGCGGCTGCTATGAAATCATCAATTAATTGTTTAACTTCTGAATTAGTCAGTCCGCGTGCTCCAGATTTGGCGTTATCGAAGGCAGTTACAGGGGACGCATTTATTACTTCTTTTGGCGAACGCAAGCCGGCGTGATGAAGCTGAACGATTGCAAGACTATCCTCATTTTTAATTCCATTAGCTAGACGGGAGAGGCCATTTATATGGTTATCCGACCATATACCTAGTTGACCGGGAAACCCTTTCCCAATTTCTTGTACGTGTGACGCACAGGTCATTGTCATCCCGAACCCACCTTCGGCGCGCATGGTCAACCAATTGAATTCGTCATCACTCAGTGTGCCGTCCTCATGACTTTGCTGGTTCGTCAAAGGAGCGAGAAAAAATCGGTTCTTCGCTTTGCGACCATTTTGAAATTGAATGGGATTCAGAAGGTTTGTCATGGATAAGCTTTCTTAAATTTGATAATAAAATGCCTCACGTTGTTAGATAAGTTCTCCGGAGACAGTCGACTGTTCTTAAAGTCGCATTGTAACCATATATTCCCTAAATTAAACGTATGGTAACGTGTAATGAGGTGCATCAACTGCGGTTAGTGAGAGTGTTGATAATCAAAGAATAGTTTTTACGGCATTTAAAAGGACGAAAATGAAACGATATGGTGAGTTTTTAACTAAAGAAGAAGACCTAATGTTTGTGGACACGGTGCGAAAATTTGTGGATAAGGAGGTCATGCCTGCTCGAAACGCGCTAGATGAAGACTATTCTGTTTTTGAAACCATTAATCAGGGGTTAGTTAATCTCGGTATCCAGCGTCGCGGTTTTTCGGAGGCTCATGGTGGCCTAGGTATTCGGTCCGCGCCTACTGTGTGCGCGATTACCGAGGAAATTTCTAGAGGCGACGCCGGGTTATCTCTTCATTGTTTGCTGACTCCTTGGTCTCTTGCTGCCGCAATGGGGGCTAAGAATGAAAAACTAATGGATAAATTCATTCCCATGTTTGCGTCAGACACTCCACGCGTGGGATGTATGGCGATAACTGAGCCTGCTGGTGGCTGTAATGTGGAGGATAGCGCTGAGAAAGCAAGGACGATCCGAACTCAGGCTCGTCGAGATGGTGATGAGTGGGTAATCAATGGCGAAAAAATATGGCCTAGCGCGGCTAGTGTAGCCGACCTTTACTGCGTCGTATGCACTACGGACGACGGTAACAATGACGAAGATAGTTTGGCGCTCATATATGTGCCCAAGGATACTCCGGGACTTAGTTTTGGAAAGCCAGAGCCGAAAATGGGCATGCGAGTCACAGATGTTAATGCGGCAATATTTTTTGATGATGTTCGCGTCCCCATCGAGAATCGTGCAGGTGGTCCCGGAATTGATTGGCAATTATTTCGAGGAAATATTGCTTGGGGGAGGCTCACGAGTGCTCCAATGAGTCTAGGATGCGCTCAAGCAGTCTTAGAAGAAGTCATTGAATATACGGGAACGCGTGCTTATGGGGGTAAGGCTGTACGTAACCATTCATTGCAGGGAGCAATGATAGCTGATATGGCTATTGGTATTGAAAGTGCCAGAGCTTATTACATGAGCGTAGCCAAGATGTTCGATAATCGTAAGGTTTATGGTGGAGTCAATGAGGATTTCTTGTTGGGTAAGGCAAGTGCTGCAAAGGTTTATGCGTGTGATGTGACTGAAATGGTTTGTGCGAAGGCTATGGAACTGATGGGGTCCTACGGTTACAGTACTCAGGCGCCAATTGAAAAGTATCTGAGGGACAGCAAAATCATACAGCTATGGCTTGGCGGAGCGCAGTTGGGTAGGTTGGATGTGGCGCAAAGCTTGTACCCATACAACCCCATATCAAAACCGTAACGGTTAGTGAGTAGATATAGTCCGTTAACTTAGAGACTAAGCCACTCAGAGCCGAAGATATTAATGTCTAAAATGTTGAGCGACGTTATTAATAGCGGGGTGTCTACAGGTTCGCCTTTGGTTGATGCTCCTTTATTACCGACGTTTATGCGATTAGCTGTTCCAGGGGTAATTGGTTCAATAATTCAAATGTCTCTAATTGTTGTAGAGATTTTCTTGCTCAGTCGCGCCGGCACCGCTGCACTTGCAGCCGTGGCAACAGTTTTCCCTTTAATCATGTTGGCAACAATGCTTTCTGCTGGCGCGATCGGCGGAGCAATAAGTGGTGCGGTTGCCCGAGCTCTAGGGGCCAATGACATAGCACAAGCTCATTCGATTTTACGCAGTGCTATTTTTATCGCGATTTTAGGTGGTTTTGTCATGGGGGCATTTGTAATTATTTTT
>CBFIFN010000094.1:0-5313 GCA_965661885.1 uncultured Burkholderiales bacterium | reverse complement strand
TTGCCTCCTTAGTCGATAAATATGAAATTGACCGTGTAGTTTGGAATCGTCAATATGAACCTTGGGCCATGCTTAGAGACACAAAAATCAAGAAGCAACTCCGAGACTCTGGCGTGTCGGTTGAATCGTTCAATGGTTCGCTACTCTGGGAGCCAAAAGATATTGTTAAATCGGATGGAACGCCATATCGGGTGTTTACACCCTTCTACCGAAAAGGCTGTTTAAATGCTTGCGAACCGCGCCATCCTCAGGCAGCGCCATCCAGCATAAAATTTTTAACTCACGAAGAAAACACACATGTTGAGTCACTGAGCCTTTTACCGAGCGAAACGTGGCATCAACGCTTGATTAACGACTGGGTCATCGGAGAAACCGGGGCAAAAGCCCAACTCGCCGACTTTATGAGCCAGGGGATTTATAAGTATAAAGAGGGTAGGAATTTTCCATCCAAGCCATATGTTTCGAACATTTCGCCACGCCTCCATTTTGGCGAGCTCTCGCCGAATCAGGCTTGGTATGCGGCGAAAGACTCAGGCAATGATAAAAACGTTGACCATTACTGCAGCGAGCTTGGATGGAGGGAATTTTCTCATAACCTTCTATTTCACAACCCTGAGCTACCCACTAAAAACCTTCAAAGCAAGTTCGATGGCTTTCCATGGAGTAAAGATGAGGACCATTTGAGAGCATGGCAAAAAGGTTTAACTGGAATTCCATTTGTGGATGCGGGAATGCGTCAACTATGGCGGACGGGAACAATGCACAATCGAGTGCGAATGGTTGTGGGTTCATTCTTAGTAAAGAATCTGCTTCTCGATTGGAGACACGGTGAACGTTGGTTTTGGGATTGTCTATTTGATGCAGACTTAGCGAATAACAGCGCCGGCTGGCAGTGGGTGGCCGGATGTGGCGCAGATGCGGCACCTTATTTCAGGATCTTCAACCCAGTCACTCAGGGACAAAAATTTGACGCTGAAGGAGCCTTTATTCGGCAGTACGTTCCTGAGTTAGCGGGGCTACCCGACAAATACCTCTGCAACCCTTGGGAAGCCCCAGTCGCAATCTTAGAAGATGCTGGGGTAGCCCTAGGGAACACCTACCCGCTACCGATCGTAAGTTTATCTCGCTCGAGATCCTTAGCGCTAGAGGCCTTTGCCACAACCAAAACTTAACTTAGATATTTTAATAGGGGATATCGATGCTCAGAAGAACATTAATTAAATTCCTAATAGCTAGTCCATTATCACTTTTTACCTCTAGCACATTAGCGAAGGACGAAAACTCAATTGAGGTCTGGAAGAGTCCGACCTGCGGATGTTGTAAAGATTGGATTTTTCATTTGGAAGCCAATGGATTTAAGGTTGTATATTACGACACAGGCAATAATCGCGTTCGCTCTCAGGTTGGAATGCCAAGAAAATACGGTTCCTGCCACACTGCAATCATCGGCAACTACGTCATCGAAGGACACGTTCCAGCATCTGACATCCTTAAACTGATTGATTTACAACCAAAAGCAATAGGATTGTCTGTCCCTGGGATGCCAATTGGTTCTCCGGGCATGGACGGAGCGGAATACAAAGGCCGTAAGGACCCCTTTGATGTGCTGCTGGTTACCGAAAAAGGTCATCAAATTTTCAGTAGCTACAATCGAGACGACTAGGCTTTTACGCCAACCAAAAAAACATTGATACAGTTACGTCCTCAATGACATTTGATAACACAATATCGCCGTCGCGCTAGCCACATTGAGTGATTCAACATCCTTAGCCAATGTTATTGATACACAGTGATCTGCCTTGCTCAGTATATCATCGGTTAACCCTGCCCCCTCACTGCCAACAAGCACTAGTGTCGAATCAGTTAAAGTTAATGCATTAAGATCCTCTCCACCAGCAATCGTTGCTCCAACCACCGTGCCTTCAAACTTATCAACTATTGAGCATAAATCCACGTTCTCATGAATAGTCACTCGGAATTGTGCACCCATACCGCCCCTCAAACATTTAGGAGAGTAGGCGTCTGCAGTACCCTGCGACAAATAAACTGCGTCGACGTCGAACGCCGCAGCTGTCCGAAGGATAGATCCTAAATTCCCGGGATCCTGAATACCCTGTAAAGCCAACGCAAATTTAATCCTGCGCCCATTTGATGTTTTCTTTAGTCTAGCCACAGCAACAATCCCTTGCGAGGTTCTTGTTGTCGTTAGTTTTTTAAATACATGGGAGTCGACCAGTGTAATCTTTGTGACATCTGGGGTTCGCTGGATAAGTGAGTTAATTTCTTCACTTACCACGGGATCCTCTATAAATATTTGAAGGTCCGTAACCCAGCCATGAACTAAGCATTCCTCGATCAAGTGCACGCCATCCAGGAAAATTAATCCCTCATCTCGACGGGCAGATCGAGATTTAATCAGCCTTTGTATCCGTGAGATTGTTTTATTTTGGGATGATTTGATAAATTCCATTGTTCTTATCCGATTAATTGATGTTTAATTGATGTTTAATTGAATGACATGCTGGTACAAATAAACGGTTTTTGACAACCAACAAGGGCAGGAAAAAGGGCTGGAAGATTACTAGGATTTGAACTAAGTCGTTGAATTAAAACGACTTGATTCAAAAAGATGGTGCCCAGGGCCGGAATCGAACCGGCACGCCTTTAAGGGGCCCGGGATTTTAAGTCCCGTGCGTCTACCAATTTCGCCACCCGGGCGCACCACACTGCTAACACCACTCACAATGAATGGAGGCGGGAGTCGGAATCGAACCGGCGTCCACGGCTTTGCAGGCCGCTGCATAACCACTCTGCCATCCCGCCAATTTGACAAACGTCTCAACGATCATATCTGAGGCCGTTCATTGTTAAACATTACAACCAGAAAAGGAATTCGTGACTCGAAAGACTGAGAACTCTTAAGTTTTTCCGATTAAATCTATGGAGCGGGAAACGAGGTTCGAACTCGCGACCTCAACCTTGGCAAGGTTGCGCTCTACCAGCTGAGCTATTCCCGCTTTAGAAGCGCATGATTTTAGGTGCATTTGATGATGAATGCAAATGGTGGGTCCAAGTATCTGATCCAGATGGAATAAATTACGCTTAAAAACTGTTTTTCGCGGAAAGAATTTTAATTTCATGCGCAGTAGTTTAGATTTCACATGTCGGGTTTTCGCGCGCTCAAGTGAAATTGCTACTTCGCGTTTTGATTCAAAACAAATGAGGCTTTCTTAATGTAATAAAGCATTGACCAGACAGTCAGAATCACAGCTATGTAGACCAGCGCCGTGCCAAGTGCGTAAATTGGAATAGAAAGGATAGGCTCATACAGAAATAATAGGACAATGGCGACCATCTGAGCGGCCGTTTTAAGTTTACCAATATAGGACACAGCCACGCCTCGACTCTCTCCAATGAGCGCCATCCATTCACGAAGAGCAGAAATTGCAAGCTCTCGACCAATGATGATGGCAGCCACAAAGATTCCCACTCGATCTAACCAAACTAAAATCACTCATGCCGTAGTCACCATTAACTTGTCTGCGACTGGATCAAGAAATGCACCAAATCGCGTAGTCTGATCAAATCGTCGTGCCAAAAACCCGTCAAGCCAATCAGTTATTGAAGCCAGCGTAAAGATAAGGGCCGCAGCTAGGTTCTTACCTTCATCAGAGAGCGCAGAATCTGATAAATAAAAAATACCGATTAGAAGTGGGATCATTAAAATCCTAGCCCACGTTAATAAATTTGGCATCGAGATAAACATATACCGTTAATGTAACTGTCGGTAGATGTGTTCCGCAAGCTTCATACTGATTCCATCTACTTTTGAGATCTCCTCAACGCTCGCCGCCGAAACTTCCTTGACACCGCCAAATTGTGATAAAAGACGTTGCCTGCGCTTAGCACCAATACCTTCAATATCCTCTAGACGGGACTGCGTTCGTTTTTTGTCGCGTTTTTTACGATGACCTTGAATGGCGAATCGATGTGATTCGTCCCTAATTTGCTGAATTAAATGCAAACCTGGATCATTTGAGTTCAGTTGGATGACCTCTCCCGTTCTGGCGTTGATCAACGTTTCCTTGCCGGCTTTGCGCTCCTCTCCTTTGGCTACGCCAATCACAGAGAGATCATTAAGATTTAATTCGCTGAGCGCGTCCATTGAGGAAGAGAGCTGTCCTTTCCCTCCATCGATCAATATTAGGTCTGGAAGTTTACCCTCACCTGAAATCACGCCTTGGTAACGTCGTGATACTACTTGTCTCATTGCTGCGTAGTCATCGCCAGGCGTGATGCCTGAAATATTAAACCGTCTATACTCACCATGTTGCATCTCACCCCTGTCATAAACTACACAAGAGGCCACGGTAGCCTCTCCCATCGTGTGACTGATATCAAAACATTCTATGCGCTGCACATGGACCTCTAAAGCAAGCGCACTTTGAAGCGCAACCAGTCGATCCACCTGGGTCTCCTTCAACAATAGCTGCCTTTGTAGCGACACCTCAACATTTTTCTCAGACATTTTTAACCACATACGGCGCTCAGCTATGGGATTATCGTTAATGCGAACTTTTCTTCCAAACGATTGTTCAAAAAATTTAATAAAAACGCTTTTATCAATTTTTTTATTGATTACGATTTCATCGGGAACCGCTCCACTCTGATAGTGATGCGTTAAGAATGCCTCCAACGCATAGACCTCGTCTTGATGAGAAGCATTTTTTGGATAAAACATCTTATCACCTCGATGTGACCCACCCCTTACTACTGTTAGGTTAATACCTACTAGACCTTCAATACTCGCAGCAGTGACTATATCCACATTACGATTTCCAGCACCTGTTACAAACTGAGTTTCCCTAACCTTAGTCAAAGCTCTGATTCGGTCACGATATATTGCAGCTCTCTCAAACTCCATACTCTCGGAGGATTTCAGCATGTCCCTCTCTAGGGATTGAATGACCTCATTTTCTTTACCTTGTAAAAATAACGATACGTTCTTGACGTCACTTTGATAATCCTCTTTTGAAATTCGATTGACACAGGGCCCAGAACAACGCTGAATTTGATACAACAAACATGGTCGAGAACGGTTCGAAAAAACGGTGTTTTCACAAGTCCGCAGCCTAAACACTTTTTGCAGCAAATGAATACTCTCCCTTACAGCATATGTATTAGTAAATGGGCCAAAAAAAAGATCCTTTGTCGTCCTTGCCCCGCGATACGAGGACATCTTTGGATACGCGTGCTTTGTTAAAATAATGTAAGGATATGACTTGTCGTCTCTGAACAGGATGTTATATTTCG
>CBFIFN010000093.1:0-5314 GCA_965661885.1 uncultured Burkholderiales bacterium | reverse complement strand
AAGCATGCAGATGGCTCTGTCGGACTGGAATCGTTATTTCCAATTGACGCGATCGTCGTTGCAGCCGGAGCTATTGAGTTTCCGAAACACTTGATGGAGCTTTTAACTCAGGATGGGCGGTTGATAATCCCTCTTGGTGACGGGAAGCAATACCTCACCGAAGTTACGAAGTCTGAGTCTGGTTATGATTTAAAACAACATGACGAAGTAAGTTTTGTTCCATTTTTGAGCGGTGTTGTTGTAAAGTGATTCACATGGCGACGCCAATGAAATTTAGATTACCTGCATTGATTGTGATTTTGAGTTTGCTGCTGATCACAGCAGGATGTGGACCCACCAAGCGCTCCGCTCCAATTCGTGACTATTCACCAGCACCTCAAGTAACAACAGAAGCTAAAAAGTCAAAAACAAAAAAATCGGCTACTGCTGTCAAATCGAAAAAGGAGACCATCCAACCGGAGGTCAAAATCAAGAATGGTCTGTACCGTGTAAAGCCAGGGGACACTCTTTACAGTATTTCAATGCAATTCGGGGTGGATCATAACGATCTGGCTCGGTTAAACAAAATCGACGATCAAGATGTGATCAACGTTGGACAAATATTAAAAATACCACGAAGTTCGAACAAGACTTCTCCTGCGGTGCCGAATAAAGTGACACCGAAATCAACAGGTCAAAGTTCGGGTCCAGTGGGTAGCTGGCGGTGGCCAGTAAATGGAGCTCTTAACTACCGCTACATGGAGAAAGTGAGCGAACGGGGTAAGGGAATAGGAATTAAAGTCTCCAAGGAAACGCCAGTGTTTTCAGCAGCGCCGGGTAAAGTGGTATACAGCGGCACAGGATTGCGAGGATATGGAAAACTATTGATTGTTAAGCATAATGAGGATTTCCTTAGTGTCTATGCTCACAACAGCCAACTGTTGACGAGCGAGGGTCAATTTATTGCTCAAGGTCAGCAAATAGCGATATCTGGTGGAGAGGGATACAGTGACGTTCTCCACTTTGAGGTAAGGCTGAAGGGCAAGCCTGTTGACCCACTCAAATACCTACCCAAACGATAGGCGCATTGAGGTTCAACTGGTTTTAATGAAAAACGACTTGTTGGTGACTTGATCCCCGGTAGCATTGAAAGTGGCCTCTGAAAATTGGATTTTTGAACTGTCCTCATTTACCAGAAGCATTGAAGTGGCCCGCGTCCCATAATTCGGTGTCTCTATAAAAATTGGTGACAATGTGCGCTCTAATTCGATTGGCACGCCGGTCATTGGCAATTTGTGATCGCTTGGCCTCTCTCGGTTGGACATTAAGTCCACAATGGTTGCGAAGTCTATCGCTTGGTGACGTGATGTTAGCCTTTGCAGAGCCTTTTTACCTTTGCTTACCTTCGGCCAATTTGTGTTTAACAAGTGATTACTTAATCCATAAATTCCTGGTCTTTGGATGGCAAATGCATTTGAGCTAGTCAGTGGTTGGCGATTACTAACGTACTGAATGGAAGACGCATCACCGGCGAGCAAGTTAAAGCCGTTGTAGGACCCTAAAGAGCTAAATATACTGGAGGTATACGCGTGAGGCGTTTGATCTCCGATAAGAAATCCCTTTGTGAGATTACCCCTTGAGTTCTTTACAATCTCTTTTTTACGTGTTTCCCTGAAATTTGTAACCACGCTCCATTTTCCGGAGTCAGTAACGCCCATCCATGTTCCATCGTGCTCTAAATCTCGTCCTGCGATCACTTGTGGGTGGTCTGTCCAACGGTCAATGGGTAGGGAGGGGCGGTCGTGATATTCATCACGATTGGCCACTGCAATTAAGGAGTATTTTGGGTGCATTTTCCAGGCAAATAAAAAAAGACACATACGTTAGACCGGCTTTAAATTCTTGATGGGCATCATGTCCGATGTCGTGTAATGTGCTCGCCGTGTGTCGTCGGTTCGTATGACCGCGAGCCCTTCTTTATAATCTAGAGGGCCATTAGTGCTGGCGACAACACATACGACACCAACCTTAGTTTCGTCCTCATTTAAGATAGCGGAACCAGCTGATGTGATGGCTTCAGAGCTGAAGTGATGAAGCTTTCTTTTAACCGAGCCCAGGTATTTCGTCCGAGCCACAATTTCTTGGCCTGGATAGCAACCTTTCGTGAAACTTACGCCGCCGTACTTCTCCAATTGAATCATTTGAGGTATGAATTGCTCTTTGGTCGCGTTACATATGTTTACGTGTCCATTTCTGATGGTTTCAAGATGCCAGACTTCCTCATCACAAACTGACAGTTGCGATTCTAATTCGCCCCATTGTGATTCTATTTGATCTGGAGTACATAACATGATGTGTTGTGTGTCATTCATTTGAATGATCGGCGAATCAACAATTGCTGCGATACGCGTTAAATTGTCGGTTGGCATTGAGCGATTAATTAGTCCTACGACTAATTGTGAGTCATCAATTATCACCTTAACTTTTGCTCTAAGTATAAATCGAGATAGACGTGTTACGAACTCTTCTGAAAGGTCCTCGGGAACAAGAAGGACGAAGCCTTCCGCGAACCGTATCACAAAGGGTGTCGCAATCAGTCTTCCCTTTGGATTGCAAAAACCCGCGTATCCTCCGGCGAGTTCCTTCAGGTTTGTGATGTCGCATGTGAGTTGTGATTCAAGGAAATTCGATGCGTCGTCACCTGTCACTGAAATTATGCAGAAGTCAAAGACTGCGGTTATCTTTTTATCAGCCGCTGCAACGGCATGTGTGGCATCTTGATTTTCAGTATCGACTTGAAATCTGTTAAACAGCGAGGCCCATTTGGTGTTCGTTAGTTTTGGCAAGTTTAGGTCTCTTCAGGTAAGCATGTTGTGTTGTTCGGGATGTTTGACTGTTTCGGGAAGTCGGTACTGAAATGAAGGCCACGACTCTCTTTTCGTTTAAGCGCGCATTGGACAATCAACTGAGAAACTTCGACAAGGTTTCGTAATTCGAGTAAATCTCGAGTTACTCGAAAATGAGAATAATAGTCTTTAATTTCTTCTTGTAATAGTCTCAATCTGTGCTCCGCGCGTTCGAGCCGTTTTGTGGTTCTGACTATCCCGACATAGTTCCACATAAATCGTCTTAGTTCGTCCCAATTATGAGCGATTACGACCTCTTCATCTGAGTCTGTAACTCGGCTTTCATCCCACTCTTCAATATGCTCCGGCAATTTGCGTGTCGAGTTGATTATATGTTTTGCGGTTTGTTCGGCGAACACGAGACACTCTAATAGCGAGTTACTAGCAAGTCTGTTCGCGCCGTGGAGTCCGGTGTGAGCCGTTTCACCTACGGCGTAAAGTCCGGAAATATTAGTTAATCCGTCACGGGTCGTGTTTAGCCCTCCGCAGGTATAATGCGCGGCTGGAACCACAGGGATTGGCTCCAGCGAGGCATCTATACCAAGTTCTAGGCAGCGCGAGAAAATATTTGGAAAGTGATGTTCGATAAACTTTCGGCCCCGGTGAGAGATATCCAGATAGACGCAATCTATGCCGTGTTTTTTCATCTCTGAATCGATACTTCTCGCAACGATGTCTCGAGGCGCGAGTTCAGCGCGAGAATCGTATTCGAGCATAAATTGTTGACCGTTGGGTAATAAAAGTTTCCCTCCTTCGCCGCGAAGTGCTTCGGAAATTAAGAAAGATTTTGCCTCAGGGTGATATAAACAAGTCGGGTGAAACTGAATGAACTCCATATTGGATACGCTGCACCCGGCTCGCCATCCGATTGCAATGCCATCGCCCGTGGAAGTGTCGGGGTTCGTCGTATAAAGATAACTTTTTCCAGCGCCACCGGTAGCTAAAATTACAGTCGGCGACTGTATGGCGAGTACTTTGTTTGCCTTGGAGTCTAGGGCATAGATGCCACAGCAAAACTTTTGATCCGTAATAGGGTCCTTTTTAGTGATTAGATCGACGCCGACGTGATGTTCGAGAATCGTGATGTTCGCATGTGCACGGACTTTCTCCTCAAGTGTCGTCTGCACGGCATGTCCAGTCGCATCCTGTGCGTGAATTATTCTTCTAAAACTATGCCCCCCCTCGATCGTCAGATGCAATCCGGAGTCCGTATTCTGATCTTGTGTAAAGTTCACTCCCTGGTTGATTAACCAGTTAATCCCTTCTGCTCCGTTCTCGACCACCAAACGCGTAATTTCTTGGTCACTTAGATGCGCGCCTGCAACTAAAGTGTCTTCGATATGCGACTCGTGTGTATCGAAGGCATCTACCACTGCTGCGATCCCGCCCTGGGCCCAATCGCTCGCGCCGTCAAGCATGGCTTTTTTTGTAACGATCACTACTTTTTGAGTTGAGGCGAGCTTGAGGGCGCTTGCTAATCCAGCTAGGCCACTGCCTAGAATTGCCACATCGAAACTGATCACGGGACGAGTCTTTTTTATGAGTAAATTAAACCTTAGGTTATCTCAATTTCAAGGGAAAAACTTTAAATAATTCGTTTTCTAGATAATTATCTGATTACAGCGTATTTTTAGGGAACTCATGAGCAACTGAGCACTCGTAACCCTGTAACTTATTTAAAGGGGGTAGCATGGATTTATCGCTAAATACGTATTTAAACGTTCCAGAAAAAGATAGCAAAAAACAACAATCTGGTAAGCTCAAGGTTATGACGGAGCGAGAAAAAGATAACAGTCTAGTTCAACGGGTTCAAAAAGGAGATAAAGTTGCTTTTGAGCTATTGTTTACTAAGTACCAACGGCGAGTCAGTCGATTAGTGTCAAGATTCATTCGTTCTGACGCGGAAGTTGAAGACGTCGTTCAGGAGTCATTTATCAAGGCGTACAGGGCTTTGGCAAACTTTCGTGGTGACAGCGCATTCTACACCTGGCTTTATCGAATTGCAGTCAATACGGCGAAGAATCACCTAGTGGCGGCGTCGAAGCGACCGGTTTCGATGACGCAATTTGAAAAAAATGACGATGATGATTACGAGCAAGACATGTTCATGAGTGACAGTACGACGCCCGAGTCAGAGTTGATCACGAAACAGATCGCTGAAACGGTAAATAACACAATGAACAGCCTTCCATCCGACCTTCGAGAAGCTATCATGCTCCGAGAAATCGAGGGGATGAGTTACGAGGACATCGCGGAGGCGATGGAGTGTCCGATCGGGACCGTGAGATCCAGAATTTTTAGAGCGCGAGAAGCGATATCGGAAAAAATTAAACCTATGTTAGATGTGGGAGAAGGTAGACGATGGTAGAAAACGAGAAAATCTCTGGTTTAGTTGACGGGGAAATGGATAAGGACCAAGAGGCAAAAAC
>CBFIFN010000092.1:0-5385 GCA_965661885.1 uncultured Burkholderiales bacterium | reverse complement strand
TCCATACGCAAAATCATCCAGCATTATTCGCAACGCATGAACTACATTGTCATAGTTCGTGAGCGGTTCACCCATCCCCATAAGAACAACGTTTGAGACAACGCGCGATGCGATTACTCCATCAAGTCTCGCGCCGAGATTATCAGCCTGTGGAAACCTATTTTGAGCAAGCCAAAGCTGACCAATAATCTCAGAGACCTTTAAATTACGATTAAAACCTTCTCGGCCGGTCGCGCAAAAAGCGCATTCCAAAGCGCACCCTGCCTGTGAAGAAACGCATAACGTGCCTCGACCAGTCTCTGGGATAAATACAGCCTCCACCGAGTTCGCATTATCCACAGGAAATAACCACTTCAATGTTCCATCCTCAGAATAATGTTCGCGCTCAAACTGAGGTACGTTAATCATTGCCTGTTCAGCTAATTTTTCCCTCAAGGATTTTGAAAGGTCAGTCATCGCGTTGAAGTCAACAATACCCCTTTGATGGATCCATTTAAACAGTTGCTGAGAACGAAATGAAGTCTCGCCAATACCTTTCAAGAACTCCGCGAGTTGAGCCCGATCAAGGTCAAGGAGATTGGTTTTTGAAAACATTTAAAACTATCGACTGTAAATATTCATACTCGGAAAAAAATAAGCGATCTCGGTGGCAGCGTTCTCCGGCGAATCTGATCCGTGTACCGCATTTGCGTCGATGCTTTCAGCAAAATCAGCTCGTATCGTCCCGTCGTCCGCCTGCTTCGGATCGGTTGCACCCATCAAATCCCTGTTTTTTTGGATAGCGTCGTCGCCTTCGAGCACCTGAATACACACTGGGCCCGAGATCATGAATTCAACTAAATCCTTAAAAAATGGTCGATCCTTATGAACCGCATAGAACCCTGCTGCCTCCTCTCTGGAAAGGAGAGTGAGCCTCATTGCCGCGATCTTTAATTCCGCCCCTTCAAACCGAGAAAGGATTTGACCAATTACGTTTTTCTTTACCGCATCGGGTTTGATAATTGAGAGTGTCCGTTGTAGCGCCATTAGTTCTCCATCATATTGTTTAGGTTAACAAAACCTGGATATGGTAACACGCTCACGGCTCATCAAACCGCGCATCAGCTCACAGTTTACTGAGTGGAGGTCCCCTGGTGCCACTCGATAGTAATCCCTGGCTGATTTTCATCGGCGAAGTAACAACCGGATAAACCTAAGTTTCCAGCAAACAAGGCCTCATTGCCAAAAAAAACGACGGGTGTCCTCGACCTCTCCCATGGCGGAACTCCGTTCGCTTGCCAGATTTTTCTTAGTGAACGTCTTGGGCGGTTCTGACCTAACGAGAACCTTTTACTGCCTGCACCTAAGGCAATCTTCAACCCTTCGGGCCCAATTAATTTTTTCGGAATACCCTCCCCTAGTGATTCCTTAAATTTCAAATACCCTAAATTATTCGGTAGTGAAACGGTTGATTTACCAAACCAAGAGTCACACCATCCCTCCTCAGTTTCGACAATTTTTTTGAGAACATAGACGTGTCCCCTGTATCGCTTCACGCTCATTTCTTTCGTGTCGACCGAAACACATGCGATGGATTTCGCAAAAAAACATTGTCGAAGAACCTCGATCAACCAACTTCTACCGGGAGCTACAGCTCCGTGACGCCGACACATTTCACGAATAATATTTATAGCCCGCACCTCAGATAACTCAATTAACCCACGGACTTCAAAACCACCATTTTTTGAGATCAATTGGTCAATGTCATGTGAGGCCAACTCTTGAGCTAAGGTTGCAACATCCCTCAAATTCTCGATTACTTTTACTACTGACCCTTTTGACCCAGGAAAACGTGCTGTTATTTGGGGTAATAATTCATTTCTTAGAAAGTTCCGAGAATAGTCTGAATCTCTGTTTGATGGATCCTCTATCCAGGTAAGGTTTCTGCTTAAAACATATTCCCGAACCGTCTTTTGATCAAAGTTAAGAAAGGGCCTAAAAATAGTCTTTCCAGACGCTGAATCTTCACGAGTAATCGACATCCCGGATAGACCATCAACTCCCGAACCACGAAGTGCTTGTAAAAAGAAGGTCTCAATTTGATCATCCTGGTGATGAGCGAGCAGCAAGACTGACGCCGCATGTGAAAACAATGCTTGATACCTCAACTGGCGAGCCTCACCCTCAACTCCCAGACTCGAATTAGAAGAGACGTTAACATCGTATATCTCAAGAGGAATCTCGTATCCCGCGCATAACTGAGAACAAAAAGAGACCCAACTAGCCGACTTCGCATTTAGATTGTGATTCACATGCGCCGCGCAAACTTTCAAATTTAACGGCACGGATAATCTCGACACCAAATCGAGAAGTGCAACGGAATCGAGCCCGCCACTCAAAGCAACCACGACGGTCTCGTTGACTATTTTCTGGCACTGAAATTGTGCCTGAATTTTCTTCTCGAATTCCGTCAAAACCAAGTACTTAAATAATGAGGGTTGCCGACCCGACTTATATCGTCTGCGGTCACTCCGACTCTAAGAATTTTCCATAACTCATGAGTCGAGCCAGACGTTTTTCAACGAGTTTCTTGGGAGGCAAATCAATGACTGACGACAACGCGTCGCCCAAACTTTTCTTTAATGTCTGGAACATTTCAGCATGATCTCGATGCGCGCCACCAAGAGGTTCAGCGACAATCTTGTCTATCAACCCAAGTGTTTTTAAACGGCTCGCCGTAATACCAAGAGCCTCAGCAGCGATGGACGCTTTTTCCGCACTTTTCCATAAAATAGAGGCACATCCCTCGGGCGAGATGACTGAATAAATCGAATATTGCAAACTTTGGACAACGTCACCCACAGCTATAGCTAGAGCGCCACCCGACCCACCTTCTCCAATGACCGTCGAAATAATTGGCACCTTGAGTTCTGCCATCGCAAATAAATTTCGGCCAATGGCTTCGGACTGCCCGCGTTCCTCGGCTCCAACTCCTGGGTATGCGCCGGGCGTGTCTACAAAAGTAAAGACAGGCATTTTAAATTTCTCAGCGAGCTCCATTAACCGCAGTGCCTTTCGATAACCCTCCGGCTTGGGCATACCAAAGTTTCTGTGCAGTTTCTCTTTTGTGTCTCTGCCTTTTTGGTGTCCTATAACAACGACTGAGCTGTCATTAAACCTACCAATACCCCCCACAATCGCCGAGTCATCTGCAAACAGTCGATCGCCATGAATTTCCTCAAAGTCAGTGAACAACGCCTTAATATAATCAAGGGTGTAAGGTCTTTGAGGATGACGCGCAATTTGCGCAATCTGCCAAGCACTCAATTTTGCATAAATCTCTTTGGTTATCGTGTCACTCTTTTTGCGTAACCGACGTATCTCTTCAGAGATGTCTACGGCAGAATCATCCTGAACGAATCTTAAATCCTCAATCTTGGATTCAAGATCTGCTACTGGTTGCTCAAAATCAAGAAAGCTTGTTTTCATACCTTCATTTTAAATGTTTTTATAAACGTGAATACCTAATTATCAAAAGACTTGATGTCACTTCCGCTAAAAAACCACACCAGCACTACCTCTTGGATCATTTAAAGTTACGCATTTATAACTCGCTTTGTCACAATAAATTGCCTGCATATTACCCCACTTTCTTCGGTACACTTGGACATTGTGTCCTCGTGCCTCAAGACTAGAGATCCAAGATTGATCAAAACTTTCTGGCTCAATTTGCACGCGATCCGGCAAATACTGATGGTGATATCTTGGAAGCGCGACGACATTCTCAGGATCAGAACCAAGGTTACTCAAATGCTCTAGGACAGATAAAATAACCATACTAATGATTCTAGAGCCCCCCGGTGTACCCAACACAAGGACGCCCTCTTCGCTTTCTACAAAAGTTGGCGACATTGAGGATAGAGGACGTTTCCCAGGCTCAATTCCGTTAACCCTGTTTCCAACGAGATCGTAGGCGTTTCCCTTGCCAATACCGATTGAGAAATCATCCATATGGTTGTTAAGTAAAACTCCGGTATCTCCAGCAACCATTCCAGAGCCAAAAGGGCCATTAATCGATAAAGTCGCAGCAACCCGATTACCTGAGTCATCGATAATGGAAAAATGAGTTGTTTCCTCGCCCTCTATATTTAAGTCAAACACAGAGGGCAGAGCTAGGCTGTCAGTGGCAGAGTGTAATTTTATTGATTGCGCTCTGATCCGAGCATATTCAGGACTACGTAATACGTTCGTTTTGATGTCATTAAAATCCGGGTCGCCCATAAACCGAGCCCGATCGTTGTACCCTCTCCTCATGGCCTCAATCACCAAGTGGGCTCTGATATCAGCGTTTTGTTCGAAAAACGAAATTTCACTAAGAATATTGAAAACCTGAGCCATTACCAACCCACCGGATGATGGAAGAGGTGCCGTGATGATTTTAGCACCATAAAAGTCTATTGAAACAGGCGCTCTCTCCTGCACCTCATACCCGGCAAGATCACTTAATGTCCAATTTCCGCCAGCATTACTTACAAAATCAACCATTTCTTCAGCAATCTCACCGACATAGAAAGCATCAATGTCACGTGAAAGTATCTCCAAGGTTCTTCCTAAATCAGGCTGCTTTAGGTTGTCACCTAAGCCGAACGGCTGGGCTGCATTGAAAAAAATATTCTCGGTGATCGGAAATTTTCTGATTCGTTTTTCGACCCACCCCACCGCTCTCACGAACCGAGGATCTACTGAAAATCCCTCTTTAGCTAGCGAAATTGCTGGTCGTAACGTATCCGTTAATGGTAATCGAGCATAATACTTTGACAGATGACTTATGGCCGACGGGATGCCTGGAATAGCCGCAGCGAGGGGCCCCTCTCGCGATAACCCTGGGACGACCTCGCCTGCCCCATCCAAATATATTGTTTCTGAGGCTGCTTGAGGCGCCATCTCTCTTGCATCGATAAAAACCTTCCTTCCGGATTCAGCTAGGTGCAGCAGATAAAATCCGCCGCCTCCCAGTCCAGATGAATATGGCTCAACCACAGCTAGGGCAGCAGTTACGGCAATTGCTGCATCAAAAGCGTTTCCACCATTTCTTAATATTTCACATCCTGCTGCCGTAGCATCAGGGTGAGCTGTTGCAATCGCACAGATTGATGCCGCCCTAACTTGATGTCCATAAAAAGTTACCGACAACAGAAGGAATCCACAAATATAAATTTTTCGCAGGAAGCTCGATTTAAAAGGGTAAGACCTTCGAAAAACTGCAGTGAACATTAAGTTAGTCTCCGAATTAATCATCAAAATTGATATTTTTTTGAGGGCAGTTTTAAACTAGGTGTAGACGTTTCGCAGTGTGGGGGCCCAGTATTTCCAAAACCAATAGAGACTTTATTGGTTTTTTAATTT
>CBFIFN010000091.1:0-5603 GCA_965661885.1 uncultured Burkholderiales bacterium | reverse complement strand
TGTGTGGGGGGGGCTCTTGCGAAAAAAGGCGAGTGCGATACGTGTACCGAATTATCTTTAGTTGAACTGGTTAAGGTGTTACGGAATGTCGGACAACGCAGTATTGGATGAGGATCTGATGAACCTATTGCATCTGTATTTGCAGAGGTGATACAGATAGAGCAAAACTGTGACTCGTCTTCCGAATGGATATCTAGGTCAACCCCATGCGCAACGATAAAGCTTTGAGCGAGGGCGTATGTTCCAATTAACAGAAGGATTCTGAACAGTTTCATTGGCGAGAAGATACCTCAAATGGCGAGGCATTGTCAATAAAAATGATACTTTATATCATTGTTATAAGTTGCTGGGAATTTCCAGATGATGACTATAAAAAAGACCAATAGCAAAACCAATACCTTGAGTCGTTTCACTGACGCTAATTTAATCATCCTGATTACTACAAACAATTACTTGCGATAGAGGTGAGCCGATGTTAGAGTTCGGCACCGAGTTTCTGTTGCTCTTGCTAAAAGCGCGATTTAAAGGTGGAAAGTCTTTAAGTCAGTGCTCCCACGATGGATTTGGTGGGTTTGTCCAGGACCTGATTTGCCTGATAGGTTTTGAGTGTTTGAATAAGAGTGAACCGAGTTCCTGCATGGTGTGGGAGTCGATCGGATAGTAGCTCTATTTGAATAAAGCGGGAAAAGAGGAATAAACATGGCTTTAAGGACAGACCAGTGGATAAACCCCACTGGAAGCGAGACCTGTGTTGCATCCAGAAATCGCCACAACGGCTCACAGCAGACGGATTTTACGCTGCAAAATGTAAAGAATTCTTTCGACTCTCGGCTACCAAATTGGTGTCGTAAACATTTAATGAGGCCAATCTTGGTCTGTTTTTATCCTCCTTTAAGAGCTAGATAAAACCTAGCTTTAAAAATTATTAAATACATTTAGTTTCGCGAGCTCAAAAGATTGAGTGTTTTGACGCGAACAACGCAAACAAAGGAAAAATATGAATAAATTTGAAGAAATGGGACTTCCTAAAGAAATAACTGCAACACTGTCTGAAATGAAATTCAGTGAGCCGACCCCGATTCAAGAAGAGGCAATTCCACATGCAATGAAAGGCAAAGATATTCTTGGGTCTGCTCAAACAGGTACTGGGAAGACCGCAGCATTTGGAATTCCTCTGATTGCGAGACTCATGAGTAATCCAAAGGGCTCCGCTCTTGTCATGACTCCAACAAGAGAACTCGCAACCCAGGTGTTGGCTCAGCTTCGCCTCATGCTAGGTAAATCTAGAAACATAAAAACAGCGTTATTGATTGGTGGAGACTCAATGTCGAAACAGATTCGACAAATTCGGGATCGACCCCGAATAATCGTTGGTACTCCTGGGAGAATTAACGATCATCTCGATCGAGGAATATTGAAATTAAAGCATGCAGATTTCTTAGTTCTGGATGAGACAGATCGTATGTTGGACGCGGGCTTTACGGTTCAGATTGAGAAAGTTATGACGTTCTTGGCGCCGCAACGGCAAACTCTATTATTTTCGGCTACAGTGGCGCCAGATATCGCCCGTATTGCTGAGAAATACTTAAAAGACCCTGTGCGAGTATCGGTGAGTAAATCATCAACTCCAGCACCCAACATCAAGCAAGACACGATAAGGGTAAGTGACGGTGAGAAATATACATCTCTACTAACTTCCTTAGATGAGCGTGATGGATCCATCATTGTGTTTGTAAAAACTAAGCGCGGCACTGAAAAAATGGCTAAGCGTCTTCAAAAAGAAGGTCATAGTGCCGAGGCAATACATGGTGATTTAAAACAAAGTAAGAGGGATCGTGTGATCGCTTCTTTTCGAAAAATGAAATATCGCATATTAGTTGCGACTGATGTCGCGGCGCGAGGTCTCGATATCCCACATATTGAGCACGTCATTAATTATGATTTACCTCAATGTGCTGAAGATTACGTTCATCGAATTGGGCGTACGGCCCGGGCTGGCGCCACAGGATCGGCGTTAAGCTTCATAACTCCTGGGGATCGAGGAAAGTGGGGAGCTATAGACCGATTACTCAACCCTAATTCAAAAAAAGAAAGTCGGTCACGAAAGCCGTCTTCACGAAAGCCGTCTTCAAGAAAACCATCTTCGAGAAAGCCATCTAGGAAAAGACCTTCTACTGCCGCTCCAAAGGGGGACGTAGTTCAGTTGCGTCGTGATAAGAAAAAGAAGTGGTCGACATCTAAACCAAAGAAAGCCGCATAACTTTAAGGGGTACAGAAAATGCTGCCTATTGTGATGTCTTCTATTAGAATTACGGATATCAGTCGTAACTGGTAATTCAGCACAAGGTAATATGAGCTTCAATATGACGACGTTAGTAACGTATTTCGGCCGACAGAGGCGGTATTTCCTTGGTCTCGCCCTGCTGATCGTTTGTAGCGGTTGCTTTGGACACCAAACAAAGCTGTCGAGTAGCGCACTTAATCTGGATCGGAGCGCAGTCGTTGGAGAGATTGAGCTCAATTTGAATGACCTGCAAGTTGCGCTCAGTCAAACTTTTCTGGATGCCGGATCCTCACCTTTAACCGAGGCTATCAATTCACATTCCGACGCCATCTTAGATTACTTAGCCAGTAAAAATGTGTTGTATTGTGGTTCCACACCACAAGCGCCGATCAGCGTGGGAAAGTTTCGTTATGAGGACGATCATTTATTAACCAAACTGATCTGGCAGTGTGATCCCAGTGTGACTCCCACGGCTTATGTAGTCAGTTTATTTCATGAAATAGATACGCAATCGCGGCATGTGGTAAACATTTCTGGAGATCAAACTTTTGTCAAACTTCTCACCGTTAAAGATCGAAAGGTGTCTTTTGTTGTTGAAGATGGTGATTGGATCAATCTCGTCATCAAGTTTATTGTCTCAGGAATCGAGCATATCGCGATCGGTTTCGACCATATCGCATTTTTAATTGTGGTCATCGTTCTAGGTCGAAATTTTTGGCCGTTATTCAAGGTCGTCACTGCATTTACGGTAGCGCACTCAATCACGCTTACCCTAGCGGTCTTGAATGTCATTAACATCCCATCAGGAATTATTGAGCCTTTAATTGCCCTGAGTATTGTGTATGTCGCAGTTGAAAACTTTTTTGTTCAGGATATTTCCCGCCGTTACTGGGTGACTTTTTTATTTGGCTTAATCCATGGGTTTGGTTTTGCATCGGTATTAAGAGATTTCGGGTTACCACAAAATGACTTAGTGACCGCTCTGGCATCTTTCAACATTGGCGTGGAAATTGGACAACTTCTCATCGTGCTCAGTGCATGTTTATTTTGGCGCTTGATGATGTCAATGCGCCTTATGGAAAGTTCGAGCTCAGGCGTTGTGAGACAGCGAATTCTATCGTTATGGATATCCGGTCTTGTGGGTTTATTAGGTCTGGGATGGTTTGTGGAACGGGTATTTATTTGAGTGGTATGCATCAGGTGTTTAATTAAGAGTAGCTTTTAGGGAGATTATTTATGTATCGTCAAATTTTGCTTTTTTTCTTTTGTTTTATGCCAGCTTTCGCACCCGCCGGGCATCATGAGTCCAAAGGACATGGTAACGATATGCACATTATGGATGCTTGGATTAAAGAACCGCTGCCAGGAATGGATAACACCGCAGCTTATCTCCTTATTCATAATCATAGTGAGGACAGCGATCGCCTAAAGGGCGTAGTAAGTGATATCGCGGAGGTCGCTGAAATTCATGAGATGACCCTCGTGGATGGGGTGATGAAAATGAGACGCGTTGAATCTGGGATTTCGATTGCTGCTGATGAGAGAGCGAGTCTCGAGCCCGGAGGGCTTCACATCATGTTGTTTAACGTGAATCGTGAGATTCATGCGGGTGAAGCGTACGTGATTAGCTTAAATTTCGAACGTAGCGGTCAAGTCCACATTCCTTTTATCGTCAAAAAAGGTGTTAAACCTAAATCTGAACAACATGATCACCACCACGACCACGAGCACTAAAGCCCATAAAAAAGTGAGAAGGATTCTTGACCAAGTTTTTCACTAAATAGTCCGTGCGATATGATCTCGGCTGACGGTCTCGCACTAAGGCGTGGTGACAAGACTCTTTTTGAAAACGCTCGTTTTACTTTTTATACCCGACATAAAATCGGGATAACTGGCAGTAACGGCTCTGGTAAGAGCAGTTTGTTTGCCCTGCTGCTAGGAGAGATACAAGTGGACTCCGGAAATCTAGGTATTCAGCCTGGATTGGTTATTTCACACGTCGCGCAAGAGCTCCCGGCTGGATCTCGGAGCGCGATTGAATACGTCATTGATGGTGATGCAGAGCTTCGTGATGTGCAGAATAGACTGGATGTCGCGCAGAGGCAGGAGGATTCAAACGAAATAGGAGCGCTCCACGAAAGATTGGGTGCCATCGATGGTTACAGTGCTGAAGCACGTGCGAATCAGCTGTTATATGGTTTAGGATTTGCTGCTGAGGAGGTGACTCAACCGGTCGACTACTTTTCTGGTGGTTGGCGAATGCGACTAAATTTAGCCAAAGCCTTGATGTGCCGATCAGATCTTCTATTGCTTGATGAGCCCACGAATCACCTTGATCTCGATGCTGTAATTTGGCTGGAGTCGTGGCTAAAGCGTTTCCCTGGAACGTTGTTGCTGATATCCCATGATCGCTCTTTTTTGGATAGCGTGGTGCAATCAATTTGCTTTATCGATAGTGGTTCTCTCAAGACTTACAAGGGGAACTATTCCTCGTTTGAGGTGCAGCGAGCGTCGCACCTTGCGCAAGAAAAAGCGGCCTTCGTTAAGCAACAGCGCGAAATTGACCATATGAGGCGCTTTGTCGATCGCTTTAAAGCCAAAGCTACAAAGGCTCGTCAGGCACAGAGCCGTATGAAACAACTGGCAAAGTTAGAATTAATTGCGCCAGCTCATGCTCACACTCCTTTTAATTTTGAATTTAGAAAACCAGTTTCTCGTCCAGATCCTGCGCTGGTTGCTGTGGATGTTTCTATTGGTTACAAAGAGACCGTTATTCTTGAGAATCTTCGCTTTGAGTTGAGGTCTGGAGCGCGGATTGGATTACTTGGAAAAAATGGTGCTGGAAAATCGACGTTCATTCGGTTTCTTGCAGGCCAAATTAAAGCGACGCAGGGGGAAGTCTCAAAAAGTAAAGATCTAGCTATTGGTTATTTCGAGCAAAATTCACTCGATCAATTGCGGGAAGACGAAAGTCCTTTGCAGCATTTGAGTCGTATTGATCCTTATGCTAAAGAACAACAGCTTAGAGGCTATCTTGGAAGCTTTGGATTTAATGGCGATGATGTATTTCGCGAAGTAGGTTTCTTTTCAGGTGGAGAAAGGTCGCGATTAGCGTTAGCTATTATTATTTGGCAAAAACCGAATGTCCTTCTGTTGGATGAGCCTACGAATCACTTGGACATGGAAATGCGATACGCATTAACGCTTGCATTACAAAGTTTCGATGGCGCAATGGTTCTCGTCTCTCACGACCGAACGCTTCTTACTTCTGTTTGTGATCAACTTTACTTAATTCACGATAAAGGCTTGACGGAGTTTC
>CBFIFN010000090.1:0-5619 GCA_965661885.1 uncultured Burkholderiales bacterium | reverse complement strand
TAGGTGACTGACGTTAATCACTATACGATTAAATCCTACTTTTATTAGCTTTTCGATATGGTGCTGAATCAGGGGTTTGCCTGCGACTTCTAGGAGCGCTTTCGGGTGATTTTCCCCCATCGAGCCCATACGGCTTCCCTTTCCGGCAGCTAAAATCATCGCAGTGGATTCGGTAGGTTTGATCATGACCTCAAAAAGTGTGTCTTACTTCGTGTTTGGTATTTTCGATTTGGTCGAGTATCACGAGCAAGGGTTTTAGTGCGTCATATCGGCTAGCAACTTTGCGGATGTAGTTTATAAATCGCGGTGCGTCTTCAATATAGTGTTGTTTGTTATCGCGATATTTGAGTCTGGAAAATATCCCGAGTACTTTAAGGTGTCGCTGTAGTCCCATCCACTCACAGTCTTCATAAAACTGTCCGAAGTCGGTTGGCACAGGTAATGAATTTTGGCGGGCTTTTTCCCAATAACGAATTGTCCAGTCTAGTATTTGCTCTTCGTCCCAACTAATGAATGCATCTTTGAACAGAGATACCACGTCATAACTTATAGGCCCCATAAGGGCATCTTGAAAGTCTAAAATACCCGGGTTGTCTCCGCAGACCATCAGGTTTCTCGGCATGTAATCGCGATGTGTGAAAACCGCTGGCTGATTTACGCAACGATCTAGAATGAGTCTTAAAGAGTTGTTTAAATGTGTTCGAGCTTTTTCCTCAAGATTAATTTTTAAATGTTCTCTGAGGTACCAAGTCTCAAATAATGCGAGCTCTTCAGCCATAATCACATCGCTGTAGTTTTTAAGGGAACTCGTTTCGTTAACGATACGTTGGATTTTAACGAGAGCAGTTGTCGCGTCATCAAATAGTGTGTCTGCATTTTCATTGTTAAGTGTCTTTAAAAACGTGTTATCTCCCATGTCTGAAAGGAGGAGTAGGCCATCCTGATAATTTGTTTTCACAATTGCCGGAACATTAAGTCCGTGTGAGGATAAAAGTTCTGCTACTGATACGAATTGTCGAATATTATTTTGAGGCCCCGGTGCATCCATTAGTACCAGTGTGGTCTGATCGGGCAAACTTATTCTTAGGTAGCGCCTAGCTCCTGCATCTGCTGCGAGGTGGGTTAGGGTAAAATCACTGTCAGCTAAGGTTAGACGCAACCAATTATTGAGAAGCGCCTGCCTAGATGAATCGAAAATTTTATTGTTTTTATTCATGATTTAAGCCGTTAACTCAATTAAGTGCACAATTTAATGATTATCTCAAAACTTCATTATACGAAGTTACAGCGACAGCTAATATTTTTGTTGCCGCTTTTTTTCTGTGTCGAGATCGTCAGCGCTCAAATAGCGGACGACGAATGGCCGATCGTTTCTGGTGGTGGGCTGATCAAAGAGCAAATGAGTCCGGAAATTAACAACGTATTGGAGGCTACAACGGTCGAGGCTGAGCGTATAACCGGCGTGCGTGGCAAATATGCCGAGGCCGAGGGTGCTGCGATAATTACTCGCGGCGATCAGGAGTTACGAGGGAATTATTTATTTTATGATCAAATAAAAGACGAAATTGTGGGTCAGGGCGACGTGTCCATTAAAAAACCAGGTGTTGTGATAAATGGCGATACTTTTATTTATTCACCTGAGCTGGAGGCTGGAGAAATAACCGGAGCCGAGTATTTTTTGACTGATTCCGGTGGGCGAGGCAAATCCGAACGATTAATTTTTGATGGTCCTTCTCGCCAAAGCGCCTTGAATGCGACCTATACTTCTTGTGATGTGAGTCAAGAGGACGTCTACCTAAAAACCAGTTTGCTCAACCTTTATCAAGACAAAGAATACGGGGTAGCGAGACAAGCAACGGTTTGGTTTAAAGGCGCACCTATCTTATATACGCCCTATCTCTCCTTCCCGCTTACCGATAAAAGAAAAAGTGGTTTGCTGACCCCGTCTTATGGGCAAAGTGTCCAAAATGGCTTCGAGGTCAGCATCCCGGTGTACCTCAATATAGCTCCAAATTTTGACAGCACTATCGCTTTACGGACCATGTCAGAAAGGGGGAATCTCATAGCTTCCCATTCTCGCTATATGGGTGGGTCCTTTAGCGGACATTTAACCTATGACGTTATTAATGATGATAAGAAACTCTTTAGGGAATCAGGCAACGAGACTCAAAGGGCTTATTACAATTTCGCACATCAACAGAAATTCGGATCTCATGTAAGTGGATATGCAAATCTGCAGGGGATCTCCGATGATACTTATTTTAAAGATTTGAGTAGTGATTCTGCTAAAACGTCATTAGTACACCTACCAAGAGAGATTGGACTAAATGCGAGCGGGATGAATTGGATTGGTAGAGCTCGGGTTGTCCATTATCAAACCTTAGATTTCGAAACGCCTCCCGTGCAACTTGACCCCCAGATTGATTTTGGATTTAACCCTGCGCTTGGCTTTGGGTTTGAATCTGAATCAACGTCACAAATTAGTGATTTTGATGATCGAAATCAAAAAGGGGCGCGAAGAACAATCGTATATCCAGGCATAAGATACGTGTATGAAAATGATTTCCTAACATTTAGTCCCAAAGTAGGCCTTCATTACACCAATTATGATCTTGATGCCGGAACAAACGAGGACCGTTCATTGCCGATTTACACCATGAGCGCATCACTCGCTTTAGAACGCGCCGTAAAATGGGCGGGGGTAAATTTGACGCAAACCCTAGTGCCAAAGATATTTTACGTACATGTGCCATTCGAGGACCAAACTGCTTTACCAGTGTTTGATTCTGCTTTATCCGACTTCAGCTTTTCGCAAATTTTTACGGAAAACATTTTTTCTGGCGGTGATCGCATCAATGACGCGGACCAATTGACGGTTGGTTTAGTTAGTAAATTTTTAGAAACAGAGACTGGCGTTGAACGATTTCAAATAACTGCGGCGCAACGTTTCCATTTTGACGAAGAGTTTGTGGTTATAAACCCCGGTGATACACCAAGGACCGGAAACAGGTCCGACATTCTTTTGGGGGGAGGAGGGAAGATCAATAGGTCTTGGAGTGCGGATTCATTATTACGTTACAGTGGGGTGCTGGATGAGGTTGTTAATCACGACCACAGGATAAGATATACCAGAGAAGCTGGAAAATCGCTCAATTTCGCATACCGATATGCGCGAGACGCACACGAGCAATTCGATCTTTCAGGCCAGTGGCCTATAAAAGGTCGCTGGGGCGCGGCAGCGCGTTGGAATTATGCCAAGGACTCGGGAAAGCTGATCGAAGGAGTGTTAGGTTTGGAATACAAAGTAGGGTGTTGGGCTTTTAGGATGGTCGCGAATCGATTTTTGACAGGACAAGACTCGTCGGACCGCGATTTGTATGCAACAAGTTTTTTTGTACAACTGGAGTTAAAAGGAATCACGCAAATTGGTAGCGATGCGGTTGGTGTTTTGAAACAAAACGTCACGGGGTTTTCCGAAAATTAATGATAATTTTTTAAGAGATTACGATATGGATTTTTTTCTAAAATATATTTTTTGCTTGTGCTCTATGCTGGTCTCTTTCTCCCTGCCGCCTGCATTTGCAAACGAGGTTACTCCGCTAGATAAGGTGGTTGTGATTGTCGGCGAAGGTGTTGTGACTGAGTCAGAGCTCAATAAAGAAGTTTTTTTAGCGTCAAATAACATAAAAAACTCCGGCGCCTCGATGCCAGACACAACCTATCTAAGGGGTCAGGTCTTAGAACGGATGGTTATTCGAAGGGCTCTTGGTGATTTCGCTGACAACACCGGGATTCGTGTGTCAGATAATGAAATCCGCGAAGCGCTCCAGAGACTTGCGCAACAGCAAAACTTGTCAGTATCAGATTATTTACAAGCGGTTGAGGACAATGGTTTGAGTATTAGTCAATTACGGGAAAGTCTCGTTATCGAGACTAAGATTCTAAAGTTACGACGCAGGGAGATCGAAGCGAATTTAGTAGTCAATGAATCAGAAATTGAGTCGTACTTGAAACGAGTTAAAGAGAGTGCAGACGGACTTGATGAATTTTTAATTGCTCATATTTTGATTGCAATACCAGAAAATGCGACGGCACAGAGCTCACAGAATTCTCAAGACAAACTTCAAAAGGCTATTTCAAGACTCGATGACGGCTTAGACTTTAGGCAGGTTGCCGCAGAGACTTCCGACGCAAGCGATGCGCTTGAGGGGGGAGTTATGGGATGGAGAGACGCTACTAGCTTGCCAGATTTATTTCTCGATGCTTTACAGTCTCTGAGAATTGGTGAAAGAAGCGATATTCTCCGAAGTCCTAATGGGTTCCACATACTCTATCTAATCGATAAACGAGGACGTGACGCGCAAATAATTGTTCAAGAAACTTCTGCTCGGCATATTCTCTTTAAAGTAAACCCAGCGGTACCGCCAGACGAGGCTTTACAGAGAGCGACAGAGGCGCGCAATCGAATTTTAATTGGAGGCGAGTCGTTCGAAGATCTAGCAAAATTGTTGTCAGATGACACTAGTGGCACGAAAGGCGGGAATCTTGGGTGGTTATTGCCAGGAGAGACTGTTCCTGAATTCGAACGTGCTCTAGCCGAGTTAGAGTTGGGGGAGTTGAGCCAGCCAGTTCGAAGTCAATTTGGTTACCACCTAATCGAGGTGCTTGAACGACGAGACTCTGATGTGTCTGAGGAACGCCAAAGAGACGTTGCGCGTCAAGCAATCCTGCAACAAAAATTGGAGTTTCGTTTCGAAGAGTGGGTCCGTGAAGTTCGGGATACGACGTTTATTAAATATATTAATTGAACCCTAGGATGGAAAAGATTGTACCAAAGCGGAAATTCAGTCAGAACTTCTTACGAGACCCAAATGTAGTTAGAGATATCGTAGAGGCCGGCAACTTTTCCCCTGTTGATAACGTTGTTGAAATTGGACCCGGGTACGGTGCATTAACAGATTTGCTTACAAAAAAACTTACTGCCCTAAGTGCAGTTGAAGTGGATAGAGATGCGATACGTCATTTAAGATCACAGTTTTCAAATAACGTAATAAACGTCGTTGAGGCTGATTTTTTAGATGTTGATTTAACTCAGTTTGGAAAGCTATTAAGGCTAATAGGTAATCTGCCGTACCATATTTCGACCCCCATTTTATTTAAAGTCGACACTAATATTGAGTGCATTCAGGATGCTATGTTTATGCTTCAAAAAGAAGTGGTTGATCGGCTGATTGCAGAGCCAGGCTCTCCTAGTTACGGGAAACTCACCATTACGATGCAACTTCGCTGGCAAATAGAAAAATTATTTGATGTTCCCCCAGAGGCTTTCGATCCAAAGCCTAAGGTCTGGTCATCTATTTTATATTTGAAGCCGAGAGACAAAGCCTATGAAGTCGACCATTTTGTTTTTAGAAAAATCGTCTTTGGTGCTTTTTCCAAGAGACGAAAAACACTACGAAATGCTCTGAAGGGAATAGTCGAAGAAGAGCTATTTAAGTCAGCGAATATTGACCCAGGCCGAAGACCTGAGACTTTATCCATTGATGAGTATGTTCGACTATCAAACGTAGTTTCTGGAAGCTAGGTTTTATTTTCGCTCGATGAGCTCGATTTTGTAGC
>CBFIFN010000089.1:0-5633 GCA_965661885.1 uncultured Burkholderiales bacterium | reverse complement strand
GAAAAGACTAAGTCTGCTGATCCTGTCGATAGTTTAGACGTGAGTGTATTGTCAAACCGAGTGCTAGGACCTATTTTGGGTATAAATGATTTACGTAAGGACAAGAGAATTGATTTTGTTGGGGGGATTAGGGGAACTCAAGAGCTTGTGCGGCGAGTCGACTCTGGTGCTATGGCATGCGCTTTTTCGCTTTACCCTACTCGGATTGAAGAGCTCATGAGTGTTGCAGACGGAGGACAGGTTATGCCCCCAAAATCGACCTGGTTTGAACCAAAGTTAGCTGACGGACTTATATCACACGTACTAGATTGAGCCGTTGATCATGCTCTAGAAATACGCACTTGCTGTCTGGTGTATTTTCATTTTTTGAAACCTAATCTACTCGTTTGGTCTATAAGATTGTTAGCACATTTTCTGGCGGTCGACCGATTACCGCCTTGCTGTCACATACGACGATCGGGCGCTCAATTAAAATCGGATGTGCAACCATCGCCTCAATTGATTCGCTATCGCTGAGTTCTTTTCCAGAATAATTCTCTTTGTATATTACCTCTCCTTTGCGAATCAACTGTCCAGGTTTTAAGTTAAGTTTGGAACAAAGAGAGCTGATTTCCTTCGAGTCAAGTGCGTCTTTTAGATATTCGATGATTTGCGGTTCAATACCTTTTTCGCGAAGAAGAGCAACAGTGTTGCGGCTTTTACTACATCTCGGATTATGATAGACGACTACTTGTTGGTGTGTCATATTTTTACCCTTCATGCTGCCAAAGTTTTTGAGATAATCTCGCCAGTGTCCTTCGATAGATTCGATTTTCTCATAATATTATCCATCGCATTTCTCGCTTGAACCTGGCGTTTCTGATCAAATTTTTGATACCTATCAAAGCCACGGGCGAGTCTTGCCGCAACCTGAGGATTAATGTCGTCTACTTCCTGGATGGCGTCAGATATTAAGCGATACCCCGATCCGTCAGCCGCATGGAAATGAATATGATTGGCTGAAAAAGTCCTTAAAAGGGCGAAAGTCTTATTTGGATTTTTAATATCAAAGCTTGGATGTTGCATGAGTTTTTTTACTTGACTGGTGGTATCTTTTACTCGTGAGCCGGCTTGGACTGCAAACCATTTGTCTATTGCCAGAGGTTCTGTTTGCCTATTGTTAAAGTAGTCCGATAAAGCTTCTTCACGCTCAGGGTGGTTGGTGTTTACGATGATTTGGAGCGCAGCATATTCGTTAGTCATATTTGTAGCTCGCTTATACTGCTGTAAGCAAAGATCAATGTGTTTCTGTTTGCCGGTTTCAACCAGAAGACTGAGGCACGCATTTTTGAGCGCACGTTGGCCCGCTGATATCGAGCCAGGATCGTAAGGTGTTATCTCTGGTTGATTCAAGTAAATCTTTAGCAGTGCTGATTCGAGATTTTGAGCGAGTAATAATCTTAAAGAATTGCGCGATTGATGTAGCAAAACAGGATCTACCAGGGCGAGTGACTCAGCAAGGTGGCTCTCAGCTGGCGTTGATAAGAGCTCTGCGGTGAATGCCGGATCATTGGCCGCTTCTTCTAAGCATGAGGATAAATTGAGACAAAGTTTGGACACGGATGTCGGTGTGAGTTTCTGTTCAGAGTTACATGCTGTTGCTAACATCATACGGCTTTGTAGTTGCTGTCCTGACTCCCAGCGATTAAATGGGTCGTCATCGTTCGCAAGAAGATAAAGCAACTCGTCGTCGGAATATTCGAAGTCTAGAATTACCGGTGAAGAGAACTGACGAAATAATGACGGTATAGGACGTTCGGATATTTCGCTAAATGTGAATGTTTCTTTCGGTTTTTTGAGCGACAGTATTTTTTCTTCTTGATCTGTCCCATTCGGCTGGAAAAGCTTAACTCTAATAGGGATGTGAACAGGCTCATTTGATTGAAATTTCTGTCCTGGAAACGTTTGTTGGCAGTCAAGCGTATACCGTTGGGACTGTGAGTCGTAGGTGCTTTTAATGATCACTTCTGGCGTACCGGCTTGCGTATACCAATTTCTAAAGCGTGACAAATCCTCCCCCGACGCACTTTCCATAGCGGCTATAAATTCCTCGGTAGTCACCGCGCAGCCATCATGACGCTCAAAATAGATGGTCATACCATTTTGAAAGTTTTTCTCGCCAATTAACGTATGAATCATACGAACAATTTCCGCCCCTTTTTCGTAAACAGTTGAGGTGTAAAAGTTGTTGATCTCAACATACGCGTCAGGCCTGATTGGGTGAGCCATTGGGCCAGCATCCTCTGGAAATTGTATGGTTCTCAAATTGCGGACTTCTTGAATTCTTTGCACTCCTCGTGAATAGGTGTCGGCCCCATATTCTTGGTCACGAAAAACGGTTAATCCTTCTTTAAGACTTAATTGGAACCAATCTCTACAAGTGACGCGATTTCCGGTCCAATTATGAAAATATTCATGAGCCACGACTCTATCTAAGAGCATAAAATCTCGATCAGTAGAGATGGATGGGTGCGCTAAAATATATTTGGTATTAAAAATATTTAACCCTTTGTTCTCCATTGCTCCCATATTAAAGTCATCAACTGCGACTATCATGTATTGGTCAAGGTCGACTTCGAGATTAAACCTATTTTCATCCCAGCGCATAGATCGCTTTAACGCCTCCATTGCGAACGTGGTCTGACTAATTTGATGTGCCGGAGCGTAGATCTGCAGAGCTACGGTTTTGCCGGATGAGGTGATGAACTGTTCTTCATTTTTTTCTAATCGGCCGAGTACCATCGCGAACAGGTAACAAGGCTTGGGGTGAGGGTCCGTCCATTGGGCAAAATGTTTGCCGTTATCCAACTCGCCTAATTCCGTTAAGTTTCCATTTGATAGGAGGACGGGGTATTGAGACTTCGGCGCGATAATTCGCGTTGTATATCGCGACAATATGTCTGGCCTATCAAGAAAAAATGTAATTCGTCGAAAGCCTTCAGCCTCACACTGGGTGAAATATCCGTGTTGCGACGCGTAGAGTCCCATTAGCCGGGTATTCTTTTCAGGATAAATGCGAACCGTCGTTTCGAGTATGAAAGAATCGTCCACGCTCTTGAGAATTAGAGAGCTGCCTGAACACAGGAATTCGCTAGCAGCTAAACTTCGATCATTCATTTTTATTTCAATGAGCTCTAAATCCTCACCGTGCAGCACTAAGTCGGGACTCGCTGTTTTGTTTAATTTATTGACAGTGAGCTTGGCATGAATCTCTGTAAAATTTTTTTCAATTAATACTTCAAGTTCTACTGTTGGTATTTCGAAAGCTGATGGTGTGTAGTCTTTGAGCAGGGTGGGTTGTAGGTCAGATGATTCCATTTTTTTGGGTCTCTTTAGTTACTCGGTAATATCGTTATGCGACTCAAAAACCCGGAAACGGTTCAGGGTTGATGCTAATTAGGAGTCGTCTCGCCTGCTCTCAATCACTTGGGATTAAACTTGATTGTTCGGCTCGGTTTGCTGATGTAACTCAGTAATGAGTGGTTCAAATAATTCAAAGGTGCTGCTCGGACCTTTGTATTCCATCCAGACTTGCTTCTGTTTTGATCGAATCAGGACTAATTGAAGATCGTCGCCAGACTGAAATCGAGCAACCGCGCCATCCATTTGTCGATTCTCGTAAGCTTTATAGGTGCACATTTCATTTCTGCAAAGCGCCGTAACAATATCTTTCGGCGCGCTTCGGAAATCCCCGTTTTTGGCTACGGTCAAACGAGCCTGTGGGTGAATGCTAGATGCGAACACAATCGAGCTGGGATTGTTTTCAATGACTTCTATTTCAGGTCGAGGAGAAAATGAGAATCGGTCCCACAGGATATCCGGAACGATTATTGGGTTTAAAGTTTTGTCGTTGGGTATTAGAAGTGCGGTAGCAATTAGTGTTGCGCCCACGAGGAGGAGGGTTTTCTGTAACCGACTAAGTGATCTCATAGGTCCAAAACGATATATTAATTTCCAAGATATATCCAAATTATTTCTATCTTATTTTCATTTTTGTAGCATTGAGACCACTATTAGTGTATTCTGTATACACTAATTGAAAAGGACTTTAAGTTTATGCCTCCCTTGACGCGAATTGCAGCGGAACCGGACCTGACGGATCGGGTTTACGAACAGTTACTTGAGGCTATTTGTAGTGCCGAATTGACCCCTGAGACCATAGTTACTCAGCAAGGATTAGCCAAATTATTAAACGTATCACGACAGCCTGTGCTTCAAGCGCTTCGAGTGCTTAAGAAAGATGGCTTCGTCGTTGATAAAGGTCGAAGAGGATTGATGATTGCGCCTATAAACCCAGATGTAATAGAGCAAACTTATCAGGTGCGGTCAGTGTTGGATGGATTGGCAGCACGCGAAGCCGCAAAGCGCGGAATGAAGCTCAAATCGGAGCTTATCAGCGACGGTAGACAAGCCGCTGCAGATGGAAAAATATCCGGTTTAATTAAGGCGGATTTGAATTTTCACCAATCTATTTATAGTTTGTCAGGTAACGTAATGATCCAAGATTCGTGTGAGTTCCATTGGAAGCATATTAGAAGAGCGATGGGCGCTGTCGTGGCGCAGTTGAGTAATACAGGGTTAATTTGGGATGAGCATGAAGCCATTTTGATAGCCATAAACCGTGGTGATGCTGTTTTGGCTGAACAGTTAGCTCGAAGACATGGCGAGTCTGCCGGGGAGGCCTTAGCTAACGCCTTGGATCGAACTACGGTTAACAATTGATTTTAAAAAACTTGTTTAAGAAGGAGTTACATAGATGAAACAACTTAGTAAGGCGCAATTGAAAGAATTTGACGAGAAGGGGTTTCTGTTTTTCCCATCGTTATTTGATGCCTCTGAAATTGATTCGCTGACGTCACAATTAGAAGACCTTTTCGCTCAAGATATGGTTTGCAATGTGAGGGAGAAGGGCTCTAAATCGGTACGAACTAATTTTGCTGCGCATAACTATAATCAAGCTTTTGCTCGCCTATCACGTCACCCTCGTATGATCAAGCCAGTCGAAGAATTATTCGACGAATCGGTTTACATGCATCAATTTAAGGTGAATGCGAAGGCTGCATTTGATGGTGACGTTTGGCAGTGGCATCAAGATTTTGGCACATGGCATGCTGATGACCACATGGCTGAACCGCGCGCCATGAACATCGCGATATTCTTAGATGATGTCAATGAGCATAATGGTCCGCTTATGTTTATTCCGGGTAGCCACAAGAAAGGGGTATTGGAAGCGGGTCATGATACGGAAACCACTAGTTACCCTTTGTGGACTCTCGACGCAGAAACAATTTCTTCGTTAGTCGCTGAGGGTGGGATTGTGTCTCCTAAAGGTCCTGCAGGATCCATGATTTTGTTCCACTCCTGCCTCGTACATGCCTCTGGCTCGAATTTATCTCCCTGGGATCGAAAGGCGGTTTATTTGAGTTTGTGTGCGGTGTCTAACCATATAAAACGGTTTAAGCGGCCTGGGTATATAGCTCATAGGCAATTTGCCCCTATCGAGTGCTTGCCCGACGATTGTTTGATTTCAAATTATGAAGTTTCTCTACCCTGGGCGGATGGGATTCCAAATGATGAATTAGAAGTAATTTAAA
>CBFIFN010000088.1:0-5688 GCA_965661885.1 uncultured Burkholderiales bacterium | reverse complement strand
GATCCTAATTCTTAGCAATAACCCCCATGGAGACGAGGAACTCAAGCAATTAATGTCGGGACAAATTCTCTTTACAACCGTCAGAGACGTTAAATTGTATTTACCCTTCTGCATATGGATTGCTGCAGCTTGGTTAATGCTGCCGAGCCTCAGAAAAGGGCTGGGTTTTTACTTCATGTTCGCCCTTACGATTACCGCGACAGTTCAGCTAATTGGTATATACGTTGTGTTCGCCAGCCTCATTCTCCCAGCGTTAGTGACATTCGGAAAAAGCAAACCTTTGCTCTACGCTTGGCTATTTAGCGCGGTGTCCATGGTAACGGGAATCGGATTTTCAGCGCTAATTGATGCTCCAACAGGACCGATGATTGTCACGACTTACGTTATATTTGGGATCCTTATCACGCTGACCAACTGGGCCCTCCAGTTGAAACGGCGATAACATCCGTAACCCTTTGGTCATCACACATTAAAGTGACAAAAAGTGATGATAGCCGGCGACGACGCACCGGACATGAACATCATTCCAATGCGCAAATTTTTAAAAGGGCCGCTGCATCTCACACGTCGTTGGCAGAAAAGTGTTTTCAGCTTGAGTCACGAAGTCGGTCATGGGACCAATGCCCATACGTTCGACATCAAAGGTAACACCAGCCACTCCAGATTTTTTAAATGTGGAAACGTACAACGGTTGCATTAATTGATGATTATCTGCTCTCATATATACCTCACCTGTGATCCCCTCATACCTGCTATTTTCAAGCGCTTTTGCAATCAGGAGAGGATCTACAGATTTTGTCTCATTTATGGCCATCACAAGAAGCTCGATAGCGTGCTTCAAGGACAAGAAAAATAAATCGTCATCAGCTGTAGGAAACTGATCGCGGTAAGCCTGTGTAAGCGCGTCAGAGGCCTCTCCTCCTGAATTCACGTGCCACATCGTAACTTGCTTTACTCGATCTGCAGCAGCCTCGCCCATTGCTGAAAGACCTCCGACAATACCCGCGTATTGGGTATAAAAATCCACCTCCAAACCTGCCTCACTTGCCGCTCTCACAAGTAACGCTAAATCCGCACCCCAATTACCGGTAATCACAGAATCAGCGCCAGACGCTCGAATTTTCGAAATATATGACGAGAAGTCTTTAATTTTACCTAACGGATGCAAGTCGTCACCCACTATAGCTATGTCGGGACGCTTAACAGCAAGCATTGACTTGGACGCACTGGATATTGCATGACCAAAAGAGTAATCCTGATTAATCAAATAAACTTTCTTAATAGTTGAGTCAACCGCCATCATATTGGTCATTGCTTCCATTTTCATATCAGCATCAGCATCAAATCTGAAATGCCAAAAATTACAACGGTCATTAGTCAAGACAGGGTCGACTGCCCCGTAATTTAGATAAACAATTGCTTTATCTGGGTTCCGCTCATTATGTTTTGCAACCGCCTCAGTTAAGGCGCCAGCAACGGCTGACGAAGTTCCCTGCACTAAAAACTTGATATTTTGATCAACCAACTGTCGAAATCCGATCAAAGACTCCTGAGGGTTAGCTTTTCCGTCAATGGAAACAATCTCAAACTTAACCCCATTTAAAACCCCCCCACGGTCATTCACGTCCTTCACATACAGTTGAAGCTCCCTCAGGACATGTTCACCAATATTCGCAAAAGGGCCTGACAACGGATCAATGTAGCCCAGTTTTATCGTATCTTGTTTTTGGCTGCACCCGGTCATTAACGCAAGAATCACGACTGATAAACCAATAAACATTTTTTTAATCATCATTTTTTGCTCTCCGCCTTCAAATTTAAAATCCAGAACATCACTGATAAACCCCACGCACTTGATCTAAAAGGTCTCGCAGTTGGTCAGGCAAGTTGTCTGATCGCCACGCAATCATTAAATCTGGTCGAACTAATACTAGATTTGCGTCATAAAGATCGGCTGCCGCGATGTTATTGATAAAAACAACTTCAAGAGGTAAACCAATGGATTCAGCCGACTCCTCCAACAAGTGAGTGTCTATCGCTGTGAACTTAAAAAGTGTGAAACCTTTGCCCAATTTATCGAGTATTGAAACCCCTTCTTCCAACCAAATATGAGGTGCACGGTGTCCTGGTCTGGCAACCGGCAGGTACTTTCTCGGATCGTCATTCGGCTCTGGCGTGCCATCTGAGATCACAATCGGCGACCCCTCGTATCGGTAGCCAAGTAATGTACCAGACGAGGAGATCAGCTTTTCCTGATCTTTAAGCACCTTTCCTAACTCCTCACGTAATTTATCCCCTTCGGGACCCTCCTCATCAAGTTCATCCCCGTGAACCATCACATCATTGAGACAATCGAAGCAATCCGCTGCCTCACGTGTATTACGCACGCCAATTGTATGACGCTCTGAAAAATAACTGTCAAGTAGATACTCACCACCCCAACCCTCAAGCGACGCCTCAAGTTTCCATGCCAAATTTATAATATCAGACACCCCTGTGTTCATTCCAAAACCCCCAGTAGGCGAAAAAAGATGAGCGGCATCCCCAGCCAAGAATACTCGTCCATCACGATACTGGTCGGCGACCAGAGCGTGAGCGGTCCAAGGCTGGGTAGACATCACCTCGATCTCAGTATGACTCCCAAGCACTCGCTCGATGGCCTGAATCGGATCAATACGATCCCATTGTTGCTGGTCACTCAGCATCAAATGATAAGTAAATGTGGTCCCACCATCCCAGTTCAGTATGAATCCAGCATAATCTCTGTGAAGGGGGAAAAATATGTTAGCTTGTCCAAATTTGTGACAATTTTTGAAGTGTGGTGCACTGAAATAAATTGAGACGAACCGGGCAAGATTTGATCGACCGCTCAGGCTGACCCCCATCTGTTGTCGCACAAATGATCGTCCACCATCGCATGCGACCAAAACCCTACAACGAATAGTTTCACGCGCGCCAGTTGTCTTACATTCCACGTCACAATCCACGCCATCCGCGTCTTGATTGAATCTTATGAGCTTCTTATTAAACAAAAATTCAGAAGACGGTCTTGAATGAACGTAGCTCAGTAATTTTTTTTCGACCTCATTTTGACCTGTAATCGTCTTTAAATACGGTGACCAAGTGTGCTCTTCTCGAATTTTTGGACCACTTTTATGTACCTCTCTCATTTTTTTGAAAGGTGGAAGGGAAACATGATGCAGTTCCCGCCCATGCAAGCTAGAGACCCAGTAATAGTCGGCGGGATGATCAGGTGGTACCCCAGCTTCTGTAAGTGCTTGGTCAATTCCCCAGCGACGATAATATTCCATCGTTCGGTTTGCCACTGCATTAGCACGCGGATGAGGGTTCAACGTTTCATTTTGCTCAATAACAAGGTTGTCTACATTTCGCCAACCCAACTCCGCTGATAACGATAAGCCCACCGACCCACCGCCTATAATGAGCACAGGGATTTCTTTAATCATTTTTATGCATTCGATCTATATGACTTCATTCTTAATTTCTCTTTGGAATTTAGCCATCCCTAAATTCGGCGTCAAGAAGCTTCTCAGGATATTGTTAAAGTCAGAAGGTTGCTCCATATTGGAGATGTGACCCGCGTCTTTGATCACTTTTAAACGCGCATTGGGCAATTGCTGCATCATGGTTCTTCCAATAGAAGGCGGTGTCAAACGATCATGCTCGCCGAAAATCAGTTGGACTGGAATATCAAAATCTGCGAGTTTGCCGATCATATCAAAGCTCAAACTCGCCGCGACCGTCTTTAGGTAGGACTCTACGTGAAGAGCTAAGATACTCTCGTGCAATCTCGCCTTGACTTCTAAACGACAACTCGGACTGACCAACGATTCAATTAATTTGGGTGCAATGTCTCCTAAGGTCCTTCCCGACCTGAGTGGCTCTTGGCGCAAAGCGATATATTCAGCCTGTTTTTCTGCGCTCAGCGCTGCTCCAAAGCTATAAAAACAGTCACATAACGTAAGCGTGGAAACTCGGTCAGATGCTAACGAAAAGAAATTCATGAGTATCCTCGCACCCATTGATAAACCCACAAAATGGGCACAGTCAATTCGACGAAAATCTAATAAACGATTCAGGTCATCGCTAAATTGACTGAACTGCAACGGTCCCTCGTAATCCTCTGAAAGTCCATACCCTCGAGCGTCCCAGGCTATCGTTGTACATATATCGGCCAAATAGTACTGCTGCTCTGTCCAATTTGTTCGATTCCCGCCGATACCGTGTAAGAATATCAAAGGGGGCCCGCTCCCGACCTCATCAAAAATAATTCCTGGAGAACCACTCACCCTCGATTGAGACATGTCCGGCTCATCCATCAAGAAAGCGGCCCAACCAATCGACCTTTGTTGATGACCTCAAGGTCATCCAATTTAACTGAACAATTACGCATTGGGAGATCAAAGTGACACTTCGTAAAACGATTAGCGAATTCGTTAGCGCCTGTTGAAATCAAAAAACTACCTGCTATAGCGCGTAGCTCCGTTCCGTTAACCTGGCCTTTGTCGTACATCATAAGGGCCTCCCACCTAGCTCGAGGATTTAAGCCCCAGCCTAGGTGCGAGATCGCATAGGCGTTTGAGTCAGACCATCCCTCATAGTACACGCGCATAAGGTCTGCATCCAAACCACTACCCTCAATTGATACGACAAAATCATCCTCAATCTGCAGCGTCACGCGACTTTCAAAATATCGTTTAAATGTTAAATTTACGTCTCCCGGCTCGAAAACAACAATACCATCAACCGACTGAGCTAAAGGAAAAAACAACGCCAGACCGGCCGGCCAATAGGCAACCTGGTCCTCAGAGGTCAGGTAACCAGCCCCTCCCCTTAAGGGCGCATCCTTTATTTTTGCGGAGAGGTTCGTGCCTGCGGCCGAGGTAACAGTCATAACTGTTGTTTGTCTCAAAAGCTCTAAGCTTTTGTCCACTCTTGGTCTCAGAGCAGGGTCAGGCATGCACCTTTCAAGCACTTCCGGATGTTCATTTGAAATCATGAGCAGTCGGCCGCCCTGTTTAACAAGAGTCTGCAGCTCTTTCGAATGAAGCATACCCTCGACAGTAACGTCGACAATCAAATCACAGGCCGCTAAAGCTGGGAGCAATTTCTCGTACCCCTCTAATGCGTTAGACGCACCGGTCGAGCGCACTAGCATAGAATCCGTTATGGGTTGTGACGGTACTTTAAAGTGCACGGGACGGGCTCCCAACCTCAAAAGCGCATGCTCAGACAATTGTGACAATATGGGTCGCGATTGCGACTCACATAAAATCGCGACAAGGTGCCCACGACCTACCCCGCTTAGCGAAAAACTTTTTTCAAAACAATCAATCCATCTAGATTCTAAATTTTCTTGAAGCATACGAGTTGTCCATTTTTCGGAAAGTCATAGATAAAACTCATACTACATCGCATTTAGAATCGTTTGTTAGAACTAAAAGGTTAATTCAACCAGTCTGAGACCATAAAAAGCGTGTCAAGCCGTAGGGTTCTCGCTTGCGTTTGTCGACGCGTATTTTCCAGAGCGTCATGCCTCAGCCAACATAGCCTAATAACTATTTATCGCCGAAGCCCAGCTTGAGTAATATTGTTGAGGCATAAGTGGGGTGGACGATGGGGCTCGAACCCACGACCACCGGAATCACAATCCGGGGCTCTACCAAC
>CBFIFN010000087.1:0-5717 GCA_965661885.1 uncultured Burkholderiales bacterium | reverse complement strand
CGTTGCGACCGGACGAACCTTCTTCAATTTGAGATTACGCATATCACTGTCTCCCTACGTGATGTGGGGGGTTAACCCAGCGTTGCGTCATAGACGCATACCCAAACCGCGATCTCGCCCAAACAATTTGTGGCTGCAATGTCCCACTAAGATCATTTGAACGACCTAAAGACCAAACTAAGACACTAATGTCCAAGCTAGTCTTGTTACTTGAAGCCGGAACTATACGGTTTCGGTGGAGAAATTCAAGTATTTTTCTATTAAAAAATAAAACGAAACAAGTGCTCTATACCGAATACCGAAATAATCGTATACCGGAATCCATCAATTAGCGTTTAGACACAATCAATTATTAAATTAACATATTGATTTCAATGAAATAAATGAAGTATAAATTTATAAAGTACCGTTATAAACTCCACCGTCAATTAAGAAATTGTGGCCTGTAATATACGACGCTTGAGCGCTGCATATATATGCACATAACTGACCGAACTCCTTAGGCTCTCCGAAACGTCCTGCCGGAATCGCATTAAGTCTAGCCTTCTCAACCTCCTCTATTGAGGTTTCACTTTGTTTAGCCATAGCAGCCATTCGACCGTTCATTGTCTCGGTGGCGAATGCGCCAGGAAGGATATTATTTATCGTGACATTATGCATTGGTGTTTGCCTAGACAGGCCCGCTATAAACCCCGTCAGACCAGCACGCGCGCCATTGGACAACCCTAAAATCGGTATCGGAGCCTTCACCGCCGCCGAAGTAATGTTAACAATCCGTCCGAATTGTCGCTCAATCATCCCATCCAAAACCGACTTGATCAACTCGATTGGGGTCAACATATTTGCGTTAAGAGCCTTTTCCCAGTCAGAGATGCTGAAATCGCGAAAATTCCCAGCAGGAGGACCACCTGCATTATTTACTAAGATATCAAGTGACGGACAAGCACTTAAAGTTTCCTCGCGACCACTTTGAGTAGTTATATCTACAGCAACTGTTCTGACCTCTACATCTGAGATTGACCGAATATGACTCGCTACATCCGTTAGCGCCTCCTGACCACGAGCCGCTATGACTACATTGACGCCCTCCTCTGCAAGCGATTCCGCACACGCTCTGCCCAAACCTTTACTACCTGCGCAAATTAAACCCCATTTACCTTTAAGACCAAGCTCCATGTTATCCCCTTAGTGTGTAAACTGTTGTGTCATCAATTGTGATGAGATTACCATAAAGTATTCATACTAAAACGTGACGAATACGCGGTATAATTTCCTGAGTGTATTTCCGGTGAATTCAATGAAAAATTTGAATATTTTTATTTTGCTAGTTGTATCAGTCTTCGCGAGCGGTTGTGCGACAGGGCCGAACAGTCATGATCCGCTGGAACCCATGAATCGAAAAATATATGCATTTAATAAAACGGTTGACAAAATAGTTATCAAGCCGGCGGCGAGGACATACACAACTTTTGTACCATCGCTTGTAAGAACAGGGGTGCGAAATTTTTACACTAACCTAGGAGTGCTGAACACGGCTTTTAATGACCTACTTCAAGGTAAAGTAAGTAATGTCCCATCAGATGTGGCTCGATTTACAACTAACCTTATTTTGGGAGTTGGCGGCATGTTTGACGTCGCGTCAGAGATAGGCATTCCTTACCATCAAGAGGACTTCGGTCAAACACTGGGGCATTGGGGATTTGGGAGCGGACCTTATCTGGTATTACCACTGCTCGGGCCCAGTTCTGTACGAGATGGAATCGGAAAACCTGCAGACTACTTTATGGACCCAATAACGCATATCAACGATGATACGACCCGGTTGGGCCTCACAGGACTGGAGATCATCGATATTCGTTCTAGATTTTTAGAATCGGAAGACATGCTAGGCGATGCAGCCATTGATGAGTATAGTTTTGTCCGTGATAGCTGGCTTCAGCGTCGAGAATTCCAAGTAAGAGACGGAGCGCTAAACCCAAGCTACGAAAACAAGTACAGACCAAAATCTTTCCGAGAACTGGAAATGGAGCTCGCCGAAGAGTAAGGGCCTGTTAATACCTCACGCAACTAATCCTAGTATCTTTGAAAACTGTTCGGCGAACGATCGATACCTATAAGCTTATTTATTTTTCTTCGGGGGCATAAACAAAGCCGCCAGTGGCTTTTTGTCAGCTTGCTTTGCTCCAGGTTGAAACTTCTCCTCGACCACCCCACCTTTTTCAGACACGATCAGCCCTTTTTGGGGCGTGTACGGCTCTGAAAAGAAACTATCAACATTAGGTTGTTTCCTTTGCTTGCGATCCGAAGACTTTTCGCGCGCAGGCGAAGGCGCAGATCTAACGGGTTCCGCTTGCTTTAGTTTCTTGTTGATTAATTTCTCAATGGCCCGAATAGACTCTTGATCATTAGGAGTGCAAAACGATATCGCTTCTCCCTTTTGACCAGCCCGACCGGTTCGACCGATTCGATGCACGTAATCTTCCGAGTTATGCGGCAGATCATAATTCACCACATGAGGGAGCTGTTCAATATCCAAACCCCGCGCGGCAATATCAGTTGCCACTAGGACTTTAGTTTTATTCGCTTTAAAGTTTTCTAATGCCGTCGTTCGTTCAATTTGAGAACGATCGCTATGAATTGCCTCGGACTCAACACCTTTATTTTGCAGATGCCGAGTCAGACGATTCGCTCCAATTTTAGTATTACAAAAAATTAACGCTTGGCCAATCTTCCCGTCGGTCAGTAACCTAACGAGTTGTCTTGACTTGTCTCGCTCATCTACATTAAGGACGGTATGCTGGATCGTATCCGTAACGGTATTCCTCGGTGCGACCTCGACTTTTACCGGATTCTTTAACCAGTCACCAGCAAGACGCCTGATATCCTCAGAATAAGTCGCCGAAAATAGTAAAGTCTGGCGTGAAGGAGGTATTAAATCGACAATTTTTTTAATGTCTGGCAAGAAACCCATGTCGAGCATCCGGTCCGCCTCATCTAAAACTAAAAATTCAACGGAAGAAAATCTTACGTTATTGGTCCCAACATGATCGAGAAGTCGGCCAGGAGTGGCTACCAATATCTCAACACCCGATCGCAGCATATCGACCTGAGGGTTCATAGGAACGCCTCCGTAAACACAACCAACTCTGAGGGAAACATGCTTCCCGTATCGCTGCGCACTTTCTTCGACTTGCGCTGCTAACTCCCGTGTTGGCGTCAAAATTAAAGCCCTTACTGGATGTTTGGCTGGCGACGTACTTGTATTCGCGTGTCTGAGCAAACGATGCAGCATGGGTAGTGTAAAGCTGGCTGTCTTGCCCGTACCGGTCTGAGCGGCTGCCATTACATCCTTGCCATTAAGAACATTGGGGATAGCTTCTTGTTGTATCAAAGTGGGTTCCGTGTAACCCTCATCAACAACAGCACGCAGTATTACATCGTCAAGACCTAGATCAGTAAATTTCATTCACACCATTCAATTTCATTGTGTTTTGCAGCGGAAACGCTCAAGTTGGTCGCGGTTTTATAGCGCCCACGTTAAACAAGGATCCTTATTGTAACTCTTTGAGCAAGGTAAGCTAAAATGTTACCTTCAGCGCCCTGGTAGCTCAGGGGATAGAGCAACCCCCTCCTAAGGGGTAGGTCGGACGTTCGATTCGTCTCCGGGGCGCCATTAATTTTTTACTGTTTCAGCCGACAGAAAAAAAACTTCAACAATTTAGCAATTGTTTTAGTTGAAAATCACCGGCATCAACGTCCTGCAACGGCTCTTCCATGTAAGGCACTTTCCCGATCATGGGGCATTTAATTCGGTCAGATAAAGTTGAAAGATTCTCCTTTGCAAATGAAAAGTTTGGATCAACAAAATTACTCACCCACCCAACGAGTTGCAAGCCACGACGCTCGATGGACTCGACAGACAATAGCGCATGGTTGATACAACCGAGTCGCATACCTACAACCAATATGACTGGGAATTGTAAATCAGCAGCTAGATCAGCGGTCGTCCAATCTGGATTTAGAGGGATATCAAAACCTCCAACGCCCTCCACAAAGGAATATTCAGCTAAACATACAGACGAGCGAATATGTTTTAAAACAACGTCCTTCTCAATCACTTGAGACTCTAAATCTGCTGCGATGTGAGGTGCACACGGTGTTCTAAATTCATAAGCGCAGATGTCATGTATGCCAATAGCGGGTTTACATACCCGACTCAAGCGCAAAACATCGTCATTGACCCAAGCGCCATCAACGAAATCCTGCCCTGCAGCAATCGGCTTCAAGCCAACGCAAGTATGCCCCATCTTAGTAACCGCCGAGACTAGACTAGAGGTCACGGTGGTTTTGCCAATTTCGGTATCGGTTCCAGTCACAAAGAATTGTTTACTCATACTTCTTCCCTAAAGCATAACCCAAGCGCTTCCAGCAAAAGATCAACGTCGTTAATGGTGTGATTCGCCGACAGTGTAAGCCTAATGCGGGAGGTCCCTTTGGGTACAGTTGGTGGCCGAATCCCTGGGATACGAAACCCTAATTCCTCCAAACGGAAGGACAATCGAGTTGCACGCTCGGCTGCACCCACAACGACTGCCTGTATTGGAGAAGACGACGGCACAATCGTTACCTCAAAATTTGGATATTTATTTTTTAAGCTCAATAGCCCAGTTTCAAGGTGGTGTTTTAGTTCCTTTAACTGCGACCTTCGTTCTCGTCCGACATCTCCGTGAATGAGATCAAGCGATTTAAGTAAGGCAAAAGAAATAGCTGGAAGAGCGGCAGTCGTATAAATATAAGCCCTCGCAGTTTGAAAAATAAAATTGATAATTGTTTTATGCGCGACCACAAAAGCTCCAGAGAGTCCTGCAGACTTACCTAATGTCCCAATTAAGACGACACGATCACTCGCTTGAGTCGCGAGCTCTAGAGTGCCGAGGCCATTAGAGCCCAACACGCCATAACCGTGAGCATCATCGACTATGATCCAGGCGTTATATTTTTCTGACAGGTCATAAAGTGCATTTAAATCAGTTGCGTCCCCATCCATACTAAATACGCCATCGGTGACGATTAATCGCAGCTCAGCGGTACTTTCACTCAGCAACGTGGTTAGATGATCATAGTCAGCGTGTTTAAAAATTTTGACTGTTTTTTTACAAAGCCTTATTCCATCAATTAATGAAGCATGGTTAAGCTCATCAGAAAAAATCTCACAGTCGCCCTGCGCCAATGCTGTGATGACAGCAAGATTTGCCATATATCCAGTCGAAAAGGTTATACATCGATTGTCAGATATGAGTCCAGAGAACAATTGACTGATCATACTCTCGAGCTCTTCGTGGGGTGCCATGTGGCCACTAATAAGGTGGGACGCACCAGAACCACCACCCCATTTATCGATTCCGTCTTTCAAAGCAGCGATTACCTCGGGATGACTTGCTAGGCCTAAATAATCATTTGAACAAAAGAGGGTTTTTTCGTCAGAGATCGAATTGTCATGATTGTTTATACGTTGATGAGTTTGCGTAGGTGACTGAGCAATACGCTTTCTTCTCAAGAGCCCTGCATTTTTGAGGCCATTCAGTTTTTCTTCTAACTTTTTAAGCAAACTCAATCCGATACATCATCAATACAAAAAGCGATAGCATTCGCTAGAAACCCAGCTGACTCCTCCGATAAAACGTAGGGGGGAATGAGGTAGACCGTATTACCGATCG